>JBFGUI010000079.1:0-15483 GCA_041565695.1 Kiloniellaceae bacterium
CTACCTGCCCTCGCTGCCGGCGATCGGCGCCGCCTTCGGGGTGAGCAACGCGGAGGTGCAGCTGACCCTCTCGGTGTTCCTCGCCGGCTTTGCCGTCAGCCAGCTGGTCTACGGACCGCTGTCGGACCGCTTCGGGCGCCGTCCGGTGATCCTCGGCGGACTGGCCCTCTACCTGCTGGCCACCATCGTCTGCGCCTTCGCCGGCAGCATCGAGGTGCTGATCCTGGCGCGCTTCCTCCAGGCCCTGGGCGCCTGCGTCGGCCCGGTGCTGGGCCGCGCGGTGGTGCGCGACATCTACGGGCGCGAGCGCGCCGCGCGCATGCTGTCCTACATGGGCATGGCCATGGCCCTCGCCCCGGCCTTCGGGCCGATCCTCGGCGGCTTCCTGGAGGTCTGGTTCGGCTGGCGCGCCAACTTCGCGGCGCTGGCGGCCTTCGCCGTGGCCACCCTGGCCGGCGCCCTGGTGACCCTGCCGGAGACCAACCGGTGGAAAAGCCCCGACGCCACGCGGCCGGGGCACCTGCTCGCCACCTACCTCGGCCTGCTGCGCCACCGCAGCTACATCGGCTACGTGCTGGTCACCGCCTGCACCTATGCCGGCATCTTTTCCTTCATCTCCGGCTCCGCCTTCGTGCTGATCGGCCTGCTCGGCCTCAGCCCCGACATCTACGGCTTCTGCTTTGCCGCCATCGTCGTCGGCTACATGGCCGGCACCTTCCTGTCGGGCCGTCTGACCCTGGCACTCGGCCTGGAGCGCATGGTCCAGCTCGGCACCGCCGTGCAGGTCGCCGGCGGCGCCGCCGGGCTCGGGCTGCTGCTGCTGGACGGCGTCACGCTGGCCGGGATCGTGCTGCCGGTGGTGGTCTTCATGCTCGGCACCGGCCTTGCCATGCCCAACGCCCAGGCCGGCGCCATCGGGCCCTTCCCGCGCGCGGCCGGCTCGGCCTCGGCCCTGCTCGGATTCTTCCAGATGGGTCTGGCCGCGCTGATCGGCATCGCCGTCGGCCACGGCAGCGGCGAATCGGCCTTCGCCATGATGGCGGCCATCGCCCTGGTCGCCCTCGGCGGCGCGCTCTCCTACTGGCTCGTCGTGCACCCGGCGCCGCGGCAGCCCGCCGACTGACGCCCCGACTGCGCTTCAGTCCCGCTGGCTTTCGCGCTGCCAGAAGGGCTCTTGGCTCGACCGGCCCGCCGCCGGGCGGTTCTGGGTCGCCGGGCGCTGCGCCGCGGCCGGCTGCTCGGCGGTCAGGCCCTTGAGGATGCGGCCGATGAAGCCGCCGATGCTGTCGTCCTGGGCGGTCTGGGCGATGACGGCGCCGCCGCCGGGCAGCGGGCGCTGCGGCAGCCCGTCGAGCCCGCGCTTCATGACCCGGCCCCACAGGCGCGCCGGCAGTGCGCCGCCGGTCACCCTGTCCATCGGCGTGGAATCGTCGTTGCCGAACCACACGCCGGTGACCAGTTCCGCGGTGTATCCGACGAACCAGGCGTCGCGGAAGTCCTGGCTGGTGCCGGTCTTGCCGGCCGCCGCGCGGCCCGGCTGCGCCGCCTTGCCGGTGCCCCAGATCACGGTGGCGGACATCATGCTGGACATCTGCGCCAGGTGCTTGGCCGCGACCACGGTATCGCCCGGCCGGGAATCGCGCTGAAACAGCAGCCGGCCCTCCACGTCGCGGATCTCGGTGATGCCGTAGGGCGTGACGTGGCGCCCCTGGTTGGCGAATACGGCGTAGGCGCCGGTCAGCTCCAGCAGGGTGACCTCCGAGGCGCCCAGCGCGATGCCGCCGGTCGGCCGGAGCTCGCTGGTGATGCCGAGGCGCTGGGCCGTGGCCACCACCGTCCTGGGGCCGACCTGCTGGGTTACGCGCACCGCCACCGAGTTCATCGAGCGGGCAAAGGATTCGCGCAGGGTGACCTCGCCGTAGTAGCGGTCGCCGTAGTTGCCGGGCGTCCAGTCGCCGACCCGGACCGGGGCATCCTTCACGGTGCTGTCCGGCGTCAGGCCCGCCTCCAGCCCGGCCAGATAGACGAAGGCCTTGAAGGCCGAGCCCGGCTGGCGCAGCGCCTGGGTGACGCGGTTGAACTGGCTTTCCGCGTAGTCGCGCCCGCCGACCATGGCGCGCACCGCGCCGTCCGGCGCCAGGCTGACCAGCGCCGCCTGGCCGGCCTGGCGGGCGCTGCCCTCGGCCTCGAGGGTCGCGTCGAGCTCCTCGTTGGCGATGCGCTGCAGGGAAGGATCGAGGGTGGTGACCACGCGGATGTCGGTTTCGATGCCGCCCAGGTAGTCGCGCACCTGCGCCAGGATCCAGTCGGCGAAGTAAGGCGCGATGTCGTCGCGGGCGACCCGTGTCGGCGACTTCTGCTGCTGCGCGGCAAGGGCCTCGGCCTCGGTGATGAAGCCGGCCTCGATCATGGTCTGCAGCACCAGCGCGGCGCGCTGGTCGGCGCCGGCGGGATCGCGCGTCGGGTTGAGGCGCGAGGGCGCCTTCAGGAGCCCCGCCAGCAGCGCCGCCTCGTAGAGCGTCACGCGGGTTGCCGGCTTGCCGAAGTAGTGGCGCGCGGCGGCGTCGACGCCGTAGGTCCCGGCGCCGAGGTAGACCCGGTTCAGGTAGATGGTGAGGATCTGGTCCTTGGTGAAGCGGTGCTCCAGCCAATAGGCCAGCATGACTTCCTGGATCTTGCGCTTGAAGGTGCGGTCGGAAGTCAGGAACAGATTCTTGGCGAGCTGCTGCGTCAGGGTCGAGCCGCCCTGGGAGATGCGGCCCTCGCGCAGGTTCACGTAGACCGCGCGCAGCAGCCCGCGAAAGTCGATGCCGCCGTGGTCGTAGAAGCGCCGGTCCTCCACCGCGATGACCGCGCGCGGCAGGTGCGGCGGCAGTTCCTGCAGGCTGCGCGTCGCCCCGAAACGGTCGCCGAAGGAGGCGAGCCGTGTGCCGTCGGCGGCCACCAGGGTGACGTTGGGCCGCCGCGTCATCTTTTCGATCTCGCCGATGTCCGGCAGGTCGTAGGCGTACCAGGCCAGCACCCCGGTCACGACAACGGCGCACCAGATCGCCGCCACCAGCGACCAGGTTACCACGCGGCGCAGCAGGCCCGCCGCGCGCACGGCCTGACGGCCCCGCGCGCCCTTGCCGGTCCGCCGGGCGGTGGTGCTGCGGCCCTTCGTGCCGTTCGCTTTCTTTTTAGGGCGCTTGCTGGCGGAGCGATGCTTCTCGGCCATGGTCCTATTGTTAGACAGATTCGAGAGTCGGCACCAGGAATCCGCTATCCCGGCATCGTGGCATTCTTAAGGCAGCGCTCAGGCGATCACCATCCAAGGGCGCGCTGCGCCGCGCCTCACACGTCGAGATTGGCGACTTCCAGCGCATGCTGCTGTATGAAGTCGCGGCGCGGCTCCACCACGTCGCCCATCAGGGTGGAGAACACGTCCTCGGCATCGTCGGCGTGCGCCACCTTGACCTGCAGCAGCGCGCGCATGTTCGGATCGAGGGTGGTCTCCCAGAGCTGCTCCGGGTTCATCTCGCCGAGACCCTTGTAGCGCGCGACGCTGACGCCCTTGCGGCCGAGCTCGAAGATGGCGCTCACCAGGCCGATCGGGCCGGTGATGCGGTAGGTCTTGTCCTTGGCCGTCAGCTCGCCGTGGTGGGCATAGGCCGCCTGCAGCTCGGACGCCATCTCGTCGAGCCGGCGCGCCTCGCTGGCGCGGATCAGCGGTCCGTCGATCACGCGCTGTTCGGTGACGCCGCGCAGCACGCGGGTGAAGCTGAGACCGCCGTCGGGCAGGGACGAGCCTTGCCAGCCGCGCTCGTGCTCGGGCGCCAGCAGGTCGAGGCGCGTGGCGATATAGGCCGCCGCCTCGCGCGCCTGGGCGTCGTCGGACAGGATATCGGGGCTCAGCACGCCGGCGATCGCCGCCTGCTCGACCACGTCGGCGTTGCCGACCTTGCGGATCAGCGGTTCCATCAGGTGGCGGGCCCGCAGCGCGCGCTGCACCAGCCGGCGCAGGTCCTCGCCGGCCATCTGCCCCTCGTCGGGCAGCACCAGCAGGGCATCCTTGAGGCCGGAGTCGATGAGGTACTCCTCCATCTCGCGGTCGCCCTTGAGGTAGTTGAGCGATTCGCCGCGCTTGGCGCGGTACAGCGGCGGCTGGGCGATATAGAGGTGGCCGCGCTCAATCAGTTCCGGCATCTGCCGGAAGAAGAAGGTGAGCAGCAGGGTGCGGATGTGGCTGCCGTCCACATCGGCGTCCGTCATGATGATGATCTTGTGGTAGCGCAGCTTGTCGATGTTGAACTCGTCGCGGCCGATGCCGGTGCCGAGCGCGGTGATCAGCGTGCCGATCTCCTGCGAGGACAGCATCTTGTCGAAGCGGGCCCGCTCGACGTTGAGGATCTTGCCGCGCAGCGGCAGGATCGCCTGGTTCTTGCGGTCACGGCCCTGCTTGGCCGAGCCGCCGGCCGAATCGCCCTCGACGATGAAGAGCTCCGACTTGGCCGGATCGCGCTCCTGGCAGTCGGCCAGCTTGCCGGGCAGCGAGGACACGTCGAGCGCGCCCTTGCGCCGGGTCAGCTCGCGCGCCTTGCGCGCGGCCTCGCGAGCCGCCGCGGCCTCCACCACCTTGCCGACGATGCGCCGGGCTTCCTGCGGGTGCTCCTCGAAGAACTGGTCGAGGCGCTCGTTGACCACCGATTCGACGATCGGGCGCACCTCGGAGGATACCAGCTTGTCCTTGGTCTGGCTGGAGAACTTCGGATCCGGCACCTTGACCGAGAGCACGCAGGTCAGCCCTTCGCGCGCATCGTCGCCGGTCAGCGAGACTTTTTCCTTCTTCAACAGGCCGCTAGCGGTCGCGTAGTTGTTGATCTGCCGCGTCAGGGCGGCGCGGAAACCGGCCAGGTGCGTGCCGCCGTCGCGCTGCGGGATGTTGTTGGTGAAGCAGAGCACCGTCTCGTGGTAGCTGTCGGTCCACTGCATGGCGGCCTCCACGGTGACGCCTTCGCGCTCCGCCGACAGGGTGATCGGCGGCTCAATCAGCGCGGTCTTGGTGCGGTCGAGATAGTTGACGAAAGCGACCAGGCCGCCCTCGTAGTGCAGCTCGACCTCCTTGGATTCGGCGCTGCGCGCGTCGGTCAGCGTCATGCGCACGCCGGAATTGAGGAAGCCCAGCTCGCGCAGGCGGTGCTCCAACGTCGGGAAATCGTACTCCGTCATGGTGAAGATCTTCGACGAGGGCAGGAAGGTGACCTGCGTGCCGCTCTTGCCTTCCGCCGGCCCGCGCACCGCCAACGGCGCTTCCGCATCGCCGTTGACGAAGCGCATCCAGTGTTCCTTGCCGTCGCGCCAGATGGTCAACTCCAGCCATTCGCTGAGCGCGTTGACCACGGACACGCCGACCCCGTGAAGGCCGCCCGAGACCTTGTAGGAGTTCTGGTCGAACTTTCCGCCGGCGTGCAGCTGGGTCATGATGACCTCGGCCGCCGAAACGCCCTCTTCGGTGTGGATATCGACGGGAATGCCGCGGCCGTTGTCGACGACGGTGACCGAGCCGTCGCCGTTCAGGGTCACCGACACGGTATCGCAGTAGCCGGCCAGGGCCTCGTCGATGGCGTTGTCGACCACCTCGTAGACCATGTGGTGCAGGCCCGAGCCGTCGTCGGTGTCGCCGATGTACATGCCCGGGCGCTTGCGCACGGCCTCCAGGCCGCGCAGCACCTTGATGGATTCCGCACCATAGACGGCATCGCTGCGCGCTTTGCCTTCGGATTCAGTGGGCTTTTCGTCGTTGCTCATAAGAAACCTGATGTCGCTTCTTCAAGTGTCGCTTGTCGGGGACCCGCGCGCCGGAGAGCGTCAGCTCTCCGCGGGTCGGATCGTGCCGTCGTTAACCGCAAAGAACTGGGCCCGCTCCACCAGCCCGGCGAAATCGGCCGCATCGGTGCCGGTCAGCCAGGCCTGCACGCCGAGGCCGAGGATCTCCTCGTAGAGCGCGGCCCGCCGGGCGCTGTCGAGATGCGCGGCCACTTCGTCCAGCAGCAGCAGCGGGGCGGCCCCGCGCTCCAGCGTCAGCAGGCGGGCGTGGGCCATGAGGATGGCGATGAGCAGCGCCTTCTGCTCGCCGGTGGAGCAGAGCTCCGCGGCCACGCCCTTGGCCTGGTGGACCGCCGTCAGGTCGCTGCGGTGGGGGCCGAGGCCGGCGCCGCCGGCCTCGGCGTCCTGGCGCCGGCTGGCGGCGAGGCCCTCGCGCAGGCGGTCCTCGGCGGCCAGCGCCGGGCCGTCGCGCAGCCAGTCCTCGACCGCACCGTCGAGCCCCAGCACCACCTTGGGAAAGGGGCCCTCCGCGCCGTCACAGGCCTGCTGCAGACGTTCGACCATGTCGAGCCGGGCGGCGGCGATGGCGACGCCGCGCGTGGCCATGGATTCTTCCAGCGAGACCAGCCAGGCGGCGTCGCCGCGGCCACTCTTCAGCAGGCGGGCTCGCTCGCGCAGTGCATGCTCATAGGCGTTGCAGCGCGCCGAATGCTCCGGATCGAAGCCGTAGACGAGGCGGTCCAGGAAGCGCCGCCGGCCGCCGGCGCCCTCGCGGAACAGGCCGTCCATCTGCGGCGTGAGCCAGACCACAGCGAGCACCTCGGCCAGCGCCTGCTGGCCGCGCGCCGCCGTGCCGTCGACCCGCACCAGCCGGCGCTCGCGCGCGGCGGCGCCGTCCTGTGCCGGATCGCGGCCGCTGCCCAGGTCACGCGGGCCCTGCGGCGTCATCACGGTGGCCGCCACCGCCCAGGGGGCGGTCTCTGCCGCCGGCGCCCCGGGCAGGCGCCGGTCGATCTCGCTGAGCCGCGCGCGCCTGAGGCCGCGCCCCGGCGTCAGGAAGGAGATCGCCTCCAGAAGATTGGTCTTGCCGGCCCCGTTGGGTCCGGTCAGCACCACCGGCGCCGCGGCGAGGCGCAGCTCGGCCTGCGCGTAGCTGCGGAACCGCGTCACCAGCAGACGGCTCAGCCAGGCTCCGGTTTGCGGTCTGCTTTGCGACAAGGCGCCGGGCCCCGTGTCGCCGAGGGCGGCGGAGGTCAGCAAGAGGAACGACGGTCGTTGTTGCGCCGGATCTGCATCACGCCCCTTTCGGCCTTAGACCCGCATCGGCATCAGCACGTAGAGCGCGCTGCTGTCGGCGACCTCGCGCACGATGGTCGGCGAGGCGGGGTCGGCCATGGTGAACTGCGCCGCCTCGCCCTCGATCTGCTGGGCGATGTCCAGCAGGTAGCGCGAATTGAAGCCGATCTCGATGCCGGCGCCGTTGTAGTCGATCTCCAGTTCCTCGACGGCGGTGCCGTTCTCCGGGCTGTTGGCCGAAAGCGTCAGCGCGCCGTCGTGGACCGCCAGCTTCACCGCCCGGCTCTTTTCCGAGGAAATGGTCGACACGCGGTCAACGGCCTCGGCGAAGGACTTGCAGTCCACTTCCAGCACCTTGTCGTTACCGGCGGGGATGACCCGCTCGTAGTCCGGGAAGGTGCCGTCGATCAGCTTGGAAGTCAGTACGGTGGAGCCGAAGGCGAAACGGATCTTGGTGTCGGAAAGCGCGATCTCCACCGGGTCGTCGACGCCCTCGACGAGGCGGCGCAGTTCGCCGACGGTCTTGCGCGGCACGATTACCCCCGGCATGTCCTTGGCCGCGTCGGGCAGCGGCATCTCGACCCGCGCCAGGCGGTGGCCGTCGGTCGCCACGGCACGCAGCACCGCCATGCTGTCGCTCTGCGCGGCGTGCAGGAAGATTCCGTTCAAATAATACCGCGTCTCCTCGGTGGAGATCGCGAAGCGCGTGCGATCGATGAGCGTCTTCAACTCGCCGGCCTGCAGGGTGAAGCGCTGCGGCAGGTCGTCGCCGGAGGTCGCCGGGAAGTCCTCGCGCGGCAGGGTCGCCAGGGTAAAGACGGAGCGCCCCGCCTGCAGCTTCAGGCGCTGATCCTCGCCGCCGGCCTCGATCTCGACCTGAGCGCCCTCGGGCAGCTTGCGGACGATATCGTAGAGCGTATGGGCCGGTGCCGTGGTGGCGCCGGACTGGCTGACGTCGGCGGCGATCTTGTCGATCACCGTCAGATCCATGTCCGTGGCGGTCAGCGACAGCGCGGCGCCGTCGGCCTCGATCAGGACGTTGGAGAGGATGGGGATGGTGTTGCGGCGCTCGACGACGCTCTGCACGTGCGTGAGCGACTTGAGGAGCGCAGCGCGTTCAATGGTCAACTTCATGATGGGACGCTTGGCCTTCGGGCGTTGATGTTGGTCGTTCTCTTGGGTGCCTCGGGGGGGGCCGCAGCGGCCCCTTCCAGTACGCAGGTCCTTTTGTCTACGCGAGTGATGTGGGGTCCCTGATCGGGACCCGCGCGGCCCCGGCCTTCACCGCGGCGCGCCAGCCGCCGGCGGCAATTTCAGGACCCATCGGCACCGCGCGCGCGGGGCCCCGAAATGCGGCCCCGCAGCGCGGTCGCGAAGTATAGCATGGAAGGGCGAAAACGTAAGCTTTAAGCGCACTTGGGGCGCCTCAGCGACCCCCTGGCCCGGGGACCGCTGGTGCACCTGCTAAGCGATTCTTTTGGCTGGCTTTTCCCGTCCGCCCGGCGGGCCGGAAGGCGGGAAAAGCCGCCTTTTCGGTCCCGTTCAGGCCTCCAGCATGCGCCGCAGCAGCTCGACGTCTTCGGCGAAGCTGGAATCGGTCGCCTTCAGCTCCTCGACCTTGCGCACGGCGTGCATCACCGTGGTGTGGTCCCGCCCCCCGAACTTGCGGCCGATTTCCGGCAGCGAGCGGGAGGTCAGCTGCTTGGAGAGGTACATGGCCACCTGGCGCGGCCGGGCCACGGCCCGGGCCCGACGGGCCGAATGCATGTCGGCGATGCGGACGTTGAAGTGCGCCGAAACCCGCTTCTGGATCTCCTCGATCGTGACCCGGCGGTCGTTGGCCCGCAGCAGGTCGTGCAGCACCTCCTGGGTGCTCTCCAGGGTGATCGGCCGGCCGACCAGGGTGGCGTGGGCCATGATGCGGTTCAGCGCCCCCTCCAGCTCGCGCACGTTGGAGGTGATCTTGTGGGCCAGGAACTCCAGAACCTTCACCGGGATATCGGCGCTCGACTGTTCCGCCTTGGCCTGCAGGATACCGAGGCGCAGCTCGTAGGTGGTCGGGTGAATGTCGGCCACCAGCCCCCAGCCGAGACGCGAACGCATGCGCTCCTCGACGCCCTCCAGGTCGCTCGGGCTCTTGTCCGCGGAGATGATCACCTGACGGTTCGAGTCGACCAGCGCGTTGAAGGTATGAAAGAACTCCTCCTGCGTCGCCTCGCGGCCGCCGATGAACTGAACGTCGTCGATCATCAGCACGTCGACCGAGCGGAACTGTTCCTTGAAGGCCATGGTGTCCTTCGTTCGCAGCGCGCGCACGAACTGATACATGAACTTTTCGGCGGAGAGATAAATGATGCGCCGCTCCGGCGACTGCTTCTTGATGTGCAGTCCGATGGCGTGCATGAGATGCGTCTTGCCGAGGCCGACACCGCCGTAAAGGAACAGCGGATTGAACGGCGCCGTCGGCGCTTCGGCGACTCGGCGCGCGGCGGCATAGGCCAGTTCGTTCGGCTTGCCGACAACGAAATTATCGAAGGTAAAGCGCGGATCCAGCGGCGCGGAAATGTCTTCGCGCGGCGCGGTCGTTGCCGTCGCCGTAACGCTGACGCCCTTGTTCTGCGGCATTTGCTTCACTTCTCCGGCTGCGCTTGCCACCCTGCCGTTGTGCAGCGCTTCCTGCGCAGCCGCGCTGCGTGCTTCGCCGCCGGGAAGTGACGCAGCGGAGAGCGACATTCCGGCGCCGGGTTTCGGAGTCGGGCGCGTCGGCGGCTGCACGACGATCTCGATACCGGCGATCTCCGGATCTTCTTCACGCCACAAGGTATGCAGGCGTTCTGCGTAGTTGCTCGCCACCCAGTCACGCATGAAACGCGTCGGTACCGCCAGTCGCAGCTTGCCGTTGCGCGAACCGGCAAGAGTCAGCGGCTTGAGCCAGGAACGATACGCCGCTTCACCAACCTCTGCACGCAACTGCCCGCGCACACGACTCCATTGCTCGATGACCGTCGCCTCACCATCACTACCAACCATCTCAGACTATCCCCCCAAGCGGCGTGTGCCTTGCGACCCAGACCAAACACCACGATTGCCCGAGGTAAAACTCCGCGAAAGCACAAGCATCGTCCATGACGTGGCCAGCAACCTCTTTCTCGATTAGTTGTTACTGCGATCGGCTCGGGAAGGGCTCCAAGAGCCAGGCGGGTCGGAAAAAAACAACGGCGTCCTAGAGAAGCGTCTAGCCCGTTCCGCGCCTGCGGCTTGTCCAATAATTCGTTTCAAGAATTACTTTGTCGGCGCGAAGTTTTATTTTGTTTCTTCCTTGAATTTCTTACTCAGAGCCCCCAAGCGCGATAGAGTTAATGTACCCGCATAGACTTCGGGTGACAAGCGGATCGAAAAGAGAACGATATTTTTTTTGCGGCGCGAACCGATCTGCAACACCCCGGAATCGTCTACGCGAGCCGGTCAAAAACACTCGTCGAATTGCGTTGCGCGGATTCAACAAACACGAAAAACCGCGCCTTCAGTGTCGAAGGCGCGGCATCGAAATGTCCCGGACTTTTTTCCGGGAGAAGCGGCTCAGGCGATCGCTTTGACGCGTGCGGAAAGACGCGAAAGCTTGCGCGCAACGGTGTTGCGATGCATGACCCCGCTGCGCACGCCGCGGGCCAGCTCGGGCTGGGCGGCCTTCAGGGCCTCCTGGGCCTTCGTCTTGTCGCCGCCGGCAATCGCCAGCTCGACCGCTTTCACAAAGGTACGGATACGGCCCACCCGCGCGCGGTTGATGTCCTCGCGGCGGGCGTTGCGGCGGATCCGCTTCTTGGCAGACTTGTGATGTGCCATTGGCTTGAAACGTCGTTCTCAGTGCATGAGGAAGGCGGGGTTATAGCCCCCGCTTCCGGCCTCGTCAAGCGGCCTTTGAGCCCCTGAAAAGCGGGCCAAATCAAGGTTAAGGACCCGGCCGCTCAGCGGTGCTTCCAGGCCGGCGCGCGCTTTTCGGCAAACGCGGCCATGCCTTCCTTCTGGTCGTCCAGGGCGAAGGTGGCGTGGAACACCCGCCGCTCGAACCTGATCCCCTCGGCCAGCGTGGTCTCGTAGGCCCGGTTGACCGCCTCCTTGGCCATCATCACCACCGGGCGGGACAGCCCGGCGATCTTGGCCGCGGTCTTCTTGGCCTCGGCGCGCAGCTCAGCCGCCGGCACCACCCGCGCCACCAGTCCGGCCCGCTCGGCCTCCTCGGCATCCATCATGCGACCGGTCAGGCAGAGCTCCATGGCCTTCGACTTGCCGACGAAGCGGGTCAGGCGCTGTGTGCCGCCGGAGCCGGGGATGGTGCCGATGGTGATCTCCGGCTGGCCGAACTTCGCCGTGTCGGCGGCAAGAATGAAGTCACACATCATGGCGATCTCGCAGCCACCGCCGAGCGCATAGCCGGCGACGGCGGCAATGACCGGCTTGCGGGTCGTGGCGAGTCGCTCCCAGCCCTCGGTGATAAAATCCTCGGCATAGGCCTGCTGGTAGGTCTTGTCCTTCATCTCCTTGATGTCGGCGCCGGCAGCGAAGGCCTTCTCGGAGCCGGTGATCAGGATGCAGCCGATGGCATCGTCGCCTTCCAGGTCGTCGAGCGCGGCTTCGAGCTCCTCGATCAGCGCCTTGCAGAGGGCGTTCAGCGCCTTGGGGCGGTTGAGCGTGATGACCCCGACGCCGTCTTCCTTTTCGACGATGATGTTCTCGTAGCTCATGGCTTTATCCTTCTTGCCTGCCATCTTGTCTCATGGTTGTGCGCCAAGCCGCGCTGCTGCCGCCGCTATTGCGGCGACAGCCTGAACAGAACGGTAACGCCTGCGGCGCTGCGCGCGAGCTCGAGGCTGAGGCGCTCGCCCTCGCGCAGATAGGCGCCCGGCTTCTCGCGCCGCCAGCCGAGCTGCGGCAGCGTCTCGTCATAGAAGGCCGTCACCGCCTGCGGCGTCGCCGCGCCGGCCGCGTAGGCCTCGACGATATGGCCTTCCGGCTTGTCGAATATCAAGCCGCTGTCCGGCACCTCCTGCAGCCCGGGCATGAGCGGCAGGTCGGGGATGCCCGCCAGATAGCCTTCGGCGGCCGCGAGCGGGCCGGCGGCCCCGAGCAGGCCGGCGGCGAGGACGCAGATCACTAGGCAGCGGTGCAGCAGCGCGCGAAGCATGGCGGTTACCTACCCCAGCGCCGCCGACAAGAAAACACAATCCTCCCGCGCGGCCCTCCCGCGCGGCTCTTCCGCGCGCCATTGCAGGTTCAGCGCTGGCAGCGCGGGCAGTAGAAGGTCGAGCGGCCGCCCTGCACCAGGCGGCGGATCGCAGCGCCGCAGCACTTGCAGGCCGCGCCCTCGCGCCCGTAGACGGCCCACTCGTGCTGGAAATAGCCGAGCTCGCCGTCGGCCTGCACGTAATCACGCAGGGACGAGCCGCCGGCCTCGATCGCCCGGGTCAGCACCTGGCGCACCGCCGCCGCGAGTTTCTCGGCGCGTCCGCCCTGCACCGTGTAGGCCTGCCGGCGCGGCGACAGGCCGGCGAAGTAGAGCGCCTCGCAGACATAGATGTTGCCCAGCCCGGCGACGACGCGCTGGTCCAGCAATGCGGACTTTATGGGCGTTCGTTTGCCTTTCAGGGCAGCCGCGAGGCCGGGGCCGTTGAAATCGTTGCCCAAGGGCTCCGGCCCGAGATCGCGCAGCAGCGGGTGGTCCTGCAGCGCCGCAGCCGGCAGCAGGTCCATGATCCCGAAGCGCCGCGTGTCGTTGAAGCGGATCTCGGTGCCCGCCTCGGTGGTGAAGATCACATGGTCGTGGCGCTGCAAGGCAGGCCGGCGGCCGCCCGGCCGGGTTTCCATGATCAGCATGCGCCCGGACATGCCGAGGTGGCAGAGCAGCACCTGGCCGTCGTCCAGGTGCAGCAGCATGTACTTGGCCCGCCTCAGGATACGCTCCACCCGGCGGCCAGTAAGGCGCCGGGCGAAGCCTTCGGGCAGGGGAAAGCGCAGGTCGGCGCGGCGCTGCTCGACCCGCTGCAGGCGGTGGCCTTCCAGCTTGGGGCGCAGGCCGCGCACCACGGTTTCGACTTCGGGCAGTTCCGGCATCTTGCGGAGAAGGTTCCAGGCAGAAAACGGGGGACGCGACGAAACGGCGCGCAGAGTAGCGCGCCGCCGCCGCGCGCGCTATGGTCCGCGCGATGACCGCACCGCAGACCCCCGAACCGCCGGAAAAGGACCCCCCCGAGGCCGCCGCCTCGCAGGCCGGGCGCACCCATTTCGGCTTCCGCGACGTCGCGGAGAACGAAAAGCCCTCTCTGGTGCGCGGCGTCTTCGAATCGGTCGCCTCGCGCTACGACCTGATGAACGACCTGATGTCCGGCGGCGTCCACCGGCTGTGGAAGGCGGCCATGGTGGACTGGCTGAACCCGCGCCCCGGCATCCGGCTGCTCGACACCGCCGGCGGCACCGGGGACATCGCTTTTCGCGTGCTCGACCGCCTGGAAGCGCAGGGCCACGGCCAAGGAGCTGCGGGCGGCGCGGGGCAGGTCATCGTCTGCGACCTGACCGCCGACATGCTGGCGGTCGGCCGCGACCGCGCCATCGACCGCGGCACCCTGAAGGGCGTCTTCTGGGTCTGCGGCGACGCCGAGCGGCTGCCGCTGCCCGACCGCTCGGTCACCGCCTACACCATCGCCTTCGGCCTCCGGAACGTGACCCACATCGACCGCGCCCTGGCCGAGGCGCGCCGCGTGCTGAAGCCCGGCGGCCGCTTTCTCTGCCTTGAGTTCAGCCGGGTGGTGGTGCCGGTCTTCGCCGAACTCTACGAGCGGTACTCCTTCAAGGTGTTGCCCGCCATGGGCGCCGCCGTCGCCGGCGACCGTGAATCCTATCTCTATCTGGCGGAGTCGATCCGCCGCTTCCCGCCGCAGGAGGAGCTGGCCGCGCTGATGGGCGCGGCGGGGCTGGCGCAGGTGCGCTACCGCAACCTCTCCGGCGGCATCGCGGCGCTGCACTCCGGCTGGCGCATTTAACCCGAAGACGCCGATGCTCCGCACGCTCCGGTCCCTGCTGCGCTTCCAGCGCATCGCCCGCACCCTGGCGCGCCACGACGCCCTGGCGCCGCTGGAAGAGGTCGGCATGGCCCCCGGCCTGCTGTGGATCGCCCGGCGCGTCTCGCGCCGCGAGGTGGCGGGCCGGCCGGGCCAGAAGCTGGCCCGCGCGCTGACCGAGATGGGCCCCAGCTTCATCAAGCTGGGCCAGATGCTCTCGACCCGCGCCGACCTGCTGGGCGAGCAGGTGGCGCTCGACCTGGCCGAGCTGCAGGACCACCTGCCGCCCTTCGACGGCGCCGAGGCCCAGCGCATCATCGAGCAGGAGCTGGGCCGGCCGGTCGAGGAGCTGTTTCTCACCTTCGAGTCGGCGCCGGTCTCCGCCGCCTCCATCGCCCAGGTGCATCACGCCACTGTCGCCGTGGACCCCGAGCCCAGCAGCGACGGCGAAGCGGAAGGGGAGAGCGGCGGAGCGGCACAGGGCCGCAACGCGCCGACGCGCAGCGTGGCGGTCAAGATCCTGCGCCCCGGCATCGAGAAGGCCTTCGACCGCGACCTCGAGTTCTTCTACTGGCTGGCCGAGTGGGTCGAGCGCGCCCAGCCCAAGCTGCGCCGCTTCCGCCCGGTCGAGGCGGTGCGCGTCTTCGAGAACACCGTGCGCCTGGAGATGGACCTGCGCATGGAAGGCGCCGCGGCCTCCGAGCTGGCGGAGAACTTCGCCGACGACCCGACCTACAACGTGCCCGAGATCGACTGGCAGCGCTCTTCGCGCCGCGTCCTGACCATGTCGCTGGTCGACGGCATTTCCATGGACGACCGCGCGGCCCTGCTCGCCGCCGGCCACGACCTGCAGGCGGTGCTGACCAAGGCTGCCGGCATCTTCTTCAACCAGGTGTTCCGCGACGGCTTTTTCCACGGCGACCAGCACCCGGGCAACATGTGGGTCGACACCGAGGGCAACATCCTGGCCGTCGACTTCGGCATCATGGGGCGCCTCGACTGGCGCACCCGCCGCCACCTGGCGGACATGCTGATCGCCACCCTGGAGGGCGACTACCACCGCCTGGCCGCGGTCTACATGGAAGCCGGCTACCTGCCCCAGAGCCATCCGCACAGCCACGCTCTGGACGTCTTCGCCCAGGCGCTGCGCTCGGTCTGCGAGCCGATCGCCGGGCGGCCGCTCAACGAGATCTCCTTCGCGCGGCTGCTGGCGCAGCTGCTGCGCCTCACCGAGTCCTTCGAGCTGCCGGTGCAGCCGCAGTTGCTGCTGCTGCAGAAGAACATGCTGATGGCCGAGGGCGTGAGCCGGCGGCTCGACCCCTCGCTCAAC
>JBFGUI010000080.1:0-15411 GCA_041565695.1 Kiloniellaceae bacterium
CGCTTCTGGGCCGATCTGCGCGGCGGCTCGGCGGAATCCAAGACAGCCGCCCTGGCGGCGGCCCTGGAGCGCTTTGCCCTGACCGATCTGGCGGAGGTGCCGGGGCGCCTGCTGTCGGCCGGCCAGCGCCGCCGTCTGGCTCTGGCCCGCCTGATCGCCTCCCCGGCGGAGCTCTGGCTGCTCGACGAGCCCTCGGTGGGGCTCGACCACGCCTCCGTCGGCCGCCTGGCGGCGGCCATCGCCGAGCACCGCGCCGGCGGCGGGCGGGTCGTGGTGGCGACCCATACCGCGCTCGATCTCAAGGATCCCCAGCCGCTCTCGCTGGCCTCCCTGACGCCGCCGCCCCTGCCGGAAATGGTCTGGTAGCCGGAGGAGTCGGAGTGAAAGGCTTTATCCTCATCGTCGCGCGCGACCTACGCCTTGCCCTGCGTCAGCGCGCCGAGGCTTGGCTGGCGGTGCTGTTCTTCGTGCTGACGGCGGCGCTCTTTCCCTTCGGCGTGGGCCCGGAGCCCAACCTGCTGGCACGCATCGCCCCGGGCATCATCTGGGTCGTCGCCCTGCTCGCGGTGCTGCTGTCGCTGGAGCGCCTGTTCCTTGCCGACTTCGAGGACGGCAGCCTGGAACAGCTGCTGCTCTCGCCCCTGCCGCTGGAGCTGGCGGTGCTCGGCAAGGTGCTGTCCCACTGGCTCACCAGTGGGCTGCCGCTGATCGCTGCGGCGCCGCTGCTGGCCGTGCTGTTCAACATGGAGGCCGAAGGGCTCGGCGTGCTGCTGCTCGCCATGCTGCTCGGCACCCCCAGCCTCAGCCTGATCGGCGCCGTCGGCGCGGCGCTGACCCTTGGCGCGCGGCGCGGCGGGGTGCTGATCCCCCTGCTGGTGCTGCCCCTCTACATCCCGGCGCTGATCTTCGGGGTCGGTGCCACCGACGCAGCCATCCAGGGCTTTGCCGCGCGCCCGCACTTGCTGCTGCTCGGCGCGGTGCTGCTGGTCATGCTGGTGATCACGCCGCTGGCCGGCGCCGCGGCGCTGCGCCAGGCTCTGGAATAGGTCCCTGAATGGGCGGGGACTTCGGTCCTAGCAGGCGCCGGCCTGCTGGCGATTTTTCCGGGGTTGGCATGACTTGGCTCAAGGCACTAGATAGAGAGAACCTCTAGGATTGCAGCATGCATCGTTTCGCAAATCCGGCCCGCTTCACCCGCCTCGCCGACAGGATTCTGCCCTTCGCGGCGGTCACCTGCGTGGCGGCGCTGGCGGCGGGTCTCTATCTGGCGCTCTTCGTTGCCCCGGCCGACTACCAGCAGGGCGAGAGCGTGCGCATCATGTACGTCCACGTGCCCTCGGCCTGGATGGCGATGTTCATCTATGTGGCCATCGCCGTGGCCAGTGCCGTGGCGCTGATCTGGCGCCACCCCCTGGCGGACCTGGCGGCCAAGGCCTCCTCGCCGATCGGCGCCGGCTTCGCCTTCCTGACCCTGGTCACCGGCTCGCTCTGGGGTCGGCCCATGTGGGGCACCTGGTGGGAGTGGGACGGCCGCCTCACCTCCATGCTGATCCTGTTCTTCCTCTACCTCGGCCACATGGCGCTGATGAACGCCTTCGAGGACAGCCAGCGCGGCTACCGTGCCGCTGCGATCCTCGCGCTGGTCGGGGTGGTCAATATCCCGATCATCAAGTTTTCCGTGGACTGGTGGTCCACGCTGCACCAGCCGGCCAGCGTGATTCGGCTCGACGGCCCGTCGATTCATCCCTCGATGCTGTGGCCGCTGCTGATTCTGGCGGTCGGCTTCAAGCTCTACTACGTCACGGTGGTTCTGCTGCGCATCAAGAGCGAGCTGATCGCGGCGCGCCTGCGGGCCCTCGATCTGGCGATTGTGAAAGGGAGTTGAGCGCCCGCGCGGGCTGGGGCGGATCCCGCGCAGATTGGCCGCACTCACGCAAATGTAACTGACGCCCGGGGGCTGAGCGCCTAGATTTGCGCTGCGACGAGATCGCCCCTGACCAAGGCCGCCGGCAGCGGCTGAAAGCCTGAAGAGGGCTGGAAAGAAGGATGGAGGAGATTACGACTTTCTTCGAGATGGGCGGCTACGCGGCCTTTGTCTGGCCTTCCCTGGGCCTGACGGCGGCGGTCATGGCCGGCCTGCTGATCGCCACCCTGCGGCAGCTGCGCGACCGCCAGCGCCGCCTGGCAGAACTCGAGGCCCAGGGCGCCCAGCGCCGCCGCCGGGCGGCGGCGCCGGCGGCCGCCCCTGTCAGCCCCACTGAAACCGGCGAGGTGCCTTCATGACGCGCAAACGCCGCAGGCTTTACATTGTCGTGGCGGCACTGCTGGTCTTCGGCGGCGCCACCGCACTGGTTCTCACCGCCCTCGACGACAGCCTCGACCTGTTCCAGAGCCCGAGCCAGCTGCTCGCCGAGCCGCCGCCGCCGGAGCGCGGCATCCGCCTCGGCGGCCTGGTCGAGGAAGGCACGGTGCTGCGCGCCTCCGACGGCCTCAGCGTCAACTTCCGCATCACCGACGGGGCGCAGTCGGTGCCGGTGACCTATCAGGGCATCCTGCCCGACCTGTTCCGCGAAGGGCAGGGCGTGATCACCGTCGGCAAGATGGGTTCCGACGGCACCTTCGTCGCCCGCGAAGTGCTGGCCAAGCACGACGAGAACTACCTGCCGCGCGAGGTGGTCGACGCCCTCAAGGAGTCCGGCCAGTGGCAGGGTGAGGGAACGGGAGGCGACCGGTGATCGTCGAGCTGGGCCACTTCGCCCTGATCCTCGCGCTGGCCGCGGCGCTGATCCAGGGCAGCCTGCCGATGATCGGCGCGGCGCGCGGCGATGCCGCCTGGATGGCGCTGGCGCGGCCCGCCGCCATGGTGCAGCTGACCCTCGTGGTGTTCTCCTTCTCCGCACTGACCCACGCCTACGTCACTTCCGATTTCTCGGTCGTCAACGTGGTGGAGAACTCCCATTCGCTGAAGCCGATGCTCTACAAGATCACCGGCGTGTGGGGCAACCACGAGGGGTCCATGCTGCTGTGGATCCTGATTCTGGCGCTGTTCGGCTCCGCGGTCGCGATCTTCGGCGGCAACCTGCCGCCGACGCTGCGGGCCCGGGTGCTCGGGGTGCAGGCCTGGGTCGCCATCGGATTCATGCTGTTCACCCTTTTTACCTCCAATCCCTTCCTGCGCGTGTTTCCCGCGCCGCTCGACGGCGAGGATCTGAACCCGCTGCTGCAGGACCCGGGGCTCGCCTTCCATCCGCCGATGCTCTATGCCGGCTATGTCGGCTTTTCCATGGCCTTCTCCTTCGCCATCGCGGCGCTGATCGAAGGCAAGGTGGATGCCGCCTGGGCGCGCTGGGTCCGGCCCTGGACGCTGCTCGCCTGGGCCTTTCTGACCGGCGGCATCGCGCTGGGGTCCTGGTGGGCCTACTACGAGCTGGGCTGGGGCGGATGGTGGTTCTGGGATCCGGTGGAGAACGTCTCCTTCATGCCCTGGCTGCTGGGCACCGCGCTGCTGCATTCCGCCATCGTGGTGGAAAAGCGCAACGCGCTGAAGGTCTGGACGCTTCTGCTCGCCATCCTGACCTTCTCGCTGTCGCTGATCGGCACTTTCGTCGTGCGCTCCGGCCTGCTGACCTCGGTGCACGCCTTCGCCACCGATCCGGAACGCGGCTTCTTCATTCTTATCCTGCTGGCGATCACCATCGGCGGCTCGCTGACGCTCTTTGCGCTGCGCGCCCCGGCGCTGAAGGCCGGCGGCCTCTTCGCGCCGATCAGCCGCGAGGGCGGCATGGTGATCAACAACCTGCTGCTGGCCGCGGCCTGCGCGACGGTCTTTCTCGGCACCCTCTACCCGCTGTTCATCGAGGCGCTCGACGGCTCGAAGATTTCCGTCGGCGCGCCCTTCTTCAACGCCACCTTCGTGCCGCTCATGGTGCCACTGATCTTCCTCATGGCCATCGGTCCGATGCTGCCGTGGAAGCGCGGCGACCTGCTGGGCGCGCTGGTGCGCCTGAAGTGGGCCGCGGTCGGCGCGGTGGTCGCCGCCGCTGTCGCCTGGTATGTGCAGTCCGGCGGTCCGATCCTGGCGCTGGCCGCTGTGGCGCTGGCCGCCTGGCTCTTCGTCGGCGCGCTGGTCGAGTGGGGCGATCGGGTCAAGCTGTTCCGCGAGCCCCTGTCCGACAGCTGGCACCGCGCGAAGAATCTGCCGCGAGCCGCTCACGGCATGACCCTGGCGCACTCGGGTATGGCCATCGTCATGGCCGGGATGATCGGCTCTTCGGTGTGGAAGAGCGAAGTGGTGACCAACCTGAAGCCCGGCGAGACCGTCGAGATCGCCGGCTACAGCCTGCTGTTCGAGGGCGTCGGCCGGCTGCAGGGGCCAAACTACCAGGCCGAGCGGGCGCGTTTCACGGTGACCGTCGAGGGCGAGGTTATCGCCGTGATGTTCCCCGAAAAGCGCGTCTATTCGGTGCGCGCCATGCCGACCACCGAGGCGGCGATCCGCACCACCTTCTTCGCCGACCTCTATGTGGTGATCGGCGATGCCGACGGGCAGGGCGGCTGGACCGCGCGGATCTATCACGAACCCCTGGTGCCGTGGATCTGGCTCGGCTGCCTCGTCATGGTGGCCGGCGGCCTGGTGTCGCTGAGCGACCGGCGCCTGCGCGTCGGCGCCCCGAGCCGTGCCCGCAAGACCGGAAGCACGCGGCCGGCGGCGGCCTGAGCCGGCTTTCGTTGGACTGATCTGGTTATGACAAAACGCCTGCTCTTCCTGCTGCCGGTGCTGATCTTCGTGGTGATCGCCGGGTATTTCCTCTGGGGGCTGGCGCCGGACCGCGACCCCCGTGCGCTGCCCTCGGTGATGATCGACAAGCCGACGCCGACTTTCGACCTGCCGGGTGTGCCGGGCCTCGATGTGGCGGGCTTCGCCACCGCGGATCTCGCGGCCGGTGAAGTCGTGATGGTGAACTTCTTCGCCTCCTGGTGCGTGCCCTGCCGCGCCGAGCACGGCTATCTGACGGAGCTTGTCGAACGCACCGGCGTGCCGCTCTACGGCATAAATCACCGCGACAAGACCGAAGACGCCATTGCCTGGCTCGCGGAGCTGGGCAACCCCTATCGGCGGATCGGTGCCGACTCGGGCCGCGCCGCGGTGGAGTGGGGCGTGACCGGCGTGCCGGAAACTTTCATCATCGACGGCGCCGGCCGCATCCGCTATCACCACCGCGGGCCGCTGCTGCCCGAACTGATCGAGCGTGAGGTGGAACCCATGCTGCAGACGCTGCGGCCATGACCGTCGCCGCGATACACAGACTGCTCGGCTATCTCGCCCTGGCGCTGGTGCTGCTGGCGGCGCCGGCCGGCGCGGTCGAGCCGAACGAGATGCTCGACGACCCGGTGCTGGAGCAGCGCGCCCGCGCGCTCTCGGCCGAGATCCGCTGCGTCGTCTGCCAGAACGAGTCGATCGACTCTTCGAATGCCGATATCGCGCGTGAGCTGCGGGTGCTGGTGCGCGAGCGACTGGTCGCCGGTGACAGCGACCAGCAGGTGTTCGACTACCTGGTCGCCCGCTACGGCGATTTCGTGCTGCTGCGCCCGCCGGTGAAGCCGACCACCTATCTGTTGTGGTTCGGCCCGCTCATGGTCCTGCTGCTCGGCATTATCGCTGTCTTCGTCTACTTCCGCCACCAGCGCGCGAGTATCGCCGCGCCGCAGGACCTGAGCGCGGAAGAACAGGCGCGCCTCGCCCGCCTGCTGGACGAGGGCGCTGCGGATGAGGAAGGGCCGCGCGGCTCATGATCTTCTGGATCTTTGCCGCCGTGATGGCCGCCCTGGTGGTCGTCGCGCTGGTCTACCCGCTGCTGCGCCGTCGCGCCGGCGGACCGGCGACTGCGGACTTCGACCGCGCCGTCTACCGCGACCAGCTGGCCGAGCTGGAGCAGGATCTGCAGCGTGGTCTCATCGGTAAGGCGGAGGCCGACGCCGCGCGCCGCGAGATCGAACGTCGCCTGCTGCAGACCGACAGTGTCGTGGACGCGCAGGCTCCGCGTCAGGCGACCCTCTCGACGCGCCGCGTTGCGCTGGCTTTGGTGGTCTGCCTGCCGCCGCTGGCCGGCCTCGGCCTCTATCTGCAGCTCGGCAGTCCCGACCTGCCCGGCCTGCCGCTGGCCGAGCGCGATCCCGGCGGCCCCGAGGAGCTCCGCCTGATGGTGGCGCAGCTGGAAAAGCGCATCGCGGCGTCGCCCGACGACATCGAGGCCCGTCTGATCCTCGCCCAGGTCCTCGAACGCTCGGGCCGCTTTAACGAATCGGCCGATGCCTACCGCAGCGCCATCGCATGGATCGCGCAGCAGGGCCCGGTGCCCGGCGCGCTGCATGCCGCCCTCGGCGAGGCGCTGGTGGCCGCGGCCCAGGGCCGGGTCGGGCGCGAAGCGCGCCTCGCCTTTGCGGCGGCCATCGAAGCGGACCCGGGCAACAACCGGGCGCGCTACTACGCCGGCCTCGCCATGGCGCAGGACGGCCGGCTCGACGCGGCCATCGATGTTTGGAAGGCCCTGGCCGAGGACGTGCCAGCGGACTCGCCCTGGGTCAACCTGCTGCGCCAGCAGATCGCCCGGGCGGCGGCAGAACTGGGGATCGAGCCACCGGTAATCGCCCGACCCGAGGCCGCGCCGGCCGGCCCGCGGGGACCATCCGCGGCCGATGTCGAGGCGGCCCAGGAAATGACGTCGGAAGACCGTCAGGCCTTCATCCGCTCCATGGTCGCCCGGCTCGCCGAACGCCTCGAGGCGGAGCCGGCGGACCCCGACGGCTGGCTGCGCCTGGCCCGGGCCTACGGTGTGCTGGGCGAGGCCGACAAGGCGCGCGAGGCGCTGGCCGCCGCGCAAAACCAGATCACCGCCCTGCCGGCGGACTCCCCGGATCGCCCAGGCCTGACCGAGCGCCTGGAGGCGCTGCGCCGCAGCCTGCCCTGAGTGGCAGGCGCGCCTGCAGCGCCTTGGGATCATTCCAGTTCCAGGCTGTCGCTGCGGCTGCCGGCCGCACGGTTTTGCTTGGCTTCCCCCCGAGGCTGCCTTACCGTCGAGGCAAAGGGACCCGAAATTGGGCGTGTTACAGGGAGTTCTTGGGCCATTGGCTTTGGCGCAACAGGGCACCGCGACGGCTGCTGCCACGGCTGCATTGGTTGCGGAAGATATTCACAAGTCTTTCGGCGACCTGGAAGTCCTGAAGGGGGTTTCCCTGACGGCACGCGAAGGCGACGTGATCGCCATGCTGGGGTCGAGCGGCTCCGGCAAGAGCACTTTCCTGCGCTGCCTCAACCTGCTGGAGCGGCCCAACGCCGGGCGCATCATCGTCGCCGGCGAGGAACTGCGCCTCAAGCCGGCCAGGCACGGCGGCGGCCTGGAGGCCGAGGACCGGGAGCAGATCCGCCGCATCCGCGCGCGCCTCGCCATGGTGTTTCAGAGCTTCAACCTGTGGTCCCATATGACGGTGCTGCAGAACGTTGTCGAGGCGCCGATCCACGTGCTGAAACGCCCCAAGGCCGAGGCCGTCGACTACGCTGGCGAGATTCTGCAGAAGGTCGGCCTCTACGACCGCCGCGACTACTATCCGGCGCACCTTTCCGGCGGCCAGCAGCAGCGCGTCGCCATCGCCCGCGCGCTGGCCATGGACCCGGCGGTGCTGCTGTTCGACGAGCCGACCTCGGCTCTGGATCCGGAACTGGTGGGCGAAGTGCTGCGGGTGATTCGCCGCCTCGCCGAGGAAGGGCGCACCATGATCGTGGTGACCCACGAAATGGGCTTCGCCCGCGAGGTCTCGAGCGAGACCGTGTTCCTGCACGAAGGCCGCGTCGAGGAGCAGGGACCGCCGGACGAAGTCTTCACTAATCCGCGCTCGCCGCGCTTTCGTCAGTTTTTGGAGGGCAACCTGAAATGACCGGCTGCCCGCCGCTGTCCGCAACGGACTCGAACAGCTCAGCAAACCCAAATGGAGGCAACTCGTGAAGAAGCTGTTATCCGCGGTCTTTGTCGCCGCTCTGGCCTTGGGCGCCGCGCAGGCGGATGCCAAGGAATGGAAGAAGGTGCGTATCGGCGTCGAAGGCGCCTACCCGCCGTTCAGTGAAGTGACCGCCGACGGCAAGCTGGTCGGCTTCGACATCGACATCGCCAACGCGCTCTGCGAGGAGATGAAGGTCGAGTGCGAACTGGTGACCCAGGACTGGGACGGCATCATCCCGGCGCTGCAGGCCCGCAAGTACGACGCCATCGTCGCCTCGATGTCGATCACCGAGGAGCGCAAGCAGAAGGTCGACTTCACCAACAAGTACTACAACACCCCTGCCAAGTTCGTGCGCAAGAAGGGCTCGGGCATCGAAATCACCAAGGACGGCATGAAGGGCAAGAGCGTCGGCGTGCAGCGCGCCACGATCCACGACAACTTCATCACCGAGGTCTACGGCGATTCCGTCGAGATCAAACGCTACGGTACCCAGGACGAGGCCTATCTCGACATGGTGGCCGGCCGCATCGATCTGCTACTGGCCGATTCCGTGGCGCTCGACGGCGGTTTCCTGCAGACCGAAGACGGCAAGAACTATGAGTTTGTCGGCCCGGACTTCAGCGATCCGAAATACTTCGGTGACGGTGCCGGCATCGCCCTGCGCAAGGGCGAGGACGACCTGCGCGAGATGTTCAACGAGGCGATCGACGCGATCCGCGCCAACGGGAAGTACAAGGCCATCCAGGACAAGTACTTCGACTTCAACGTCTACGGCAGCTAAGGCACCACATGACGTAGGTTTCAAATACGCCACCGTCGATCCCTCGACGGTGGCGTATCTCTTTTCAGACAAGGCGGGAGGTTGTTAGAGGAAGAGAAATGGATGAACTGATCGCCCGCTTGCCGTTTCTGCTGGAAGGCGCCGGTATCACGGTCCTGGTATCTCTTGTGTCTGCCGTTTTCGCCATGCTGCTTGGGCTCGCCACGGCTGCCGCAAAACTTTCGAAGTCTCGCCTCGCCATTGGCATTGCATCGATATACACAACGCTGATCCGCGGTGTGCCTGATCTCGTCATGATGCTGCTGATCTTTTTCGGCGGGCAGGTCACCGTCAACGCGATCGGCACCTACTTCGAGTGGGACTACATCGACATCAACCCCTTCGTCGCAGGTACCATGACAATTGGTTTCGTCTACGGCGCCTACATGGGAGAGACTTTCCGCGGCGCCTTCCTGGCGGTTCCGGTCGGCCTATTGGAAGCCGGTTATGCCTATGGCATGTCGCGCGCTCAGGTGTTCGCCCGTATCCTCATGCCGCAGATGATGCGTCACGCTTTGCCGGGCATTGGAAACAACTGGCTGGTGTTGATGAAATCGACGGCGCTGGTTGCCGTAATCGGACTTAACGAAATGGTGTTTCGCGCCGGCCAGGCCGGCGGCTCGACGCGCCAGCCCTTCATATTCTATCTCTTCGTCGCCTTCATGTTTCTGCTATTCACGACGGTATCGATCTGGGGGCTGCGCTGGGCTGAAAAGCGCTACAGCGTCGGCGTCAGGAAGGCTTGAGTCATGGATTTTGCTCCGATACTGGAGAACTACGAGCTCTACCTAGAAGGCCTGGTGACGACGGTCAAGCTGGTGTTCTGGTCCCTGGTGATTGGCCTCGGCATGGCAATACCGCTAGCCGTTATGCGCACTTCCAGCAATCCGCTGGTCAACGGGCCGGTCTGGGCCTTCACCTATTTTTTCCGCGGTACCCCGCTGCTGGTGCAGTTGTTCCTGGTATACTATGGCCTTGGGCAATGGCAGGTCATGATCGACCTCAGCCAGATGTACGACTTCCTCAAAGACGCCTACTGGTACGCGCTCTTCGCCTTCACCCTGAACACCGCGGCCTATACCACCGAGATCTTCCGCGGTGCCATCGATGGCACGCCTTACGGCGAGATCGAGGCGGCGCGCGCCTGCGGCATGTCGCGCAGCCAGACCTATACCCGCATCATCCTGCCCAGCGCCTTCCGCCGCGCCCTGCCGGCCTACTCGAACGAAGTCATCTTCATGCTGCACGGCTCGGCCATTGCCAGTGTCATCACCATCGTCGACCTGACCGGCGCCGCGCGTATTGTCAATTCCCGCTACTTCAGTCCCTACGAAGCTTTCCTCTCGGTGGCGGTTCTGTATCTCTGCCTGACTTTCGTTATCGTGGGCGGCTTCAAGCTGCTGGAGCAGCGCTGGTTCGCCCATCTGCGTCCGCGTGAGCAGGTGACGGGCAAGCGCAAGGCGCATCAGGCAGCCTAGGAATCTCCAAGTTCAGTCCCGCACCAGCTTGACGTTGGTCAGCCAGCCGTTGACGTTGGCGAAGATCGGCGCGCGCGGCTGCGGCTCCAGCGAAGGCAGGGTGATCTTGATGAAGTAGAGCGAGTCCCTCTCAGAGATCACCATGATTTCCTGGTGAAGGTAGACGGTTGTCGTCTGTTCCCTGACTGTCACGTCGTAGAATTCCGTGACGAACTGGCAGTAGAGGATGTTGCCCAGCTTCTGGACCTTCTTGATCTTGAAGACCTGGTTCGGCGCCATCATGGCGGAGTTGAAGTTCACCAGCGTCTGCATGAGGAAGAAGAAGCCGGCGGCGTCGTTGTAGTAGGCGCGGTTCATCGCGGCGAGAAGTTCGTCCACGTCCTCGTCGCCGCTGAGGTCGATGTCGTCCGCGTCGAAGTCCATATCGTCCTCCTCATCTACCCAGCGGCCGAAGGAGACCCCGAGGCCGAGGACCTCGCCGATCTCGCTGTTGGGCACCTTTTGCACGATGATGTGCGGGAAGAGATTGAGTTCTTCTCCCTTGTCGACCATGACGATGCTCTCGTCGGCGCGCCACAGGTGAATCGGGAATTTCACCGCCGCCTGGCCCAGCATACCCAGCATGGGGTCATCGAAGTCGATCCCGGTTACCAGCTTTATCAGCGCAAGCTCGGTGGTCTTGCTGTACTTCCAGTAGGGGTCGGACTTTGAGGCGTAGAACCTGTCGTCCTTGAAATAGAACAGGCCGGGGTCGATGCCGCGGGTCTCGTTCTCGGCCAGGAACAGGCCCCGGATGTCGAAGTGCTCGATGCCGGGCAGGTCCCGGTCGATCGAGGCCAGCTTGGACTCGAGCTTGGCCAGCTTGAAGTTGAAGGACTGCTCGATGCTGGCGACCTTCTGGGCGTTGTAGTAGTTGACGACGGCGAAGGTCGTGCCGGCGACGGCAACAGCCACCGCAACGACGACGACCATGATGTTGTTCTCGAGGGTTTCTTTGAGCTTCATCGTTCGTGCCTCTCTCGTGTGGTTGATCACAGGACAGACCGGCATACGAATCTGGCGCTCCGCCTGCGCCTTGGGGCACCGATGAAGCCTTGTCGCACCGGGAAGGTGCGGGCCCGGGCGACCCGGGCGAGTTGCCATCCGGCTTCGCCTTGCTGCTAAGGGAAGGGGAGCGTCGCCGCCTTGCCTCTCCCCGGTCAGCGGCGATCCGGACGTCGCGCGGCGCTGTGGACCTCAGGGGCTCGTCGTGGCGGAGCCATTCAATGCTACAGGCAAAGCATAATCCCGACCAGCCCCCGCCGAGCGCGGGCATCGGAGACGGGCAGCCGGACAATCGGGGTAGTCCGATCGTGGGTACGGCTTGTGGCTCGCGCCGCGCACGCCGCTTGGAGGGAATTCGTCGCCGTCGCGCCGGTCAGGAGCCGGGCGCTGCGGTCTCCAGACGCTCGGCGGGGAAGGTCACGGTAACCGTGGTGCCGGCCCCCACCTCGCTCTCGAGTTCCAGAGTGCCGCCATGCAGTTCCGCCATGGCCTTCGACAGCGGCAGTCCGAGGCCAATGCCGTCGAAGCGCCGGTTGAGGCCGCTGTCCGCCTGACGGAAGGGGCTGAGCACGTCATTGAGGCTCTCCGGCGGAATACCTTCGCCGGTGTCGGACACGGCGAGCGCAAGCTCGCCGTTCTCATTGATCCGCGCAGTGACGCGGATCTGCCCTCCGACCGGGGTGAACTTGACCGCATTCGACAGCAGGTTGATCAGGATCTGCTTGATCTTGCGTCGGTCGCCTTTCAGCGGTGGCAGATTGTCCGGGATCTCCGAGCGCAGGTCGATGCGCTCATCCTCGGTATTGCTGCTGACCAGGCGCAGGCAGCTGGCGGTTATCTGCCCCAGGTCGACGCTCTCTTCGGACAGGCTCATCTTTCCGGCCTCGACCTTGGCCAGATCGAGCACGTCGTTGATAATGTCCAGCAGATGCCGGCCGCTGCCGTGTATCAGGTTCAGGTATTCTTCGTATTTTTCCCCCGCGATCCCCGACCCCGCGGCGAGCATCAGCTCCGAGAAGCCGATGATCGCGTTCAGCGGCGTGCGCAGCTCGTGGCTCATGTTGGCGAGGAACTCGGACTTGGCGCGGCTTGCCGCCGCCAGTTCCAGGTTGGCCATCTTGATGCGTGTCGCATCCAGGATGATGCCGTTCCACACCACCGTCCCGTCGGCACGGCGCGTCGGCCGCGCGATGGCGTGGGTCCACTTCTCCTCGCCCTGGCGGGTGATGATCGGCGCCTCGACATCCCAGAGGCTCATCTCGCGCGACGCAGTCAACAGGCGCTTGCGGAAGTCCTGTCTGTATTCAGGTCCATGGCAATCGAAGAGAGCACGCGGATTTGCGATGATCTCTTCCGGAGATACACCGAATAGTTCGTAAGCCCCTTCACTGATGTAAGTGTAGCGGATGTCGCCTTCCGGCGTGACGATGCGTTGGTAGACCACGCCAGGAATGTTCTGAGCCAGCGACAGCAGGCGCTCGTCAGCGGACTCCAGGGCTTCGGCACCCCGCTCGCGCTCGATGGCGATGCGCGCGGCCGGCAGCAGGGTATCGATGGTCTGAACATCGACGCCTGCCTGCGCGTCCGGGTGGCGGGCGTAGAGCGTCACTGCCCCGAGCGCGGTACCGCCGGCATCGAGAATCGGCTGTGCAAGGCAGGCGAAGCAACCGGCTTGTAGCAAGGCTTCGCGGGCTTTCGCCCAGGAAGGATCGTCGGCCATGTCCTCGATCAGGACAGGCTCGCGGCGCAACACCGAAGTGACCGAAGGGTCGCCGCAGCCTTCGAGGTTCTGGATTTCCAGCGCGCCGCGGAGGGGTTCGGGCAGGCTGGGCGCGGCGACGAGGCCCAGTTGGGTCGAGTTCGCATCGAGAACCAGGAAGGCGCAGTAAGTATCGGCAAACAGTGTCTCCATCACCTCGGCGAAGGTGGTCGCGACCTTTTGCAGCGGCGCGCCCTTGGCCAGGGTCTCGAGAATCCGGTTCTGCCCTTCCAGCACGCGGATCCGCCTCTCTGCCCCGGTCGAAGGCAGACGCATGTGCAGGTTGCCGCGTAGGCGCGGCGGTTCGAGCGAGGAATCCATAGACCGACTTTGCCTCGCTTTGGTTTAACTTTCCGTTATTCAACAGCCTCTCGACGCGGCGCTGCCATGTAGAGACTAAGACGGGCCAAAGTAATGGATGCGGCTTCGCGACAAGACGAGGCGTCTTCCCGGCGAAAAGCCGGTAAAGCCAAACAGACGGGTCTAGAGACAGGACACGGAAAATCGGCAAAATCAGACGTTCTGTTTATTCTGACGCCCGAAATATCAAAATCGACTGGAATTTCTCAGGTATCGGGCCCTCCGTGGATTTACCTTCTATTCACCCATCTTAGCTAGGGTTTCTCCCGTATGCGCGGCCGTCCCGTCGGCCGTCGCCAGGCATGTGAACAAGATATTGAGGACAAACGCCGCGATGACGGGACTGAACGAGGCCGTCGAGAGCCATGAGGCGGCGCCCAGCCAGGCAGCACAGCTCATCCCCGCGCGCCGCGCCGGGCGCGTCGAAGAACTGCAACGCCAGATTCAGCGGCTGAGCGAGCGGATCAAGATCGCGGTCATCTATGGCGGCGACAAGACCGCCGATGGGGCGGTAATCCATCGCACGAGCAATCCTCGCGCCTGGAAGAGCTACCGGTCGGTTGCCGAAGACATCGCCGCCGCCCTGGTTCGCCTCGGCTTCCGGCAAACCATCCTGGTCCCCGACGACATGCGGCTCGGCGAAAGACTGCACAAAGAGGGCGTCGCCCTTGGCTGGCTCAACACCGGCGGCGTGCAGGGCTACAACCCCGTCGCCCACGCGCCGGCCATGCTGGAGATGTTGGGCGTCCCCTATATCGGCCATAACCCGCTGATGGCGGGGACGCTGGACAACAAGCACATCTTCAAGCAGGAACTCCTTTACATCGGTGTTCCGACGGCTCCCTTTGTGACCTGGCATCCAGCGCGCGGTCCCTTCCGTCCGAACGTCAACAGCCGCTTTCTGGAGGCTTTCAAGGACCACTGGGGACCGTACATCGTGAAGCCGGTGTCCGGGCGGGCCTCGTTGCACGTCCACTTTGCCGAGAACGAAGCCGCCCTGCCCGAGATCGTGAATGAAGTCTACGCCGCCACGGAGAACCACGTCCTCATCGAGGCTTATCTCCCGGGACGCGAGTTCTGCATTGCCGTGGGCGGCCCGGTGATCGCCAAGCAGCGGCGGCTTACGCGACTGGCGGACCCCTTTTCCTTCGCCGCGGCAGAGCGCCGCCTTACGGGCGATGAAAAAATCTTCACCTCGATGGATGTGAAGCCGATCACCAAGGACCGCATAAAGGGGCTCGATCCGAAGGGCGATGCCGCAGTCCTTAGCCAGCTGCATGAGATCGCGCGCAAAGTCTGGAACGAGCTCAGCCTCGAATCACTGATCCGGCTCGATCTGCGCGAAGACGCGAACGGTACGCTGCACGTTCTGGAAGCAAATCCGAAGCCGGATCTCAAGATGCCGACGGAGTCCGGTACCAGCTTGGTTTGCGCTGCGCTCCCGTCGCTCGACATGGACTACGACGACCTCATTCTCACACTCCTGGCCGACCGCCTCGATGTTTTGTTGAGCCAGAGGCGCGGCGTCGTCACCCATCTGACCGCGCTGTTGTCATAAACCTTTGCAGAGATGCACCAGGGGGATTGTGGAGTAGAAAAAGATAATGGTTGCGATCTCAATAAAGCGACGTCTCAGCGATGCCATCACCATGCTGGTGGTCTGCGGCTTGTCGCTTTTGTTGGTCGTCTATGTCGGCTTCGGCGAGGCCAAGCGCACCTACGTTCAATTTCAAACTGAAAAAGTCCACGCACAGGGCAAGATCCTGGAAAACGCGATGGCGCACTATCTGCGCGCGGGCGCGCCTCTGCGCCAGTACGTCGGCTTCGCTCTGCGCGCAGATGCGATTCTGGCCTCTGACTCATCGATTTCCGCGGTTGCTGTCTTCGATCAAAATCATCGCCGGGTGTTCATTTCCGGCGACGAGGCGACTCCCTTCCTGCAGAGGCCGGCACCA
>JBFGUI010000081.1:0-15111 GCA_041565695.1 Kiloniellaceae bacterium
CGCGGCGAAGATCCGGCGGTCCTCGCCCTCGTGCACGAAGGCCTGCACCGTGCGGATGGCGTCCAGCGCCTCGCCGGCATAGACGCCGAGGTCGGCGACGCGGTCCTGGCTGGTGCGGCTGAGGCGCCGCACGCGCCGCCCGTAGGTCAGGATCGGCAGCAGCACCAGCGGCACCACCAGCAAGACCAGCAGAGTCAGCTTCGGCGAGGTGACGACCAGCAGCACCGTGCCGCCGATCAGCAGCAGGAAGTTGCGGATGGCGATGGAGACCGAGGAACCGACCACGGTCTGCAGCAGCGTGGTGTCGGTGGTCAGGCGCGACAGCACCTCGCCGGTGCGGGTCAGCTCGTAGTAGGCCGGCGAGAGGGTGAGGATGTGGTCGAAGACCCTGCGGCGGATGTCGGCCACCACCCGCTCGCCGATCCACGAGACGAGATAGAAGCGCGCGTAGACCGCCAGGGCGAGCAGCGCCACCACGCCGAAGAGCACCAGCACCGCCTGGTTCAGCAGCGCCGTGTTGCCGGCGGAAAAGCCTTCGTCGACCAGGCGGCGCAGGCCCATGCCGAGGCCCAGCACGGTGCCCGAGGCGATCAGCAGAGCGGTCATGGCGCCGGCCAGCTGCAGGCCGTAGGGACGCACGAACTGCCAGAGCTCGACCAGCAGCTTCAGGCTGCCGCGCGCCCGCGCCTCCTCGCGCTGGGGGGCCGGCACGGCGGAAGACATTCTCATAACGGCAATCTCACGTAGGCTGAATCCTTGCGGGCCGGGTCCTCGGGACAGGCCTGGAAGATAGCGCCTCGTCGCCGGAATGGCGAACCCGGAAAGTGCGCTCTGTCACCGCCCTGGACTGCGGCAGCCTCGACAGAATTGCGTTCTCCGCAACGCTCGACAAGCCACCGGGCGAGGACGCTCAAGCGTTTGAAATCGCGCCGGCTTTCCGGAGCCGCCGGGGCCGCCGCCAGGGGCTTGCACCGGGGGACCGTCTCGGGTATACAGCGCGGCGCTTTAGAGGATCGAAGCCATGAAAAAAGACATTCATCCCGACTACCACGAGATCACCATCGTGATGACCGACGGGAGCGAGTTCAAGACGCGCTCCACCTACGGGGCCGCGGGCGCCTCCATGCGCCTGGAGATCGACCCCAAGACGCACCCGGCCTGGACCGGCGAGCATCGTCTGGTCGACAGCGGCGGCCAGGTGGCGAAGTTCAACAAGCGCTTCGGCAGCTTCGGCCTGAAGTAAGCTTGTCGCCGGCTGCGGCCGGTGGTTCCCGAGAGTTCTGGAAAGGGCGGCGGAACGGCCGCCCTTTTGCCATGGCGGCCCCCCTGCGGGCGCTCGCCCTTGTGGCCGGGGCTCAGCCCCGGAGCTGGCGCTGCGGAGCGTCCTGCAGGGCGTCCAGACGGGCGACCCGCTGGTAGAGGTTGTGGGAGCGCTCCAGCAGTTCGGCGAGACGCGGCTGCAGGTCGCCCTCCAGCGGCGGCCTGGTCTCCTCGCAGACCGACTGGCCGGCGAGGCGGAACTCCGGCGCCTTGGCCTCCTCCCGGGTCATCTCCCCGGCGTGCACCGCCTTCTGCACCAGCAGCCAAGCCATCACCTGGGTCAGGCGCGAGGTCAGCCGCATGGCCTCGCAGCTCGCCAGCATGCGGTCGTTGGGAGTCAGGCGCTGGCGTTCCTGGGGCTCGCCATGGGTCAGGTAGTCCCGCGCCTCGCGGGTCAGCGCCAGGGCTTCCTCGAAGGTACTGTCGAAAAAGGTGACGGTGGTCTGGCTCAAACCTGAACTCTCTTGCGGCAGATCGTTTGAGAGGGTCGGTCGACGGGCAGGCATCCCCGGCCCCCCTTCCAGCCCTTCCTCCGGGGTCCGGGACCCAGCCCCCTTGTGAGCTGGCCGGCGCCAGTCTAACCGGCGGCGGCTTAACAATCCCTTGGTTTCGCCGCGCCCCGGCACGGGTGCACGGGAACCCGGCGGTCGAAGGATTCTTTACCTATTCTCAGCGCCGGCCGCAAGTCTTGAATCGCCCGCAAGCCCTTACGATATAGGCTTTGTCGCCAGGAGACGCCTCCTGCAGGGTCCCGAGAAAAGGCGGCGCCAACGCAAGGGTTCGACCCCCAGGGTGGACTCGTTGACTGACACCATGTTGCTCAGAAGGAGAATGTGGACATGCGTACCATGGACTTTTCCCCGCTCTACCGCGCCTCGGTCGGCTTCGACCGGCTTCTGAAATCGCTCGATGCGGCCAGCCGTGTCGAGGAGAGCGCGTTCAGCTATCCGCCCTACAACATCGAGAAGGTCAGTGACGACGCCTATCGCATCGTGATGGCCGTCGCCGGCTTCGCCGAGAACGAACTCGACATCACCGCCAAGGAGAACTCGCTCGTGATCTCCGGCCGCAAGGACAAGGCCGAGGACGAGAACGAGACCAAGTACCTGCACCGCGGCATCGCCAACCGCGCCTTCGAGCGTCGCTTCGACCTCGCCGACCACATCAAGGTGACCGGCGCGAAGCTGGAGAACGGCCTGCTGTCGGTCGAGCTGGTGCGCGAGATCCCCGAGGCCATGAAGCCGCGGACCATCACCATCACCAGCGGCGAGGGCAAGTCGTCCAAGGTGATCGAGAACGAAGCGGCCTGACGCCGCCTCATTTTTCCACCCTCGACCCGCGAGGGTTCATGACTTGGGCAAGCCGGCCGGGTGGTTTCGCCACCCGGCCGGTTTTCCTTTGCGCGAAGACTGGCCGCGTCAGCTGCAATGCCAGGTAGAACCGGGCCGGGGCCGGTGATAGTCTCTGGCGCAATCAACCGGAGATTCGCGACAGCATGCTGACGATCGCACGATTGGCGCCCCGCTTCCTGCTCTGCGGCCTGCTGGCCGGCTTCCTGTCGGGCTGCGGGGTCAACGACATTCCGACCTACGACGAGGCCGTGAAGGCCGCCTGGGCGCAGGTCGACAACCAGTACAAGCGACGTGCCGATCTGATCCCCAACCTGGTCGAGGTGGTGAAGGGCTACGCCGCCCAGGAGCAGGAGACCCTGACCGCCGTGGTCGAGGCCCGGGCCAAGGCGACGCAGACCCAGATCCCCAGCGACCTGCTGTCGAACCCGGAAGCCTTCCGCAACTTCGAGAGCAGCCAGGGCGCCCTGACCCGGGCACTGTCGCGCCTGCTGGTCGTCGTCGAACGCTATCCCGACCTCAAGTCGAACCAAAACTTCCTCAGTCTGCAGGCCCAGCTGGAGGGCACGGAGAACCGCATCGCCGTGGCACGGCGCGACTACATCCAGGCGGTTCAGGTCTACAACACCGAGCTGCGCACCTTCCCCGGTCGCATCTGGCATACCCTGCTCTATTCCGACCTGCAGCCGCGGGAGACCTTCTCCCAGCCGGAGACCCTGGCCGAACCGCCCCAGGTGAAGTTCAACTAGGTTGGCGCCTTGCAGGTTTTTCCGCTCCGCTCCCTTGCCATCATCTGCGTCTGCCTCTGCTTTGCGGCAGTCGCCGGGGCCGCTTCGGCGCTCGACTTCCCGGCGCTGACCGGCCGGGTGGTCGACAACGCCGGTCTGCTGGACAGCGCGCAGGAACGGCGCCTCACCGATCAGCTGCGCAGCCACGAGGCGGCGACCTCCAACCAGGTCGTGGTGGTGACGCTCACCTCCCTGCAGGGCACGACCATCGAGGATTTCGGCTACCAGCTCGGCCGCCACTGGGGTATCGGCCAGGCGGGCCGCGACAACGGCGTGCTGCTGATCGTCGCGCCCAAGGAACGCAAAGTACGCATCGAGGTGGGATACGGCCTGGAAGGCGACCTGCCCGACGCGATCGCCAGGACGATCATCGACAACGACATCCTGCCGGCCTTCCGGCGCGACGACTATCCGGCCGGCATCGAGGCCGGCGTCAGCGCCATCATCCTCGCCATCGAAGGCGCCTATGAGCCCATGGCGCGCCGGTCTAAGAAGAACGAGACGTTCAGGTATGTGGCCTTTGTGTTCCTGGTCATCATGCTGCTGATCTTCGTGCGCTTTCTCTACCAGGTCGACCCCAGCGGCGCGCAGCGCTGGCCGGGCGGGGGCAGGCGGATCAGCGGTAGAAGTTCTGACAGGAGCGGCGGCGGCTTCGGCCGCGGCGGTTCTGGCGGCGGCTTCGGTGGCAGAGGCGGCGGCTTCGGCGGCGGCGGTTCCTCGGGGAGTTGGTGACATGGCGTTCCTCAGCGACGACGAAAAGCAGCGGCTGCGCGAGCAGATCAGGGCCGTCGAAGCAAAGACCCGCGGCGAAGTGGTCACCGTGATCGCCCGGCAGAGCGACCCCTACGCCTTCATCCCGCTGCTCTGGGCCAGCGTCATCGCGCTCTCCCTGCCGCCGCTGTTCCTGCTCGCCGCGCCCTGGACCGGCAGCTGGGCGAATTTGCCCATGGTCTCGGTGGTGCAGCTTGGGTCCTTTCTGGTTCTCTCCGTCCTGTTCGGCTGGCTGCCGCTGAAAATGCGGCTGATCCCGAAGCGGACCCGGCTGCGCCGCGCCGCGCGTACCGCCCGCGAGCAATTCCTGGCGCAGGGCGTGCACCACACGGAAGACCGCTGCGGTATTCTGATCTTCGTTTCCGTCGCCGAGCACTACGTCGAGATCCTCGCCGACCGGGGCATCAGCGCGCAGGTCGATCAGGCCGAGTGGGACGCCATCGTCGCCGACTTCATTCAGGCGGTGAAAAAGGGCGAGGTCGCAGCCGGCTTCGAAAAAGCCATCGGGGCCTGCGGCGCGATCCTGACGGACCGTTTCCCCGCCGTGCCGGGCAGCCGCAACGAACTGCCGGATCACCTGATTGAAATGTAGGTCGACCGCCCGGCGCGCCAGGCCAGCAGGAACAACCCCAGCCCGGCAAGCGCCGCCGCCAGCATGACGATCAGCACCAGGTCGTAGCTGCCGAGTTCCCACAAGAGCGCGCCGGCGAAAGGCGCCACGGCCACCGTCAGCTTGAAGATCATCGCCTGCGTGCCGCTGACGGCGCCGAAGTTGGCGCGCCCCAGGATGTCGCCGATCACCAGCGGCTTCATGATCGAGGTCACGCCGTGGCCGCTGCCCTGCAGGATGACGAAGGGCACCAGCATCATCGGCGCCAGCGAGGCGGTGATCAGCGACAGCGTCGCCAGGGCCACCGCCAGAAAGCAGGCGACGGTGATGCCGCGGTTTGAGACGTGGCGCTCCACCGCCATCATGGCGAGCCGCCCGGCCACCTGCATGGGCCCGATCATGGCCGCGGCGAAGACCGCCATGCCCGCGGGAATGCCGCGCTCGTCGAGCAGCGGCAGCAGGTGGTTGAGGATGGTCGAGTGGTTGAGGCCGAGGAGGGCAAAGCCGACGGCGAGCAGCCAGAAGGCCGGGCGACGCAGGAAGCCGACCGGCCGGCTCTCCGCCGCACCCTCTTCCAGCGGCATCTCCGCTTCCGCCACCGTCGCTTCCAGCTGCCTTGCGCCGCGCCACATCAGCGGCAGGGCGACGAGGCAGATCAGAAACGCGAAGGCGAAGCAGCTGGCGCGCCAGCCGAAGACCTCGGCGATGCCGTGGGCCAGGGGAAAGGACAGGGTACCGGCAAGGCCGGCGACCAGGGTGATGAGGGTGATGGGCCGCCGCGCCGCGTCGCCGTGCGCGCGCACCACCACGGCAAAGCAGGCGTCGTAGAGACAGAAGCCGGTGGCGGTGCCGATCAGGCACCACAGCAGATAGAACTGCCAGAGGTTCTGCACCAGGCCGAGCAGGCCGATGCAGATGCCGCCGGCCAGCGCGCCGCCGGCCAGCGCCTGGGGTCCGAGGCCGCGGTCGATGAGCCGCCCGGCCAGCGGCGAGAACACCGCCGAGAGCCCGATCGACAGCGTCACCGCACCGGTCAGCGCCGCCTTGTCCCAGCCGAAGGCGGTCTCCCAGCGCAGGATCAGCGCCGGGAAGCCGTAGAACAGCCCGGCCCAGACGATGGTCTGGGCGATGGCCAGCTGCCAGACCGCCGGAAGACTCCGCACGCTTTCCCTTCCCCCACAGAACCCCGCCGCCCCCTGAGCGGCCGGCCGCAACGATCATAGGCCGCGGCCGGCGAGGGCCGCCAGCCATAGCGGATAGCCCGAATAGAGTTACGCATTATTAACCACTTTGGGCGAACCATCAGCCGACCGCGCCGCGTGCCGCGGTCGTTGGCCGGACATTCGGCCGTGTTCATTGGGTAGGCGCCAGGTGCTCAGCCAGCGTCAAGATACCTCCCCAGGGAGAGACTTCCTGCACTGCCGGGCCGGCAAGGCCTGGCTGCTCATGCTGGTCCTGATTCTCGTCACGAGCATCGCCGGCGGCTACGCCCTCTATCGCTCCAACGTCCACTGGTTCGAGACCAACAAGTCGGACGAGACCACCACCGCCCTGCGTCTGGTCGAGGCCATGGTCGCCAACTACACCGACGTTCGCAGCAGCATCCTGGGGGAGAACGCGCCGGTGCCGGCGGAATTCCGCGCCCACGCCATTGACCGTTTCAACGCCGCCCGGGACAGTGAGCATCAGCTGCGCATGGCCTGGCTGGGCCTGCCGGGGCGGGCCATCGCGACCGAGCCGATGGATGCGCTGACCGCCGAGGCCATCCTGGACGCGGCGCGCATCGGGCGTCGCGAAGCGCGCAGCGAGTGGCTGGCCGTCGACGGTGACTTGCTGTTCCGAACCCTCGCCCCCTCGGTCGCCATACGCCAGGCCTGCGTCGACTGCCACAACCGCTATCTCACCACGGGGGAGCCCTGGTCGCTCGGCGACGTCATGGGTGCCTTCGTGATCGACGTGCCGGCAGAGGGCTTCCTGGTCGAGGCGCGGCGCGACGCGGTGCTGGCCGGCAGCGCGCTCTTTTTGGTGCTCGCCTCTCTCAGCGGGCTCATTCTGTTTCTGCAGCAGCGCCGCCTCGACGCCGAACTTCAGGCTTCCAGCAGCACGGCGCAGGCCCGTGCCGACGCCGAGGCCCGCCGCAATGCCGAGGCGGCCAGCCACACCAAGTCGCGCTTCCTGGCCCTGATGAGCCATGAGCTGCGCACGCCCCTGAACGCCATCATCGGCTTTTCCGAGATCATGATGCGCCAGACCATGGGGCCGATCTCCGAGCGCTATGCCGACTACGCGCAGGACATCCACCGAAGCGGACAGCACCTGCTGACCATCATCACCGACATCCTCGACCTCGCCCGCGCGGAATCCGGCCACCTGCGACTCACCAGTCAGGAAACCACCCTGGAGGACACCGTCCGTCCCTGCCTGAGCCTGATCCGGACGCGCGCCGAGCAGCGCGGCATCTCGGTCACGACCAGCTACCCGGGCGACCTGCGCCTGCTGGTCGATCCGACCAAGCTGCGTCAGGCTTTGCTCAACCTGCTGTCCAATGCGGTGAAGTTCACGCCGGAAGGCGGCCATGTCGAGGTCACAGCCGTCATGAAGGGCGACGGCGGCTTGGCGATCTCGGTGAGCGACAGCGGCATGGGCATCAGTCCCGAGGAGATTCCCCAGGCGCTGACCCCCTTCGAGCGCCTGAAAGCCGCCGAGAACATTGAGGGGACCGGCCTCGGCCTGCCCCTGGCCAAGGAGCTGATCGAGCTGCACGGCGGCCGCCTGGAGCTGTCGAGCGAGCCCGGCCGCGGCACCCGCGTCACCCTGCACCTGCCGGCCGAGTGCCTGCGTCCGGCCCAGGACCCGGCCGGCCCGGCCGACCCGGCGGGCCCGCCCGGCCCGCTGAGCGGCGGTGTCACGCCGGGTCTAGCGGCCATGGCCGCGCGCTGACGCCGCAGCACAGCCATGGCGACAGCACGGCTGCAATGCCGTAACCTGCCGCCTCCATGCTCAGCGTCAAGAACCTCTCCCGCCCCGGTCTCGAGCCAGTCTCCTTCGACCTCGCCGCCGGCGAATGCGTCGCCCTGCGCGGTCCCTCCGGGGCCGGCAAGACGCTGCTGCTGCGCGCCCTGGCCGACCTCGACCCCAACGAGGGCGCGCTCAGCCTCGACGGCACGCCGCGCGAGAAGATCCCCGCACCGCTGTGGCGCCGGCGCGTCGGCTACGTGCCGGCCGAGCCCGGCTGGTGGTCGGAGAAGCTGGGCGACCACTTCCAGGACTGGGCGGCCCAGGCCGGCCCGGCGCGCCGCCTCAGAGTCTCGCCGGATGCGGCGCGCCGCCGGGTCAGCCAGCTCTCCACCGGCGAGCGCCAGCGCCTCGCCCTGCTGCGCGCCCTGGAGCACCGCCCCGAGGTGCTGCTGCTCGACGAGCCGACGGGCCCGCTGGACGAGGAGTCCACCGCCGCCGTCGAGGCGCTGCTGCGCGAGAAGCAGGCGAACGGCCTGGCGATCCTCTGGGTGACCCACGACAGGCGCCAGGCGGCCCGCGTGGCGACGCGGCGCTTCCGGATCGAGGGCGGGCGGCTGCGCGAGGAGCAGCCGGAAGAGGCCAAAGCGTGACCGACTACGTCCGCCTCGACTACTGGGACCTGGCCCTCGCCGCGCTGCTGCTGCTCGGCGTCGCGGTGCTGTCGCTGCTGCTGCAGCTGCGCATCGAGAAGAAGCTCATCATCGCCGGGCTGCGCTGCGCCCTGCAGCTCGCCCTGGTCGGCCTGGTGCTCACCAAGCTCTTCGAGCTGGTCTCGCCCTGGTGGACCGGCCTCGCCGCCCTCGTCATGATCCTCTTCGCCGGGCGCGAGATCATGGCGCGCCAGGAGCGCGGCTTCCAGCCGGCCTGGGCCTACGGCATCGGCACCTCGGCCATGCTGATGGCCGCCGCCCTCGTCACCGTCTTCGCGCTGACCACCCAGGTGAAGGCCGATCCCTGGTACGACCCGCGCTACGCCCTGCCGCTCTTGGGCATGATCCTCGGCAACACCATGACCGGCATCGCGCTCGGCCTGCAGCGGCTGACCGAGGGCGCCCGGCAGCAGCGCCCGGGCATCGAGGCGCTGCTCTCACTCGGCGCGACGCGGCGCAGCGCCCTGCTGCCGGTGACCCGCCAGGCGCTGACCACCGCTTTGATGCCGATCATCAATTCCCTGGCCGCCACCGGCCTCGTTTCCCTGCCCGGCATGATGACCGGCCAGATCCTGGCCGGCGTCGCGCCGCTGGAGGCCGTCAAGTACCAGCTGATGATCATGTTCATGATCGCCGGCGGCACCACGCTGGGCGCCGTCACCGCCGTCTTCGTCGGCGTCTACCGCCTGACCGACAACCGCGACCGCCTGCGTCTCGACCGGCTGGCGGGGGAGTAATGGCCAAGCAAGCCCCCTCACCCTCCCGCTGACGCGGGCCCCTCCCTCTCCCCGCAAGCGGGGAGAGGGCAATTGTTGTTCCCTCACCCCACCGGGGAGAGGGTTGCGTAGACTTGGCGAGCGAAGCGAGCCTAGCCGGAGCTGGGTGAGGGGGAACCGCGCTCTACCCCTCCGCCGCGAAATCCTCGAATTTGTCCACCGCGGCGCGGTCGTAACCCAAACTCGCCACCATGAGTTGGCGGGTGTAGGGGTGCTGCGGGTCGCGGCGCTTCAAGCGCGCGACGTCGAGTTCCTCGACGATGGCGCCGTGGTTCATCACCGCCAGTTCGTCGCACATGTGGCCGACCACCGAGAGGTTGTGGCTCACCAGGATATAGGTCAGACCCCGCTCCTGCTTCAGGCGCTGCAGCAGGTTCAGCACCTCGGCCTGCACCGAGACGTCGAGCGCCGAGGTCGGCTCGTCGAGCAACAGCACCTTGGGCTCTAGGATCAGCGCACGCGCCACGGCGACGCGCTGGCGCTGGCCGCCGGAGAGCTGGTGCGGGTAGCGAAAGCGGAAGGCGGGCCCCAGGCCGACCTCGCCCAGCACCTGCTCGATACGCCGGTCCGGGCTGTCGAAGCCATGGATCGACAGCGGCTCCATGAGGATGCGGTCGACCGTGTGGCGCGGGTGCAGCGAGCCGTAGGGATCCTGGAACACCATCTGCACCAGCTTGTAGAAGGCCTTGCCGCGCTTCGGCGTCTGCTCCTGGCCGGCGATGACGACGCGCCCGGTCCAGTTGGGGTTGAGCCCGGAGAGCGCGCGCAGCACCGTCGACTTGCCGGAGCCGGACTCGCCGACCAGCCCAAAGGTCGCGCCCTCCGGCACCGTGAAGGAAACATGGCGCACGGCGCGCACCTCGTCGGCGCCGCGCCCGAAGGTGACGTCGAGGTCCTCCACCTCGATCATCGGCCGCTTGTTCTCCCGGGCGCTCACCGGCCGTGCTCCAGCCAGGCGGGGTCGCGGCGCAGCACCGGCAGGGCGCTGCCGTCGCCGTCCAGGCGCGGCAGGCAGTTCAGCAGGCCGCGGGTGTAGGGGTGCTGCGCGGCGGCCAGGTTGCTGGCATCGCAGACCTCCATGACGCGGCCGGCGTACATGATGACGATGCGGTCGCAGAAAGAGGAGACCAGGCTCAGGTCGTGGCTGATGAAGATCAGGCCCATGCCGCGCTGGGTCACCAGGTCGTCGAGGATCGCCAGCACCTGCAGCTGCACCGTGACGTCGAGGGCCGAGGTCGGCTCGTCGGCGATCAGCAGATCCGGGTCGGGGATCAGCATCATGGCGATCATGATGCGCTGGCCCATGCCGCCGGAGACCTCGTGCGGATAGGCGCGGTAGACGCGCTCTGGATCGCGGATCCTGACCGCCTTCAGCATCTCCAGCGCGCGTCGCTTCGCCTCGGCTTGCGGCACCTTCTGGTGCGTGCGGTAGGCCTCGGCGATCTGCTCGCCGACGCGCATCACCGGGTTGAGCGAGAATTTCGGGTCCTGCATGACCATGGAGATGCGCTGGCCGCGGATCTGGCGCATCTCCGCCTCGCCGGCGCGCTGCAGGTCGATGCCGTCGAACTCCAGCTTCCGGGCCGTGACCACGCCGGGCTGCGGCACCAGGCGCAGGATGGAGCGCCCGGTCAGCGACTTGCCGGAGCCCGACTCGCCGACGATGCCGAGCTTCTCGCGGCCGAGCGAGAGCGAGATGCCGCGCACCGCCTCGACCAAGCCCTTGCGGGTCGGGAAGCTGACGTGCAGGTCTTCGATGGCGAGCAGCGGCTTCTCCGTCATTATCCCTGCCCCCCGCTCTTAGGGTCCAGCACATCGCGCAGGCCGTCGCCCAGCAGGTTGAATCCCAGGGAGACGATGAAGATGGCGACCCCGGGCATGGTCGCCACCCACCACTGGTCCAGCAGCACCTTGCGGCCGCTGGAGATCATGGCGCCCCATTCCGGCAGCGGCGGCTGGGCGCCGAGGCCGAGGAAGCCGAGGCCGGCGGCGATGAGGATGATGCCGGCCATGTCGAGGGTGACCCGCACGATCAGCGAGGAGGTGCAGAGCGGCACGATGTGCGACCAGATGATGCGGGCCCGCCCGGCGCCCTGCAGGCGCACCGCCGAGATGAAGTCGGAATTGCGGATGGTCAGGGTCTCGGCCCGGGCGATGCGCGCGTAGGGCGGCCAGGAGGTGATGGCGATGGCGATGATCGCGTTCTCGATGCCGGGCCCGAGGGCGGAGACCAGCGCCAGGGCCAGCACCAGCTTGGGGAAGGCCAGGAAAATATCGGTGATGCGCATCAGCACGGTGTCGGTCCAGCCGCCGAAGTAGCCCGCCGTGGTGCCGACCAGGAGGCCGATGGGCGCGGCGATGATGGCCACCAGAATGACGATGTAGAGCGTCAGGCGCGAGCCGTGGATGATGCGTGACAGGATGTCGCGGCCCAGCTCGTCGGTGCCGAGCCAGTACTGCGACGAGAAGAACTGCAGGCGGTCGGTCAGTATCTGGGCGTTGGGATCGTAGGGAGCGAGCAGCGGCGCGAAGATCGCCACCACGACCAGCGTCAGCACGATGGCGAGGCCGAGCACGGCCAGGTGGTTGGACTGGAAGGCGAGCCAGGCGAGATAAGCACGGCCGAGGCGGGCCTGGCGTCGCGAGGTCGGCGTCGAGGACAGCAGCCAGGCGCGCCAGCCGCCACCCTGCCCTGCGCTGTGCGCCTCGCTGCTCATCGCGCCCTCGGATCGAGCAGTTTGTAGAGCAGGTCCGACAGCAGGTTGATGCCGATGAAGACGGCGCCCACCACCATGGTGGCGCCGAGCACGGCGTTCATGTCGGCGTTGAGCAGCGACTGAGTCAGGTAGTAGCCGAGCCCCGGCCAGGCAAAGACGATCTCGGTCAGTACCGAGCCTTCCAGCAGGTTGGCGTAGGAGAGCGCGATGACCGTGACCAGCGGCACCCAGACGTTGCCCAGCGCGTGCACCCAGATGACGCGCCACTCCTTCACGCCCTTGACCCGGGCGGTGGTGATGTATTCCTGGCTCAACTGCTCCAGCATGAAGGAGCGGGTCATGCGGGAGATGTAGGCGAGGCTGAAGTAACCGAGGATCGAAGCCGGCAGCACGAGATGACTGGCGGCGTTCCAGAAGATCTCCCACTCGCCGGCCATGGCCGAGTCGACCAGCAGGACGCCGGTCACCGGATCGACGAGGCCGTCGTAGATGAAGTCGAGCCGCCCCGGTCCCGGCAGCCAGTCAAGAATGCCGTAGAACAGCAGCAGGCCCATGAGGCCGAGCCAGAACACCGGGATGGAATAGCCCAGCAGGCCGAGCACGCGGATCACCTGGTCGGGCCAGCGCCCGCGGTAGACGGCGGCCAGCACGCCCATGGGCACGCCCAGCAGGACGCCGAACAGCGTCGCCACGGTGGCCAGCTCCAGGGTCGCCGGGAACACGCGCCGGATGTCCTCGGCCACCGGGTTGGCGGTGAGCACCGAGTTGCCGAGGTCGCCCTGCAGCACGTTCCAGACGTAGATGGCGAACTGCTGGTAGAGCGGCAGGTTGAGGCCGAGCTCCTCGCGCACCCGCTCCACCACGTTCTGCGGCGCTCGGTCGCCGACGATGGCCAGCACCGGGTCAATCGGCACCACGCGGCCGATGATGAAGGTCACCAGCAGCAGGCCGAGAAAGGTCAGCGCCACGGTGGTCAGCAGATTGAGCGCCGTGCGCAGAGGGGAAGGCAGGGACAGGCTTCTGAAGCCGGTCCCTGCCCTCGTCAGGTTGTCACTCGGTGTCGTCACTCAGATCAGTTCTTGGTGACGGCGTGGTAGCGGTTGTCGTCGAACGCCGGGCCGATGATGAAGCCCTTGGTGTCGGCGCGCACGCCCGCCACCTCGATCTGCTGGAACATGATGACGAAGGGCGAGGTCGCCTGGTGGACCTTCTGGACCTCCAGGTACATCTCGGCCCGCTTCGCCGGATCGCGCTCCAGCACCGCCGCGTCGGCCATCTTGGTCATCTCCGGGATGTCCCAGGCGTTGCGCCAGGCCAGCGGCTTGGACTTGGCATCGTCCGAGTTATCCGGGTTGCGCGCGAAGGTATCGGCGTTGGTGTGCGGGTCCTGGTAGTCCGGGCCCCAGCGGCCGATGTAGATGTCGTGGTTGCGCGCCCGGTACTTGGTCAGCGTCTGCTTGCCGTCGCCGGGGATGATCTCCAGCTCGACGCCGGCCTGGGCGAAGGTCGACTGGATCGACTGCGCCATCTCCATGATCGGCGAGGTGTTGCGGGTGTCCATGGTGACCTTGAAGCCGTTGGGATAGCCCGCCTTGGCCAGCAGCTGTTTGGCCTTGTTGACGTCCAGGGAATAGGGCGTCGCCTCCAGCGCGCCGAGGAAGCCCTTGGGCAGGAAGGCCTGGTGCACCTTCATCAGGTCGCGCACGATGGTGCCCTCCATGCCCTTGTAGTCGATCAGGTACTTCAGCGCCTCGCGCACCTCGGGCTTGGACAGGGCCGCGTTCTTCTGGCTGAGGCCGAGGTAGTAGATCGCGCCCTTGACGCCTTCCTGGATGTTGACGTCCGGGTTCTTGCGCAGGCCCTCCAGCTGATCCGGGCCCAGGTTGCGGGCGATGTCGATGTCGCCCTTCTCCAGCAGCAGCTGCTGGGTCGCCGGCTCGACGATGTGGCGGATGATGACCCGCTTCATGGCCGGGGCGCCGCCCCAGTAGTCGTCGTTGCGGTCGAGGGTCAGCGACTCGTTGGGCTTCCAGGCGCCCAGCTTGAAGGGGCCGACGCCGGCGTAGTTGGTGCGCAGCCACGCGTGGCCCAGGTCGCCGTCCGTCTCGTGCGCCATGACGGTCTTCTTGTCGACGATCGAGCTGATCGTGGCGGTCAGGCAGTAGAGCACGAAGGTCGGCGCGTATGCCTTGTCGGTCTCCAGCGTCAGTGTCATGTCGTCGACCGCCTTGATCTTGTCGCGCACGTTCTCCTTGGTGAAGCCGAATTGCGTCAGGATGAAGGCCGGCGACTTGTCGAGGACGATGGCGCGCTGCAGCGAGAAGGCCGCGTCCTCGGCGGTCATCGGGTTGCCCGAGGGGAACACGATGCCGGGGCGCATCTTGAAGGTGAAGGTCCTGCCGTCGTCGGAGATGGTCCAGGATTCGGCGGCGACGCCGAAGATGTTCGAGACGTCGTCGTAGTCGTAGCCGATCAGCCGGTCATAGGTGTTGCCGGCGAACTCGGCGCCGGAGAACTCGAAGATCTCGGCGGGGTCGAGGGTGATGATGTCGTCGAACTGCGAGGCCATGACGAGCACGTCACGCGGTGTCTCGGCATGAGATGACAGCGGCGCGACGGCAATGAATGCCGCCACGACACAGGAGAATAGCTTTCTCACCGTTAAGTCTCCCTGAAATGCGCCTCAATCGGAGGCCCTTGATAACTTTAGGAAATTCTTTGCGGCGCTCTTTAGATGTGCGGCCATTTTAACCAAGCCGCGGGCCCGGTCCATAGGCGATCTCTCCGATCCCCGTTCGCTTTGTATGCCGACAATCGCCGCCCTCGGCCCCCCGCCACCCCAAGGCTGTCGTTCCGGGACTTGCCTATCCCGGCGCCTGATGCCGGGAAGCCCCGGGCCCATTGGCCTGTCCGTACGATCGAACCTGAAGACCTTCCCCTCCGGATTGCCCCCTCCGACGGTCATTGCCGGGCTTGATCCACTGCTGTCCCGATAAACTTCAATCCAAGTCCGGAAATGGATTCAGGCTCAATGCCTTGGTGTCGGACGCTGCGGTCGGGACAGGGAATGTGCCTAAGCGGCAGATGGCTGGAAGCGGAAAGGGTGTCACCC
>JBFGUI010000082.1:0-14788 GCA_041565695.1 Kiloniellaceae bacterium
GGGTCAAGCCCGAGCATGACAAGCGGGGAAGCGGCGAATGAGAGCAGGGCACCAAAGTTGAGGTTCACCCATTTGATGCTGTGCCTTATCTTGGTTGTGCAGTTGGTGCCTGCGAAAAACCCTACGTCTTGGTCTCTGCTTGGTCGGAAGCTTCATGGAATCTGTTCGGGCGATGTTCGAAATCTCCGTCGGCTGCGGCGAGAATATGGATGCGCCGGAAATCCAGGTTTCCGGCGCACCGAACGCTATGTCAGCCTTCGGAAGGTTCTTGAGAAGCATGAAGAGCTCCTGCCTCCTGGACCTCTCAATTTCAAGGATCTCGAACTACCCTGTGAGCCTGCCAAGAATAGCGCTCGAACTTACTCAAGATGACACCGGTCGCCTGACTGTAGCGGTGAACGAAGACGCCCTGATGGTCGCCGGTTCCAACGACGCATTCGAAATGCTAGGGCGATCACTCGAGAACTTCTTTGACGAGACTACAAACTTCGGCGAGCACTTTCATTTTGACTACTACGAAGGCAACCCAAACCTGAACGAGACAAGCTGTAGCTTGGTTTTCTTGTGTGATCGGTAGGGTGGCGGCATCGCGAGAGCGCAGGGAAGCTACGCAGTTTCTCTGTCAGTCGCTCTCGCAGTTGTTGCGAGAGTCCAGGGCAGCCGCCTGGCGCCCGGCCTCTGCCATGGGTCCTCGCGACGGGGCGCGGGGATGACAGTCGAGAGAAGGCCATCACCGCTGCGCGCCCTGCGATCGACCGTGGCTTGCGCCCCGCGCCGCTCACCCCTCCTCCCCGGCGCCACTTGCTTCCTTGCGTGGCCTGGCGAAGACCCGCGTCAGCTCCAGCGGCAAGGGAAACACCACCGTGTTGCTGCGCTCCCCGGCGATGGTCTGCAGGGTGGTGAGATAGCGAAGTTGCAGCGCCTCCGGTGCACCCGCCAGGATCTCCGCGGCCTTGAGGAAATTCTCCGCCGCCTGGTGCTCGCCCTCGGCGTCGATCACCTTGGCGCGGCGCAGGCGTTCGGCCTCGGCCTGCTTGGCGATGGCGCGGATCATGCGCTCATCGAGATCAACGTGCTTCAGCTCCACGTTCGACACCTTGATGCCCCAGGCGTCGGTCTGCTCGTCGAGAATGCGCTGGATGTCGGCATTGAGCCGCTCGCGTTCGGCCAGCATCTCGTCGAGCTCGTGCTGCCCGAGTACCGAGCGCAGCGTGGTCTGGGCGAGCTGGCTGGTGGCAACCAAGAAATCCTCCACCTGGATTACCGCCTTCTGGGCGTCGATGACCCGGAAATAGACCACCGCGTTGACCTTCACCGAGACGTTGTCACGCGAGATGACGTCCTGCTCCGGCACGTCCAGCACCCGGGTCCGCAGATCGACCCGCACCATCTGCTGGATCACCGGCAGCACGATGATGAGTCCCGGCCCCTTGACCTTCCAGAAGCGGCCGAGCAGGAACACCACACCGCGCTGGTACTCGCGCAGGATGCGGAACGAGTACAGCAGAATCAGGATCGGAACGAGAACGATGATGACCCAGGACTGATCGAGCATCCAGTTCATGGCGGACCTAACCTTTCTTGCCTTCCGACTCGACAACGAGAGTCAGATCGTCGATGCCGGCGACGCGGACCTTCTTGCCAGCCTTTAACGGCCGCGCGGCGCGGGCGCGCCAGATCTCGCCGTGCACGCGCACGCGCCCCTCGTGGCCGCTCCACTCCACCACGCGTCCCCTGCTGCCGACCATCTCCTCGGGGCCGGAAACGACGGCACGCCGGCGCGCCCGCATCAGAAGCAGGATCACAGTGAGGAATACCCCAGCGCTGACCGCGGCAATGGAACCAATCAGCTTCCAGGAGATGCCGTAGCCGGGCACGTCGGTGTCGAGCAGCATCACCGAGCCGATGACGAAGGCAGCCGCCCCGCCCAGGCCGAGCACCCCAAAACTCGGCACGAAGGCCTCGCTCACCATCAGGGCCACCCCGACCAGCAGCAGCGCCAGTCCGGCGTAGTTGATCGGCAAGACCTGAAAGGCGTAGAGCGCCAGCAGCAGGCAGATGACACCGGTCACCCCCGGCAGCAGCATCCCCGGGCTGTAGAACTCGAGGACAATGCCGTAGATACCGATCAGCATCAGGATATAGGCGACGTTGGGATTGGTGATGATGGCGAGCAGCTTGGTGCGCCAGTCCGGCTCGACGACACGGACTTCGAGGCCCGCAGTCGCCAGCAGCCGGGGCTCGCCCCGCAAACTGACGGTGCGGCCGTCGATCTGCGCCAGGAGATCGCCGAAATCCGCAGCCACGACATCGACGACGCCTTGCTCCAGCGCTTCCGCCGCGCTGAGGCTGGCGGCCTGCCGCACCGCCCGCTCCGCCCAGTCTGCATTGCGCCCGCGCATCTGCGCCAGGCTGCGGATGTAGGCCGCGGCGTCGTTGACCAGCTTGTCCTCCATCGTCGGGGCCGGCTGCGCCGCCGGGGGCGGTTCTTCGCCCGGCTGGCCTTCGGGCGGCGCCTCGCGCTCCGGCGCCGGCGTGCCGCGGCCGGGGATGGGGAGCGGCGGAGTCGGCCCGCCAAGCTGGATCGGCGTGGCGGCGCCCAGGTTGGTACCGGGCGCCATAGCAGCGACATGGCTGGCGAGGACGATGTAGGTGCCGGCGCTGGCCGCGCGCGCGCCGCTGGGCGCGACGTAGCTCGCCACAGGAACCGGCGAGGCCAGGATGTCCTGGATGATGTCCCGCGTCGTGCTGTCGAGCCCACCGGGGGTGTCGATGCGCAGGATGACCAGCGCCGCGTTCTGTTCCTGCGCACGCTCCAGACCGCGGTGCAGGTAGTCGCCAGCCGCCGGCCCGATCGGCCCCTCGACTTCCAGCAGCAGGGCAACCGGCGCCGGCTGCGACCGCAGCGGCAAGCCCAAGAGCAATAAGAGCAGCCCGAGCAGAAGTAGAAGCCACCACCGCAACCTGCCGGCCTCACGCCTGGCAATGCCGATGGCCTTCGATCGGGTCCGCTCTTTGTGTAGTCGGGCCGTGGGATTCGCCTCCTATGGGCTTGCGGGAACGCAATGCTGTATCCAGACGCGGTGCTGCAGGACGTCCCGCAACCCACTAAACAGGCTGTTGCTGCAAGCGGACATTGACTTGCATCAAGCCACTCCGGCGCCGACAGGGTCAGCACACTTCAACTCTTGGGGACCCGACGGGAGAAATGGCCGCCGAAACGTTGAAAAGACCGTCCCGCAGTCATCATAGGCAGCGTGAGCCAGCTCGTCTTTCTGCCCGAGACCAGCCTTGATGCCCTGCCGCCGCGTTTCTCGTAATGGTTCGAACAGCGCGGCGGGGCGCCGTTTCCTCACCAACTGAGAAACCGCGCGAGGGATGACCGATGTCAACTGCCTTCACCCATCGTCGCCATCCATCTAATCTAGGCTGCGCAAACAGATTATCTGAAAACATCGGTTCGCGAAATGCAGGCCACACCCGAGTTTCTGAAATTCACGGCGCAGTTCCACCAAGACATCTTCGATATCCATGAATCGCCGGACGAGGGCGTCGTAGCGGCTCTCGAAAGCCTTTCGAAGCACGAGCAAGGTTCGCTGAGAACCTTTCTCGCACGCTGCGTTGCCTCGCGAACCAGCGACGATGAGCTGTTGGAACTGTGGAACAGCGCCCAGTCGGATTACTATCTCTCGGAACCCGGTCAGGTCCGTGATTTTTTCCGCTGGATCCTGCGCCGGATTCCCAACTGATCCAGCCTGCCCCGCCACCCAGGGGCAACCGCGCAGCGCCCCCCTGCTCACCCGCCCAGAGCCTGGGCCTTCATCTCCGCCAGATAGGCGCCGCTTTCGTTGGTGTTGATGCGCACCCAGAGCGGCTTGTGGTCGGACAGCTGGTAGGTCAGCCAGTCGCGGTAGTATTTCTCCAGCTGGGCGCCCGACTTGTTCTTGCCGCTCGACGAGCGCTTCATCTGCGCGCGGTAGGCTTCCCACTGGTCGGGCTTGTAGAGATTCTTGTGGATGTCCAGCACACCGGCGTTGCGCTGGCTCGCCTGGCCCGTCGTCTTCTCGACGTATTCCAGCACGTGTGGCTTGGTCTTGAAGGCGATCTGGTCGTAGTACTTGGTCTCGGCGAAGTTCGTCGGGTCGGCCAGCGTCTTGGGCACCTTGAAGCCGTTGTCGGTCAGCGCCTTCATGGTCTTGTGGTCCGGGTGCACGATGTTGAAGTCGCCGAGCAGGATCAGCGCCCGGTCCTTGCGCAGGCCCTGGTCGGCGCGCTTGCCGAAGTACTGGGCGACGCGCTCGATCTCCTCCACCCGCTCCTGCAGCTTGTCGCCGGATTCCGAGCCGTAGTAGAGGTGCACGGTGCAGATGTCGAAGCGGAACCAGCCGGACTGGAAGCTGGTGACGAAGGGCGTGCGGCGGAACTGCTTGCCGGTATAGAGCTTCTCGCCGGACCCCGGCTCGACCAGGGCCTTGCTGATCAGCATCTTGGCCGGCAGCACGATCTCGCCGGAGATGTTCTTGAACCACAGCTTGCGCTTGTCGTAGCAGTAGGTCAGGCGCTCGCCGTTGCCGCCCAGGGCCTTGTCGGTGACGTCGGTGGCGATGAAGTCCCAGTCCGGTCCCAGGATGTCCATCACGATCTCCCATTCCGGCAGCTCGTTGATCTCCTGCACCGCGACCATGTCGAAGCGCGAGATGATCTCGGCGATGTAGAAGAAGGACTCCGGCTCGCGCCTGCCGAAGCCGCGCCGGCTGCCCGACTTGCCGAAGTCGCGGATGTTCCACGAGGCGACCAGCAGGTTGCGGTCCGCGTCCTTGGCCGGCACCTCGCTGTCCAGCTGCTGGCGCAGCGCCACCAGGTTGTCGATAACCCGGGCGCGCTCCTGCTTGTCCCGGATGTACCTGCGCAGCTGGTAGTAGTAGGGCATCTGGCTCCCCTCCCCGACGTGGCTCAAGTGGCGCATGAGCGGCGCGCGAACGGCGGCGGCCCGGCGGACGGCCCCGGACGCTGCCGCACCAGCGGAGAGGTCGCGATGGCCCCTCTCGCCGCCATGCGTTCCCAGGCCCATTGGTAGCAGCTTTTGCGCCGCCGCACCGCACGCTTTGGTGGGAGAAGTTTGACAAAGGAAGGTTGCGACAGCCCCGGCTGCGCGGCAGGGCGAGTCCCTAGATCCTGTCTGGCGATGCCGCTCCGCCGGGCGCCTCCCTGACCTGGAGGTAGTTCACCATCGCAAAGCGACGGCCGTTTCGGAAGAACTCTACGGTCGCCCGATAGGTTCCGGGATAGGTGGGCTGCAGTCCCGTGCGGACCTCCCCCTCCTCGACGAACCTGGTAACATCCTCTTGCTAGGAGAGCACCTCACGGCCGCTTGCCCGCGTGTGCTCGAAGACCACGCTCAGCGTCGCCGTCATCCGACCGACCGGTTCGGCTGTCCCCGACTCAAACAGAATGACGATCCTGTTGTCCTCGGGACTGCAACAGAAGACGTCGACGATTCGGGGATCTTCGGAACCGCCCAGATTCCAGAACTCGATCTCGCCTTCGGGGAAGTAGATCAGGTCCTCCGAGGCCGTCTCCCGGGACGCCGTGCAGGCGCCCAGCAACAGGATCAGGCCTGCCAGGCAAGCCGCGCGTCGTCGCGTCATGTCGGGTCCCCCGAGAATCGGACGATCAAGCGCAGCGAACGATATCGACGTGAGGGCATTTCACACCAACGCTGAATGGACTTTAAGTTGATCGATCCGGCCACTATATCGCCTCTCTTGCGGCCTAGGCAAATGCAGAGAACAAAGCAGCACCATCGCGCTTCACCCGCCCCGGCCGGCGGACTATCCTCTCCCCCGTGAGCCAGCCCGCCCTTCTGCCCGAATCGAGTCTTGCTGCCCTGCCGCCGCGCTTTGCCGCCTGGTTCCGGTCGCGCGGCTGGGCGCCGCATGCGCACCAGCTGGCGATGCTGGCGGCCGCCGAGGCGGGCCAGTCGGCGCTGCTCATCGCGCCGACCGGCGGCGGCAAGACCCTGGCGGGCTTCCTGCCCTCCCTGGTCGAGCTGGCCGAAAACCCGCGTGAGGGGCTCCACACCCTCTACGTCTCGCCGCTGAAGGCCCTGGCGGTGGACATCCACCGCAACCTGACCCAGCCGATCGCCGAGATGGGCCTCGAGATCGCCTGCGAGACGCGCACCGGCGACACGCCGCAGTCCAAGCGCCAGCGCCAGCGCCGCAGGCCGCCCGGCATCCTCATGACCACGCCGGAGTCGCTCGCCCTGCTGCTCAGCTACTACGACGCGCCGGAGATCTTCGGCTCCCTGAAGTGCGTGGTGATCGACGAGCTGCACGCCTTCGCCGGGACCAAGCGCGGCGACCTGCTGGCCCTGGGCCTCGCCCGCCTGCAGCGCCTCGCGCCCGGACTGCGCCGGGTCGGGCTCTCGGCCACGGTCCAGGACCCGGACTGGCTGGCCGCCTGGCTGTCGCCGAGCGCTTCGTCGAACGGTGTTCGCCGGGTGATCGGCCGCGACGGCGCCGCGGCGGCGGTCGAGATCCTGACCACGAAGGAGCGCCTGCCCTGGTCCGGCCACATGGCGGTGCACGCGCTCGCCGAGGTCTATGCCCGCATCCGCAGCGCCGGCACCACCCTGGTCTTCGTCAACACCCGGGCCCAGGCGGAGATCGTGTTCCAGGAGCTGTGGCACCTGAACGAGGACGGCCTGGCCATCGCGCTGCACCACGGCAGCCTCGCCGTCGCGCAGCGCCGCAAGGTGGAGGCCGCCATGGCCGCGGGCCGGCTGCGCGCGGTGGTCGCCACCTCCTCCCTCGACCTCGGCATCGACTGGGCCGCCGTCGACCTGGTGGTGCAGATCGGCGCGCCCAAGGGCTCGGCCCGGCTGCTGCAGCGCATCGGCCGCGCCAACCACCGGCTCGACCAGCCGAGCCGCGCCCTGCTGGTGCCGGCCAACCGCTTCGAGGTGCTGGAGTGCCGCGCCGCGCTGGAGGCGGTGAAGGCCGGGTCGCTCGACGGCGACCCACCGCGGCCCGGCGGCCTTGATGTGCTGTCGCAACACATCCTCGGGACCGCCTGCGCCGGGCCGTTTTCGGCCGACGAGCTCTACCGGGAAGTCACCTTAGCTCTGCCCTATAAGTCGTTGGACCGAAATACTTTCGACCGCTGCCTCGACTTCGTCGCCACGGGCGGCTACGCCCTGAAAAGTTATCAGAGGTATCGCCGCTTAGTCGTTGATAAGGATGGCTTTTACCGCGTCGCTCACCTGGAGCATGTGAAGCGCTACCGCCTGAACGTCGGCACCATCGTCGAGGCGCCGCTCTTGAAGGTGCGTCTCAAGAACGGCCGCCTGCTGGGCGAGGTGGAAGAGTATTTCGTCAACGGCCTGCTGCCCGGCGACAGCTTTATCTTCGCCGGCCAGCTGCTCGCCTTCGAGGGCCTGCGCGAGAACGACGTGGTGGTCAGCCGCGCAGCCGGCGGCGAGCCCAAGGTGCCGGCCTACGCCGGTGGGCGCCTGCCGCTCTCCACCCACCTGGCCGAGCGGGTGCGCGACATCCTGGAGCACCCGGAGGCCGGCCACGACCTGCCGCCGGCGGTCGCCGAGTGGCTGCGGATCCAGCGCTGGCGCTCCCAGCTGCCGCCGGCCGAGGGCCTGCTGGTCGAGTGCTTCCCGCGCGGCGACAAGGCGTTCCTGGTGGCCTACTGCTTCGAGGGCAGGAACGCGCACCAGACCCTCGGCATGCTGCTGACCCGGCGCATGGAGCGGGCCGGCCTCTCCCCCCTCGGCTTCGTCGCCACCGACTACGTCATCGCCGTGTGGAGCCTGAAGCCCGCCGAGGACATCGACGCCCTGTTCGACGAGGACATGCTGGGCGACGACCTGGAGGAGTGGATGGCCGAGTCGTCCATGCTCAGGCGCACCTTCCGCAACGTGGCGGTGATCGCCGGCCTCATCGAGGCGCGCGCGCCGGGCCGCGAGAAGACCGGCCGCCAGGTCACCTTCAACGCCGATCTGATCTACGACGTGCTGCGCAAGCACGAGCCGGACCACGTCCTGCTGCAGGCGACCCGCGCCGATGCCGCCGGGGGGCTCACCGACATCGGCCGCCTGGCCGGCATGCTGAAGCGGGTCAGGGGCCGCATCCGGACCCGGCGCCTCGACCGGATCTCGCCGCTGGCCGTGCCGGTGCTGCTGGAGATCGGCAAGGAGCAGGTCTACGGCAGCGGCCTCGACGAGCTGCTCGACGAAGGCGCCCAGGCCCTCATCGCCGAGGCCACGGCGGGCCTGGAGATCGGCGTCGGCCAGGCGGAGCTGCCGCTGTGAGAGAGGAAGGCGCGAGCGCGCCGGCCCACCGATCCGGCCGCCTGCTGGTCAACGGGGTGGCGCTGCAGGCCGACTTGAGCGGCGCCCTCATCTGGCCGGCGCGGCGCCTCGCGGTGGTCGCCGACCTGCACTTCGAGAAGGCCACGGCCTTCGCCCAGCGCGGCCAGCTGCTGCCACCCTACGACACCGCGGCGACGCTCGACCGGCTGGAAGCGGTGCTCGCCCGCCACAGGGTCGAGCGCGTGCTCTGCCTCGGCGACTCCTTCCACGACGGCGCGGCGGCGGACCGCCTCGACCCGGCCCAGGCCGCGCGCCTCCAGGGCCTGACCGCGCGGCTCGACTGGACCTGGATCGCCGGCAACCACGACCCGGCGCCGCCGGCCGGGCTGGGCGGGCGCGTCGCCGAGGCGGTCACCGAGGGCGCCCTCACCTTCCGCCACGCGGCTGCGGCGAGGTCGCGCGGCGGGGAGGTTTCCGGCCACTACCACCCCAAGGCCGCCGTGGTGGTGCGCGGCCGGCGCCTCGCCGCGCCCTGCTTCGTCACCGACGGCCGGCGGCTCATTCTGCCGGCCTTCGGCGCCTTCACCGGGGGCCTGAACGTGCTCGACCCGGCAATTTCCGGCCTCTTCCGGAGAGGCTTCCGGGCGGTGCTGCTGGGCCGCAATGGCCTCTTCGCCTATCCGCAGCAGGCCCTCGTCTAACGCATTGGGTGAAATAAGAAAAAGCGGCCGCCCCTGGAAGGTGGGAGGCGGCCGCCGAGTGATGCAGCAACGTCTGGGGGACTGGGGGGTGTTGCTGCAGCGGTAGGTTATTCAGGGTGTGTAACCGAGATTACTGAGGGAGTACGACGGTATCGATCACGTGGATCACACCGTTCGAGGTCTCGATGTCGGCCTGGATCACATTGGCGTTGTCGACGGAAACGCCGCCGTTGAGGGCGTTGATGTCGAGCTCGCTGCCCTGGACCGTGCCGGCCTTGAGCTGCTTGTTGGCGATGTCGGCGGACATCACCTTGCCCGGCACCACGTGGTAGGTGAGGATCGCGATCAGCTGATCCTTGTTCTCCGGCTTCAGCAGGTTTTCGACCGTGCCGGCGGGCAGCTTGGCGAAGGCTTCGTCGGTCGGCGCGAAAACGGTGAACGGGCCGTCGCCCTTCAGGGTGTCGACCAGGTCGGCGGCCTTGACGGCAGCGACCAGGGTCTCGAACTTGCCGGCGGAAACAGCGGTGTCGACGATGTCGGCGGCCTTGGCGGCCACGGCGGAGAGGGCGAGCGGCGCCGCGACAACGGCGGCGAACAGCGAACGGGTCAGGGTATTCATGGGGGGAATGCCTCCTTGGTTGGACGGGACTGCGGAGGGCGGCGTGGTCGAGAAATCGTTCGCACCGCCGTCCGACTGAGCGGCGACCTAACCCGCCAGCGGGAGCGATCAAGCCTCTGACCCGAAAAAGAAAAATATTTTCTCATAGGGTGATCGGGGGCCGCGAGACCCCCGTATAATTTTCTTTCAGAGGTCTGCGCGACAGCGCTGTGCCTTCGCCGCCGTCACCGCCTCAGCCTTGCGCTGAAGACCTCAAGACCGGGACTGCAATGACCGACAACCCTCCCTCGATCGTCTGGTTCCGCCAGGATCTGCGCCTCGCCGACAACCCGGCGCTGAGCGCCGCGCGCGACAGCGGTGCACCGGTGTTGCCGGTCTATGTTCTCGACGCGTCGGCCGGCGGCGACTGGTCGCCCGGCGGCGCCTCGCGCTGGTGGCTACACCACAGCCTCGCCAGCCTGCAGCGCGACCTGAAAGCGGCGGGCGCGCCGCTCTGCCTGCGCCGCGGCGACAGCGCGCAAGTCATCAAGGAACTGGTGGCAGAAACCGGCGCCGCGGCGGTCTACTGGAACCGCTGCTACGAGCCCTGGGCCGTCGCCCGCGACAAGAAGCTGAAGGCCGACCTGAAGGATCAGGACGTCGCGGTCGAGAGCTTCAACGGCAGCCTGCTGGTCGAGCCCTGGGAGCTCAAGACCGGCCAGGGCGGCCCTTACAAGGTCTTCACCCCCTTCTGGAAGGCCCTCCAGGCGCGCGGCGCGCCGGCCGCGCCGCTGCCGGGGCTCAGGAAGCTCGACGGCTTCAAGAGGGCCGAGAGCGACAGCCTCGACGACTGGGGCCTGCTGCCGACGCAGCCGGACTGGGCCGGCGGCCTGCGGGAGACCTGGACGCCCGGCGAGAAAGGCGCACGCGAGCGTCTCGCCGATTTCCTGGACGAAGCCGCCAAGGACTACAAGTCGGACCGCGACCGGCCGGACCGCGCCGGCACCTCGCGCCTCTCGCCGCACCTGCACTGGGGCGAGATCTCGCCGCGCCAGGTCTGGCAGGCGACGCAGCACGCGATCGACGCCGGCAAGACCGGCGAGCCCGCCGCCCTCGCCTTCCTGCGGCAGCTCGGCTGGCGCGACTTCTCCGCCAGCCTGGTGTTCCACTGGCCGGATTTCCCCGACAGGTCCTGGCGCCGCGAGTTCGACGACTATCCCTGGAAGGACGACGACAAGAACTTCAAGGCCTGGTCGCGCGGATGCACCGGCTATCCCATCGTCGATGCCGGGCTGCGCGAGCTTTGGACCACCGGCTGGATGCACAACCGGGTGCGCATGATCGCCGCCTCCTTCCTGATCAAGCACCTGCTGATCCCCTGGCAGCGCGGCGAGGCCTGGTTCTGGGATACTCTGGTGGATGCCGACCTGGGCAACAACGCGGCGGGCTGGCAGTGGGTCGCCGGCTCCGGCGCCGACGCGGCGCCCTACTTTCGCATCTTCAATCCGGTGAGCCAGGGCGAGAAGTTCGAGGCGAAGGGTGCCTACGTGCGCCGCTGGGTGCCGGAGATCGCCGAGCTGCCGGACGCGCTGCTGCACAAGCCCTGGGAAGCCTCCGAGGCCGAACTGAAAAAGGCCGGCGTCACGCTGGGCGAGACCTATCCCGAACCGATCGTCGACCACAAGGCGGCGCGCGCCCGTGCGCTCGACGGCTACGAGCAGGTGAAGAAGGCTTCGTAAGCCTTCCTCGCGATGCCCTGGTGATTTGAGCTGACGGTTGTTCGGTCTAGCGCACACGCCGAATGGAAGACCTTCGGTCTTCCACCGCCACCGCCACTGTAATCGTCACCCTCGCACTTGTTGCGAGGGTCCATGTCTCGGTTCGCTAGAACGAGTCCTGTGGAAGCATGGATTACCGGGACAAGCCCGGTAATGACAACAGATGTAGCGGCACGGGCGGACGACAGCCGTGGTGTGGCAAGCCCACGGGTGACAAGGCGGGACGCCTAGAGCCGTGGGCCCGGGATGTCGAGGGCGTAGGAGGTCAGCTGGTCGGTGATGAAGTCGAAGGCCTCGTCCACCGAGTCGGTGCGGAAGAACAGCTCCAGGTCCTCGGCATTGATGGTGCCGTAGCGCTCCAGCGCTTCCAGGTTGATGACCTCCGACCAGTACTGGCTGCCGAACAGCACCACCGGCATCTGTTTGCGGATCTTGCCGGTCTGCACCAGGGTCAGGAGCTCGAAGAACTCGTCCAGGGTGCCGAAGCCGCCGGGCATCACGACCACCGCCTTGGCCAGGTAGGCGAACCAGAACTTGCGCATGAAGAAGTAGTGGAACTCGAAGTTCAGCTCGCGGCTGATGTAGGGATTGTCGATCTGCTCCATGGGCAGGGAGATGTTGAGGCCGATGTTGAGCCCCTTGGCTTCCGAGGCGCCGCGGTTGGCCGCCTCCATGATCCCGGGGCCGCCGCCGGAGCAGACCACGAAGCGGCGGTCGTCCTGCTGCAGGCTCTTGGACCACTCGGTCAGGCGCCGCGCCAGTTCACGGGTGTCCTCGTAGTAGCGCGACATCTCGAGATTGCGCTGCGCGACCTTGAGGCCTTCACCGTTGGCCTTGGCCGCTTCGAGGCGCCGCTCGGCCTCTTCGCGCGGCAGGATGCGGGCCGAGCCGAAGAAGATGATGGTGTCGTCGATCTTGTAGTGCTTGAAGCGGGCGTTGGGCTCGACGTATTCCGAAAGGATCCGCAGCGAGCGCGCCGAGGAAGACTCCAGGAAGTCGAGATTGCGATAGGCCTTCTGCGGCCCGGGGACGCCGACCGGCGTCGCCTCCCGGTCGGTTGCCGGTGCCGATTCCGCCGGCGCCTCTTCCTTGCGTGAGCGCCGGTTGCTGTCGCGTCGCTGCATCATTCCCTACCTTGCGCGAGAACCCTCAGGATTCAGCCAGCCTCTGCGCTTTGTGCTGATCTTTTGTTAACGGCGGCTCTGCCGGCCGGCCGCCCGCCGGCTGTCCCCGGCCCGGAGAGCCGGCAAGGCCACCACCGGAAAGAGGAACGCCCCCGCCGGGGAGGTCGCGGCGGGGGCACAGAGGATGCACTCTTTCCATGACAAGGAGAACGCCCGACTTGGCGGAATCGGCCGCTCTCATTGGTTAATAGGTATACCTATGACCCTATCTTGGCAAGGGCAGCCGGCCCCGCCGCCGCCCTACTGGTCCATCTTCCATTTGCGCATGAAGCTGCGCGCCAGGTCGCGCCAGCCGATGTTGGTGGTGACGCCGTGGTTGGTGATGCCGGTGACGAACATGCCGGCATCGCTCCACAGCAGCACCCGTCCGCTGCGCTCGGTCTCGGTCTTGCGGTCGAAGTAGCGGGTGTTCTGAAGCGCGCGGGCCTCGATGTAGCTGATGCAGATGTCGCTCTCGTAGCGGATCGTGGTCGCCTGCAGCTGGATCCAGACGTGCGCGGCCTGCTGAACCACGATGCCCTCTTCCCTCAGCGGCTGGCGGAAAGAGTCGAGGATCAGGTCGGCCTCCAGGCCGCAGATGTGGGCCTGGTCGCTGAGCGGCGCCACCGACATCTGAACCACGTCGATGTTGGCCAGCGGCCCCCCGATGACGCGGGTCGGCGCCTGCAGCTCGGTGCCGGTCTGAGGCTGGATCTGGGGCTGAATCTGGGCCCGGGCCTCGACAGCGGCTCCCGTCAGCACGGCCGTCGACAGCACGGCAGCAGCGGCAAGGCGGGCAAGCGGCGGCATCATTGGGAAACTCCTTCCTGCTCATTCAACCAACCGGCGCAGTCTAATGCCTTTCCGCATCCCTTTGCACGCGTTCTGCGCGCGCCGGAGAGCGCCGCGCCGGCGGAGAGAATCGATTCTCTCCGGCTGCGAAAGACTTTAGGCTGGCACGGGGACGCCGGAACGATCGACGGACCATTTCGTGACAAAAGCGCCGCAGCAGGGGAGAGGCCTATGCCGGGACCGGGATCGAACAGGCCAGCCGCCGGGTTGCGGTACCCTCTCGCCCGGCTCGTCGTGGCGGCCGCGATCGCGGCGCTGCTGCAGGCCTGCGCGGCACGGCCGCCCGCGCCGCCGCCCGCAGTACCGGCACCGCCGCAGGAAGCACCGGCCGCCCCCGCGCCGGCCCTGGACGGGCGCCTGCAGGTCGACGCCCACGAATACCCCTGGAGCGCTCTCGGGCGTCTCAACCTCGCCGGCCTGGGCTTCTGCAACGGCATCCTGATCGATGCCGAGACCGTGCTGACCCAGGCGCGCTGCCTCTACAACGCACGCGACGGCCGCTGGTGGCAGCCACAGGAGCTGCACTTCATCGCCGCCTATCAGAGCGACGATTTCCTCGCCGACGCGCCGGTCAGCAATTTCACCGTGGCGCCGGGCTTCAATCCCGCCGGCGGCGCCAGCCTGGCCAACCTCGCCAGCAACTGGGCCGCGGTGACCCTGGGCCGGCCGATCGGCCGGCAGACCGGCTGGCTCGGCCTGGAGTGGGACAGCGACGCGCTGAAGACCGCCGCTGCGCGCGGCGAGGCGGCCTATCTGAGGGCCGGCTACCGCCGCGACTGGGCGCATGCCGTCAGCCTTCACTTCGGCTGCGCGCCGGAGCGCGCCGACGTCGCCGGGCTGTGCGGCGCCACGCCGAGCGAGCAGGGCCTGCCCGCCTTCGTGCTGAGCGGCGGCGAACTGCGGGTGCTGGCCGATTTCTTCCTGCGCTCCCCGCGCCAGGCCGGCACCCTGGCGCGCCTCACCGCGGGCGCGGTCGCCGACAACCGGTTGGGCCAGGCGACGGCGCCGGCCGCGGGCAGCCCGGTACGCGCCGCGCCGCGCGACACCGCCGCGCGCTTCCTGCGCGGCCTCGGCTACGACGTCGACGGCGCCGGCCTGGAGGCGGCTGCGGCCGCCTTCCGCCGCGCGCGCGGACTACTGTCCGGCGGCATCGACGCGGCGCTGCTGACGGCGCTGGTCGACGCGGCGCGGCGCGGTGGCGGCTAGCGCGGAAGGGCGTCATTCCGAATTAGTGTTGCGCGGGGGGCGGCACGATCTCCTAAGATGAGCGCAACTCGTAGCGGGCCGGCGCCTCGCACCGTCTCCGACAGACACGCAAGGGATAGGCCGGCATGTGGGTCTCCAAGCTGCTCCTCTTTCTCGCGGTGGCTTAC
>JBFGUI010000083.1:0-14742 GCA_041565695.1 Kiloniellaceae bacterium
GAAGAGGCGCGCAGCCTGATCCCGGTTTTACTGCGCGAAATCGCGGCCTTCCGGTCATCGGTCATGAGGGCGCAGTTTCGCGACTACCTGCTGCGTCAGGCGGAAGAAAGCGACATTGTCTGGGCTATCTATCTCTCGCATGTCTGCCACGACGAGATGCCTTTCATCTCCAAATCGCGGATCACCGCAGCAGCAAAGGCGGCCGGCTCGCTGGCCTATCTGGTCACCGACGCCTGGCCCAGCTACCTCTGTGAATTCTGGCCCGTGGGAGAAATAGACCCCATCGAGAATACACCTGTCGAAAGCGCGATACCCGCCCTGCTGCTGGCCGGCCGCTACGACCCCATAACGCCCTACCCGCTGGCGCTCGCGGCCGCCCGACATCTGCCGAACGGCTACGCCTACGAACTGGCCGATGCCGGCCACGGCGTTCTCGTCCAAAGCGACTGCGCCCGGCGCCTGACGGACGCTTTTTTGAGGTCTCTCGAGCGGCCGCCGGAGGATACCTGCGGCCCGCAGGCGCTGACCGCCCGGTTTTACCGCCAACCCCTGGAAAACCGGGGCCAAATTGGGCCGGAAACGGGCTCAGAATCGCGTTGACAGGGCGGGCCTGGGGGCTATAGTGCGCGCCCATCAACCGCGGCTCACCGGGCCGCGGTGCTTCATGTTGGGCCTTCCCGGCAGCGGCAATCGCGCCAGAAAGTCTTTTAAAAGCCGAAAGTTAGGCGAGTCCGCAAAATGTTCGCAGTAATCAAGACCGGCGGCAAGCAGTACAAAGTCGCCAAAGACGATGTGATCGTCGTCGAGAAACTGGCCGGCGATGCCGGCGAGGTCGTGGCCTTCGAGTCCGTGCTGATGGTCGGCGAGGGCGCCGAGGCCAAGGCCGGCAGCCCCTTCGTCGAGGGCGTCTGCGTGGCCGGCGAGGTCATCGAGCAGACCCGCGGCGACAAGGTGCTGGTGTTCAAGAAGAAGCGGCGCCAGAACTACCGCCGGACCAGGGGTCATCGCCAGGACCTGACGGTGGTCAAGATCACCGACATCCTGACCGACGGCAAGAAGCCGGCCGCCAAGCCGAAGAAGGCCGCCCAGGAAAGCAAGGGGCCGAAGCAGGAAGAGGGCGAGGCGGAAGCCAAGACCTCCGCCAAGAAGGCGCCGGCCAAGAAGGCCGCGACCAAGAAGGCTGCCGCCAAGAAGCCGGCCGCCGCGAAAAAGGCGCCTGCAAAGAAGGCCGCCGCCAAGAAGACCGCTGCCAAGAAAAAGGCAACCGGTTCCAAGACTGGGGCCAAGAAGGCCTCGGCCAAGAAGAAGGAAGACTAAGCCATGGCACACAAAAAGGCTGGCGGCAGCTCACGCAACGGCCGCGATTCCGCCGGACGCCGTCTCGGCGTCAAGAAGTTCGGCGGCGAGGTCGTGGTGGCCGGCAACATCCTGGTGCGCCAGCGCGGCACCAAGTTCCATCCGGGCCGCAATGTCGGCCTCGGCAAGGACCACACCATCTTCGCCAAGATCGAGGGCGCGGTCTCCTTCGAGACCAAGCGCGGCGGCCGGACCTACGTGTCCGTCGACGCCGTCGAGCAGCCGTCGCCGAGCGCCGCTGAATAAACGCCGGTGGGGCCCCACCGGGGCACCCATCTGCTGACAGCCGAGTTGAAGGAGGGAGATGGGTCGCCATCTCCCTTTTTCTATGTCTTCTATGTCCTTCCCGGGGCTCGGCAGAGAGCAGTTGAGCGATGACTGTCACACTGGAAACCGAACGCCTGATCCTGCGGCCCTTTGCGGCCGCGGACGCCGCGGCTGTCGAGCGCCACGTCGCCCTCTGGGAGGTCGCGCGCATGACCACGCGCATCCCCCACCCCTACCCCGCCGGGGCCGCGGCCGACTGGATCGCGGGCCACCAGGCGGCGCACGACGACGCCAGCGAGTACACTTTCTGCATCGCCCTCAAGGACCAGCCGGACCTGCCGGTCGGCGCCGCCGGCCTGCGCCGGGTCGAGCGCGGCGATTACGAGCTCGGCTACTGGCTGGCCCCCGCCGTCTGGGGCCGCGGGCTCGCCACCGAGGCGGCCAGGGCCCTGGTGGTCTACGGCTTCGAGAAGCTCGGCACCGAGGCCCTGCAGTCCGGCCACTTCGTCGAGAACCCCGCCTCCGGCCGGGTCCTGGAGAAGGCCGGCTTCGCCGCCAACGGCATCGCCCGACATTGGAGCGCGGCGCGCCAGGACTTCGTCGACTGCAACCGCTACCTGCTGACGCGGGAAACCTGGGCGAAGGCGCGCCGGCACGCAGAGGAGGGCGCGGCGTGAAGTTCCTCGACGAGGCCAAGGTCTTCCTGAAGAGCGGCGACGGCGGCAACGGCTGCATGTCGTTCCGCCGCGAGAAGTACGTCGAGTTCGGCGGCCCCGACGGCGGCGACGGCGGACGCGGCGCCGACATCGTGTTCGAGGCGGTGGACAGCCTCAACACCCTGATCGACTTCCGCTACCGCCAGCACTTCAAGGCGCCGCGCGGCGAGGGCGGCAAGGGCAGGAACATGACCGGCGCCGCCGGCAGGGAACTGGTCATCAAGGTGCCGGTCGGCACCCAGGTGCTGAGCGAGGACAAGTCGGAGGTGCTGGCCGACCTGACCGAGGTGGGCCAGCGCATCGTGTTCCTGAAGGGCGGCGACGGCGGCTTCGGCAACGCCCGCTTCAAGTCCGCCACCAACCAGGCGCCGCGCCGCGCCGACCCCGGCTGGCCGGGTGAGGAGATGTGGGTCTGGCTGCGCCTCAAGCTGATCGCCGACGCCGGCCTGGTCGGCCTGCCCAACGCCGGCAAGTCCACCTTCCTCTCCGCCGTGTCGCGCGCCAAGCCGAAGATCGGCGACTATCCCTTCACCACCCTCCACCCCAACCTGGGCGTGGTGCGCCGCGGCGAGGCCGAGTTCATCGTTGCCGACATCCCCGGCCTCATCGAGGGCGCCCACGAAGGCAGCGGCCTGGGCGACCGCTTCCTCGGCCACATCGAGCGCTGCGGCGTGCTGCTGCACCTGATCGACGGCACCCAGGACGACGTGGCCGGCGCCTACCGCACCGTCCGCAACGAGCTGGCGGCCTACGGCGGCGGCCTCGAGAGCAAGACCGAGGTCGTCGGCCTCAACAAGATCGACGCGCTCGACGAGGCGGCACGCAGGGAAAAGCAGGCCGCCCTGGAAGAAGCTTCCGGCGCCGAGGTGCTCCTCGTTTCCGGCGTCTCCGGCGAGGGGGTCGAGGCGGTGCTGACCCGTCTGCTCAGCCATATCGAGGCCGAGCGGCGGCGCAGCGCCGAAGCGGAGCCCGCGGACGAGGGCTTCCGGCCATGAGCGAAGCCCCTGCCTCGGCGCCGCACGCCAGCCTTGCCGACGCGCGCCGCCTGGTGGTCAAGATCGGCTCGGCCCTGCTGGTCGACGACGACGGCCGCATCCGGCGCCAGTGGCTCGACGCCCTGACCGACGACGTGGCGGCGCTGATGCAGCGCGGCACCGAGGTGCTGCTGGTCTCCTCCGGCGCCATCGCCGTCGGCCGGCGCCACCTCGGCCTGACCCAGAAGGCCCTGCGCCTGGAGGAAAAGCAGGCGGCGGCCGCCACCGGGCAGATCCGTCTCGCCCACGCCTATCAGGAATCCCTCGCCCGCCACGACATCACCGTGGCGCAGATCCTGCTGACCCTGGAAGACACCGAGGAGCGGCGCCGCCACCTGAACGCCCGCTCGACCCTCAACACCCTGCTGCGCCTCGGCACCCTGCCGGTCATCAACGAGAATGACACCGTCGCCACCACCGAGATCCGCGTCGGCGACAACGACCGCCTCGGCGCCCGCGTTGCCGCCATGCTGGGCTGCGACACCCTGGTGCTGCTGTCGGACATCGACGGCCTCTACACCGCCGACCCGCGCCAGAACCCGGCCGCCGACTTCGTCCCCGAGGTCGCCGAGATCACGCCGGAAGTCGAGGCCATGGCCGGCGTCGCGCCGGCCGGCTATTCGTCCGGCGGCATGGTGACCAAGCTGGTGGCCGCCAAGATCGCCACCGGTGCCGGCTGCCGCATGGCCATCGCCGACGGGCGCCGCCTCAACCCCCTGAAGGCCATCGAGGACGGCGCGCGTTGCACCTGGTTCCTCGCCTCGGTCGAGCCGCGCACGGCGCGCAAGCGCTGGATCGCCGGCAGCCTCAAGCCCACCGGCAGGCTGGTCGTCGACGCCGGGGCGCTGAAGGCGCTGAAGAGCGGCAAGTCGCTGCTGCCGGCCGGGGTGACCGCCGTCGAGGGGCGCTTCGAGCGCGGCGACGCGGTGCTGGTCTGCGACCCCTCGGGGCAGGAGGTGGCGCGCGGTCTTGCCGCCTATTCGGCGGCCGATGCGCGCCTCATCATGGGCCACAAGAGCCGTGAAATCGAAGCCATTCTCGGCTACCGTGGCCGGGAAGAGCTGATTCACCGGGACGACCTGGTGGTCGCCTAAGGGAGACCTCACCCATGCCTGCCGAAGCGGCCCTCAAGCAGCAAGACCTGCAAACCGCGATGACGGACCTCGGACGCGCCGCGCGCGAGGCGGCCGCCACCCTGGCGCTGGCCGATCCGGCGGTGAAGAGCCGGGCACTCATGGCCGCTGCCGCGGCGATCCGCGAGTCGGCCGACTGCATTGCCGCCGCCAACGCCAGAGACATGGCGGCGGCGCGCAGCAAAGGCCTGACCCCGGCCCTGCTCGACCGCCTGGAGCTGACGCCCGAGCGCATCGAGGCCATGGCCCGGGGCGTTGAGGAGGTCGCCGAGCTGCCCGATCCGGTGGGCCGGGTGCTGGCCGAGTGGGACCGCCCCAACGGCCTGAAGATCGCCCGCGTCGCCGTGCCCCTCGGCGTCATCGGCATCATCTACGAGAGCCGGCCCAACGTGACCGCCGACGCCGGCGCGCTCTGCCTCAAGTCGGGCAACGCCGCCATCCTGCGCGGCGGCTCGGAATCCTTCCACTCCTCCGGCGCCATCCTCGACTGCCTGCAGGCGGGCCTGAAACAGGCGGGCCTGCCGGAGGCCGCGATACAGCGCATCCCCACCACCGACCGCGCCGCCGTCGGCATCCTGCTGACCATGACCGACTATGTGGACGTCATCGTGCCGCGCGGCGGGCGCGGCCTGATCGAGCGGGTGCAGCGGGAGAGCCGCATCCCGGTGTTCAGCCACCTGGACGGCATGGTGCATACCTACGTGCACGCTGCCGCCGATGCGGACATGGCGCGCCGGGTGGTGGTCAATGCCAAGATGCGGCGCACCGGCATCTGCGGCGCGACCGAGACCCTGCTGGTCGACCGCGCCGTCGCCGAGCGCCAGCTGCCGGGCCTGCTCAAGGCGCTGGTCGAGGCCGGCTGCGACATCCGCGGCGACGAGACGGTGCGGCGGATTCTGCCGGAAGCCACCCCCGCCACGCCGGAGGACTGGGACACCGAGTACCTGGCGCCGATCATCGCCGTGAAGGTGGTCGACGGCCTCGACGAGGCCATTAACCATATCAACCGCCACGGCTCGCACCACACCGAGGCGATCATCACCGAGGACGGCGCCGCCGCCGAGCGTTTCATGAACGCGGTGGATGCCGGAATTGTGATGCACAACACCTCGACCCAGTTCGCCGATGGCGGCGAGTTCGGTATGGGCGCCGAGATCGGCATCTCCACCGGCAAGATGCATGCCCGCGGCCCGGTCGGGGCGGAGCAGCTGACCAGTTACAAGTATAAGGTGCGCGGCCAGGGCCAGACCCGGCCCTGAGCACCGCGGACCCGTCTGAGGGCTGCAGGGCCTGGGGGAAGACAGGTCAAGCCGCCAGACTTGGCTGTTTTTCTCACCAGAGCAATCAAGAAGAGCGCGAGAAAAGCGTCACCCGCATTGGAACCCGATGCTCAAGCCGCAAAGGTGACAAGGAGGCAACAACAAGCGACGGACAAGCAGAGAACATGGGGCTGACCATGGATAGGGATCTCTGACCAATCAACAAATCAATGATCGTCGCGCCGGCTAACCCGGCCGGCGTCACGGCCTCGGCAGCCTTTTTCGGGCCGTCGATCACCGAAGTTCTGAGACCTCGGCGGAATACATCATCGACGGTTTGGCCGAAACCTCTTCCAGCCTCAGCCCAAGTGAAACCAAGCAGCGCTGGACCTTCCGTCCAGATGCTGACAGCATGACAAAAAGCAAAAATGTTACCACAGCAGGGAGACAACAAATGAAATCCAAGACAGCCTTTCTGGCAGCAGTTCTGCTGGCCGGCACGAGCAGCATCGCCAGCGCGGAAACGCTGCGCTGGGCTCGCGCTGGCGACAGCCTGACGCTCGACCCCCATGCCCAGAATGAGGGTCCAACCTCGGCGCTGGCCCACCAGATCATGGAGCCGCTGGTCATCCGCGATATGACCGGCCAGATCGTCCCAGCCCTGGCCACCGAATGGGGCCCGAGCGAAGAAGACCCTAATGTTTGGTTCTTCAAGCTGCGCGAAGGCGTGAAGTTCCATGACGGCGCCGAGTTCGACAGCGAGGATGCGGTCTTCTCCTTCAACCGCGCCATGTCCCCGGATAGCGACTATAAGGAACTGCTGGCCTCGGTGAAAGAAGTCCGCGCCAAGGGCAAGTACGGCTTCGAGATCGTCACCGACGGCCCCAACCCGATTATGCCGTCTAACCTGACCAACCTCTTCATCATCGACAAGGGCTGGGCCGAGGCCAACAACGCCGTGAAAGTCCAGGACTTCGAGGGTGGCGAGGATACCTATGCCGCGCGCAACGCCAACGGCACTGGGCCCTACAAGCTGGTCAGCCGCGAGCCGGACGCCAAGACCGTGCTCAGCATCAACGAGAATTACTGGGGCAAAGACGAGTTCCCGATGGAGGTGACGGAGATCATCTACACCCCCATCCAGAATGCTGCGACCCGCGTCGCCGCGCTGCTTTCCGGCGAGGTCGACTTCATCCAGGACGTTCCGGTGCAGGATCTCGGCCGGGTCTCCTCGACCGCCGGTCTCAAGGTCATCACCGCACCGCAGAACCGAGTCATCTTTTTCGGCATGAACCAGGGTGACGCCGACCTCAAGGCTGACAACGTCGAGGGCAAGAACCCCTTCGCCGATAAGCGGGTGCGCCAGGCCGTGAACATGGCCATCAACCGCGACGCCATTAAGCAGGTGGTGATGCGCGGCCAGTCGATCCCGGCCGGCGTAGCCATGCCGCCCTTCGTCAACGGTTGGACAGAAGAACTTGACAAGGTCCCGGCGAACGACGTCGCCAAGGCCAAGGCCCTGATGGCCGAAGCCGGCTACGCCGACGGCTTCTCGATACGGCTCGACTGCCCGAACGACCGCTACATTAACGACGAGGCGATCTGCCAGGCCGCCGTGGGCATGCTGGCCCAGATCGGCATCGACGTGCGGCTCGATGCCAAGCCCAAGGCGCAGCACTTTCCGTTGATCAACAAGCTGGAGACGGACTTCTACATGCTGGGTTGGGGCGTCCCGACCTATGACTCGGAGTACATCTTCAACTTCCTGGCCCACACCAAGGGCGAAAAATACGGGTCTTGGAACGGCACCCGCTACTCCAACCCGGAACTGGACAAGAGCATCGAGCGGCTCGCCTCCGAGACCAATCTCGACGAGCGCAACCTGATGATCGCCGACATCTGGAGTAAGGTGCAGGAGGACGTACTCTACATTCCGATCCACCACCAGGTTCTGAACTGGGGCATGGCGGACAAGGTGCAGACCGTCGTCGCGCCTGACGACACAGCCAAGTTCAAGTATTTCACGTTCAAGTAACCACCGTGACGGCGGGAGGCCAGCCGGCCTCCCGCCACTCGGCCGGCGATACTCGAGCCTGTACTTCTCTTGAACTGAGCCGGCCGGACAGCCGCCATGCTCGCTTTCACAATCCGCCGCGTATTCCAGTCCTTCGTCGTCCTGCTGGTCGTCGGACTCGTCGCCTTTTCCATGTTTCGCTTTGTCGGAGACCCGGTCGAGAACATGCTGGGCCAGGAGCGGACCGATGCCGACATCGAACGCCTGCGCAGCAAACTCGGTCTCGACCAGCCCTTCCCCATCCAGTACCTGAGATTTCTCGAGGGCGCGGTCCAGGGCGAGTTCGGCGTCAGCTACCGACAGGGTCGGCCGGTTGCCGAGATCATCGCCGAACGCCTGCCTGCGACTCTGGAATTGGCCGCCGTCTCTGCCATCATGGCCATTGCATTCGGCTTGGCCCTGGGCGTCTTCACAGCCATTCGAAGGGACGGTTGGGCCGCGCACACCATCATGACCCTCTCACTGATCGGCGTGTCGCTGCCGACTTTCCTTATCGGCATCCTGCTGATCTATCTCTTTGCAGTGGAGCTCAACGTCTTGCCGAGTTTCGGCCGCGGAGAAGTCGTTCAACTCGGCTGGTGGCGCACCGGCTTTCTGACCGAGTCCGGCCTTAAGGCGCTAATCCTGCCATCTATCACTCTTGGCCTCTATCAGATGACCCTGATCATGCGTCTGGTGCGTTCGGAGATGCTGGAGGTGCTGCGTCAGGACTATATCCGCTTCGCCCGCGCCCGCGGCCTGCGTGAGAAATCTGTACTGTTCCGCCATGCTCTCAAGAACACCCTCGTGCCAGTGATCACGGTAACCGGCCTTCAGCTCGGCTCGATCATCGCCTTTGCCATCATCACCGAGACAGTCTTCCAGTGGCCCGGTGTCGGCCTGCTGTTCATCAACGCCATCCAGTTCGTCGACATCCCTGTCATGGCGGCCTACCTGATGCTGATCTCAGTGATGTTCGTCGGCATCAATCTGATCGTCGATATCCTCTACTTCGTCATCGATCCCCGCCTGCGTGGCGACCGCATGACTGCGGAGGCCTGAGTGATGAGTGCACTGGCGCTGGCTTGGCAGTCTGATTTTATGTGGTCTTTCCGCCGATCGCCGGTGGCTGTGGCATCATTCATCGTCGTGCTGATCCTGGTTTTCGGAGCAGTCTTCGCCCCCCTGGTCGCGCCGCATAACCCCTTCAATCCGGCGTCGCTGAACCTGATGAACGGCTTTTCCAAGCCGATGCAGCCCAACACCTTCACGGGAGAGGTCTTCTGGCTCGGCACCGATGACCAGGGGCGCGACGTCTTCTCGACCATTCTTTACGGCATGCGCGTGTCGCTCTTCGTCGGGTTCTGCGCCGTTATCTTTGCCATGGTTCTGGGCGTCACCCTGGGTCTGATCGCCGGCTATTCAGGCGGTATGACCGGAACGATCATCATGCGCGTCGCCGACGTGCAGCTGACTTTCCCGGCGATTCTGGTCGCCATGCTGATCTTCGGTATCGCCAAGGGCTTCACGCCAGTGGAGATGCGCGACCAGATGGCGATCTGGGTACTGATCCTGGCGATTGGCCTGTCGGACTGGGTGCAGTTTGCGCGTGTCGTCCGCGGCGCCACACTGGTGGAGAAAAAAAAGGAATACGTGCAGGCCGCGCACCTGAGCGGGCGCAAGGCGCTCGGCATCATGCTGCGTCACATTCTGCCTAATGTCGTCGGGCCGGTGCTGGTGATCGCTACCATCAGCCTGGCGCTGGCCATAATCGCCGAGGCCACACTTTCGTTCCTCGGCGTCGGGGCGCCGCCGACACAGCCCTCGCTCGGCACCCTGATCCGCATCGGCCAAGGCTTCCTGTTTTCTGGCGAGTGGTGGATCCTGTTCTTTCCGGCTGTCACACTCCTGGTGCTGGCACTTTCAGTCAACCTGCTCGGCGACTGGTTGCGCGATGTCCTCAACCCGAGGCTCCGCTGATGGCCGAGATCGTCCTCAGCATCCGCAACCTGGTGGTCGAAATTCCGACCCGCTGGGCGGTGCTGCGCGCGGTTGACCGCGTCAGCTTCGACATTCGTGCCGGAGAGATCCTCGGCGTGGTCGGCGAGAGCGGTGCCGGCAAGTCGATGACGGGCAACGCCATCATTGGACTGCTCGACCAGCCGGCACATATAGCCGGCGGCGAGATCTGGCTCAATGGGACGCGAATCGACCGGTTGCGCAAGGAGGCCATGCGCCGGATTCGCGGCAAGCAGATCGGCATGGTGTTTCAGGACCCGCTGACGTCGCTCAACCCGCTGCTGCCGATCGGCGACCAGTTGACTGAAACCATGCTGGAGCACCTCCCCATTTCGCGCCGCGAGGCGGAGGGTCGCGCCATCGCTGCCTTGGAGGAGGTCGGCATTCCCGCCGCGGCGGCGCGCATCGACAGCTATCCCCACGAATTCTCCGGCGGCATGCGCCAAAGGGTGGTGATCGCCCTCGCCCTCTGCGCCGAACCCTCCCTGGTGATTGCTGACGAACCGACCACCGCGCTCGACGTCTCCGTGCAGGCCCAGATCATCGCTCTCCTGAAACAGCTCTGCCGCCAACGCGGCACAGCGATCATGCTTGTCACCCACGATATGGGGGTGATTGCCGAGGCGGCCGACCGTGTCGCCGTCATGTATGCCGGCCGGCTCGCCGAACTGGGGCCGGTACGTGACGTTCTGACCCGGCCGGCACACCCTTACACCAAGGGGCTCATGGCCTCGACGCCGCTCGCTTCGCGGGGGATGGCGCGCCTCAACCAGATCCCCGGCGCTATGCCGCCATTGGTGAACCTGCCACCGGGCTGCGCCTTTCACCCGCGCTGTCCGCAGGCTCAGAACGTCTGCCGCCAGGCGCCCGATCCCACGCTCGATGGCTGCGGCGGGCGTGCCGCCTGCTGGTTCGCGACCGAGGAAGTGGTATGAGCGCGCTGGTTTCCGTCAAGAACCTGTCGCGTGTTTTCGACGTCTCCAAACCATGGCTCAACCGCCTGCTGGAGCGCAGGCCCAAGGCATTCCTTAAGGCCGTTTCCAGCGTCAGCTTCGACATCGAGGAAGGCAGCGTTTACGCCCTGGTCGGCGAGAGCGGATCGGGCAAATCGACCATCGGCAAGATCGTGGTACGGCTGCTCGTCCCTTCTGACGGCATGGTGGAGATCGAAGGCGTCGATCTTTTTCGCGAGCCCGACCACAAGCGGCTCGAGAAGATCCGCACCGATATCCAGATGGTCTTCCAAGACCCCTACGCCAGCCTCAATCCGCGCTGGCGGGTCCGCGATATCATCGCAGAACCAGTAACGGCCCGAGGCCGAGAGGCGGAAGGCCTGGCCGAACGGCTGCTCGAGCAGGTCGGTCTCTCGGCCGGCGATGCAAAGAAGTACCCGCACGAATTTTCCGGTGGTCAGCGTCAGCGCATCTGTATCGCCCGAGCACTGGCCTCCGAACCGAAGCTCATCGTCTGCGATGAGCCAACCTCGGCACTTGACGTCTCGGTCCAGGCCCAGGTGCTCAACCTGATGAGCGACCTGAAGGAAAAATTCGGCTTGACCTATCTCTTTATCAGCCATGATCTCACGGTGGTGGAGCATATGGCCGACCGGATCGGCGTGCTTTATCTCGGTCGCCTGGTCGAAGAAGCGCCCCGTGACGAGCTCTTCGAGCGCCCCCGACACCCTTATACGCAGATGCTTTTCGAGGCGGCGCCCAAGCTGGACGGCTTTGGCAGGGAGGTCGCTCCGCCGAAGGGCGAGATCCCGGATCCGATCAATCCGCCGTCCGGTTGTGCCTATCACCCTCGCTGCCCTTTCGCCATCGCACGCTGCGCGCAGGAGCGACCGGAAATGCGCCAGCTGGGCGCCGGCCGCGTCGCCTGTCATCTGGCCGAATGATCGAGGCAAATCCGCATATGCCGCTCCTCACCCCGGCCGCGCTGGGGGCCGAGCTGGGCGGCTGCCTGCCACCGGCGGGGGCGCGCATCGGCCTCTTCGGCGGCTCCTTCAACCCGGCCCATGCGGGGCACCGGGAGATCTCCCGCGAGGCCCTGATCCGTCTCGGCCTCGGCCGCGTGTGGTGGCTGGTGTCGCCGCAGAACCCGCTGAAGTCGAGCGCCGAGATGGCTCCGCTCGACCGCCGTCTGGCCGCCGCCCGGGCCGTTGCCGACGACCCGCGCATCCTGGTCACAGGGCTGGAGACCCGCCTCGGCAGCGCCTACACCGCCGACACCCTGGTCGCCCTGACGCGGCTGCTGCCGCGGGTGCGCTTCGTCTGGCTGATGGGCGCAGATAACTTGATTCAAGTTCATCAATGGCAGGACTGGCAAGAAATCTTTAACACCCTTCCCGTTGCGGTTTTTGACCGCCCCTCCTATTCTTTAAGGGCGTTGTCCAGCAAGGCAGCGCAAGCTTTTGCCCGGTACCGCCTGCATGAGAGGTCGGCGCGGCGCCTGGCGGAAGTCAGGCCGCCGGCGTGGGTGTTCATTCATTGCCGACTGAACCGCCAGTCAGCGACCGCAATCCGGGCCCGCGAGCCGTTGCAGGGAAACCAGGCGAGCGACCAGCCCTAGCCAGCAACTGACAGGAGATCTAAGGTCATACTGCAGGAGACCAAGGCCCCCAGGGCCGACCAGCAGGACGCCCTCGCCCACAGCCGGCACCTGCTTTCCGTAGTGCAGTCGTCACTCGAAGACGACAAGGCGGACGACATCGTCGTCATCGAACTCGCCGACAAATCCAGCATCGCAGATTTCATGGTCATCGCCTCCGGCCGCTCGGCGCGGCAGGTCGGCGCCATGGCCGACCATCTGCGTGAGAAGCTCAAGGCCGAAGGCCTCCACGGCGTCGCCGCGGAGGGCCTGGAGCGCTGCGACTGGGTGCTGATCGACGGCGGTGACGTCATCATCCACCTGTTCCGGCCGGAAGTGCGCACGTTCTACAACCTGGAAAAGATGTGGGGCGTGAACCTGGTCCCGGCGGGCGGGGAAGCGGAGCTCGACGCCACCGCCAACTGACGGCCCGCCCCCGGCGCGGTTTCGGCGCGGGCGGTGATGCGCGGGTGAAGGTATGCGAATTACGCTGGCGGCTGTCGGCCGGATGAAGGCCGGCGCCACGCAGGAGCTTTGTGAGCTCTACGCCGCGCGACTGCGCTGGCGCATCACCCTGAAGGAAGTCGAGGAACGCCGGCCGCTGCCGCCGGAGGCCCTGAAGCAGCAGGAGGGCGAGCTGCTGCTGGCCGCCCTGCCGCGCGGCGCCCGGATCATCGCCCTGGACGAGCGCGGCAAGACCATGAGCAGCCGCGACTTTGCCGAACTGCTCGGCCGCTGGCAGGACGAAGGTGTGCAGGACCTGGCCTTCCTCGTCGGCGGCGCCGACGGCCTCTCGAAGGCGGCGCGCCAGGCGGCCGACGTGATTCTCTCCTTGGGTCGCATGACCTGGCCCCATATGTTGGTACGCGGCCTGCTGGCCGAGCAGCTGTTCCGCGCCGAGAGCATTCTTTCCGGCCACCCCTATCACCGGGATTGATCGAGTTACACGGCTTCCATGACTGAGACCAAGCCCCACCCCGATACCCCGCGCCCCGTCGTGCTCTGCATCCTCGATGGCTGGGGCCACCGCGAGTCCTGCGAGAACAACGCGGTCTGCGAGGCCAACACGCCGAACCTCGACCGGCTGTTCAGGGCAGAGCCGCATGCCCTGGTCGACGCCTCGGAGGGCGAGGTCGGCCTGCCCGCGGGGCAAATGGGCAATTCCGAGGTCGGGCACATGAACCTCGGCGCCGGGCGGGTGGTGATGCAGGATCTGCCGCGCATCGATGCGGCCATCGCCGACGGCAGCTTCGCCGCCAATCCCGTGCTGCAGGAGGCCATCGCCAGGCTGAAGGCGAGCGGCGGCACCGCCCATGTCATGGGCCTCTTGTCGCCCGGCGGCGTGCATTCCCACCAGGACCAGATGGCGGTGCTGGCCGAGATCCTGGCCGAGGCCGGCATTCCCGTCTGCGTGCACGCCTTCCTCGACGGTCGCGACACCCCGCCGCGCAGCGCCCTCGACTTCCTCAAAGCGTTCCAGGCCAGGGCGCCGCGTGCCGCCATCGCAACGGTGACCGGGCGCTACTACGCCATGGACCGCGACAAGCGCTGGCCGCGGGTCGAAAAGGCCTTCCGGGCCCTGGTGCGGGCCGAGGGCGAAGGCGCCGGCGATGCGCTGCAGGCGGTCGAGCAGGGCTACGCGGCGGGCACCAGCGACGAGTTCGTGCTGCCCACCGTGGTCGGCAACTACAGCGGCATGAAGGACGGCGACGGCCTCTTCATGGCCAACTTCCGGGCCGACCGGGCGCGCGAGATCCTGACGGCGCTGTTCGATCCGGCCTTCGACGCCTTCGAGCCGGCCGGCCGGCCGCGTTTCGCCTGCGCCGTCGGCATGGTGGAGTACTCCAAGCAGCTGAATGCCTTTCTCACCACGCTGTTCCCGCCGGAGGATCTGAGCGAGACCCTGGGCGAGATAGTTGCCGCCGCCGGCCGGCGCCAGCTGCGCATCGCCGAGACCGAGAAGTACGCCCACGTGACCTTCTTCTTCAACGGCGGCCGCGAGGAGGTCTTCGCGGGCGAGGAGCGGATCCTGGTGCCCTCGCCCGACGTCGCCACCTACGACCTGAAGCCGGAGATGTCGGCGCCCGAGGTCACCGACAAGCTGGTCGAGGCGATTCGCTCCGAGCGCTTCGACCTCATCGTCTGCAACTACGCCAACGGCGACATGGTCGGCCACACCGGCGACCTGGTGGCGGCGATCAAGGCGGTGGAGACCGTCGACAGCTGCATCGGCCGCCTCGCCGAGGCGGTTAAGGAGGCCGGCGGCTGCATTCTGCTGACCGCCGACCACGGCAACGCCGAGCAGATGACCGACAC
>JBFGUI010000084.1:0-14691 GCA_041565695.1 Kiloniellaceae bacterium
ACGGTGATCTCCGACCCGGAGCTGACTGTCGGCCTGCCGCCGCACATCACCGCGGCGACCGGCATGGACGCCCTGGCCCACTGCCTGGAGGCCTACTGCGCGCCGGGCTACCATCCCATGGCCGAGGGCATCGCCGTGGAGGGCATGCGCCTGGTCAAGGACTGGCTGCCGACGGCGGTGAAGGACGGCAAGAACCTGGTGGCCCGCGCCCACATGCTGGCCGCCGCCTCCATGGGCGCCACCGCCTTCCAGAAAGGGCTCGGCGCGATCCACTCCCTCAGCCACCCGGTGGGCGCGCTCTACGACACCCACCACGGCCTGACCAACGCGGTCTTCATGCCCTACGTGCTGGCCCACAACCGCCCGGCCATCGAGGACAAGATGGTGCGCCTGGCGGCCTGGCTCGGCCTGCCCAAGCCGTCCTTCACCGCGGTGCAGGACTGGGTGCTGGCGCTGCGCCAGGAGCTGAAAATTCCGGCAAAGCTGGAGGGCCTCGGCGTCGGTGACGAGCGCATCGACGAGATCGCCGAGATGGCCGCCGAGGACCCGACGGCGCCGACCAACCCCATCCCGCTGGGCGCGGCGGAGATGCGCCAGATCTTCGAAGCTGCCCTGGAGGGCCGTTTGTGAGTTTTGCAGTGCAGCAGCACTGGTAAGATTCTTTCCAAGCAGACCAAGAGGACGTCGCTTCCGCATCGGATCCGACGTCCTTTTTTTAGCGATGCGTCTATTTTCCGGGGGCCGTCACCTTCTTATTGAATGCTTAAGCATAGCCACCAAAACTCATAGGCAGAAAAGAACTTGCTGCGCGACGCAAGCATCGGGAACGGGACACTTTCTGCAAAGAGGTTCTCATGTCTGTCTTCGAGCACGGTGAATTCGACGGCCACGAGCAGGTGGTGTTCTGCCACGACAGTGACTCGGGTCTGAAGGCCATCATCGCCATCCACAACACCAACCTCGGTCCGGCGCTGGGCGGCTGCCGCATGTGGCCCTATGCCAGCGACGCAGAGGCGCTGACCGACGCGCTGCGCCTGTCGCGCGGCATGACCTACAAGTCGGCCCTGGCGGGCCTGTCCTTCGGCGGCGGCAAATCTGTGATCATCGGCGACCCGCGCCGCGACAAGTCGGAAGCGCTGTTCCGTGCCATGGGCCGCTTCGTCGACTCGCTCGGCGGGCGCTACTCCGTGGCCGAGGACGTCGGCATCTCGGTGCCCGACGTGGAGATCATGGCCCGCGAGACGCGCCACGTGGCCGGTACCCGGGCCGGCGGCGCCGGCGACCCCTCCCCCGCCACCGCCTACGGCGTCTACATGGGCATCAAGGCGGCGGCAGAGCACCGCCTCGGCGCCGACAGCCTGAAGGGCCTGCGCGTTGCCGTGCAGGGCGTCGGCCATGTCGGCTACTACCTCTGCCGCCACCTCGCCGCCGAGGGCGCCGAACTGCTGGTCGCCGACATCGCCCAGGACTCGCTTGACCGCGTGGTGCAGGAATTCGACGCCCATGTCGTCGCGCCGGAGGCCATCGCCACGGCCACTGTCGACATCTACGCGCCCTGCGCGCTGGGCGCGACCGTCAACGACGAGACCCTGCCGAAGCTGCAGGCCAGGATCGTCGCCGGCTCGGCCAACAACCAGCTGGCCGAGGCGCGTCACGGCGAGGCCCTGCGCCAGCGCGGCATCCTCTACGCGCCGGACTACGTGATCAACGCCGGCGGCGTCATCGCCATCAGCCATGAGGGCCCCGGCTACGACGAGGCCAGGGCCTTTGCCCACGTGGCGCAGATCCACGATACCCTGCTGGAAATCTTCCGCCGTGCCGAAGCCGAAAAGGTCGCGACCTCCGAGGCCGCCGACCGCCTGGCGGAAGAGCGTTTCCGCAAGCCCCCCGAGAAGCGACGCGCAACCCAGCGTTCGAAAGAGACGGTGGCAGCCTGAGGGCGAGCCCCAAGCCACGAAAGCTCCTCTCTTCCTCGCCTCTCCTCCGTCCCCCGCGGAGGGGAGGCCTTCTCTTGCCGGCCTAACTTCGCGACCCCCATGCCGTCCGAGCATTCTGGAATATTTCCCTCTTGCTTTTGATTGAGGGAATATTCATTGAATATTACCTCAATCGAATGAGGTGATCATGCCAGGGCGACGCTATCGAATGGAAAAACGGGCCGGTGCCGCAAAGGAAACGCGGCAGCGCATCGTCCAGGCCTGCTTCGACCTGCATGGCGAACAGGGTATCGCCGACACCACGATGACCCAGATCGCCCGGCGCGCCGGAGTCAGCGTCGGCACGGTCTATCACCACTTTCCGCGTTACGAAGATGCGATCGCCGCCTGCGGCGCCTACACGGACGCGACCGTTCCGCCGCCGCAGGACGGCATTTTCGACGGAGTCGAGAACCTGGAAGAGAGAGTCGCCGTCCTGGTGCGCGCGACCTTCGCCTATTTCGAGAAGCTCGGCATTCTTGCGCTGGTCCGGGCCGATCGCCATCGATTCCAGATCGTCGATGACTTCGTGGGCGAAGAAGCGGCCCGCCGCCTTGCCCTGACCCGCAGGGCGCTGGCGCCCTTCAGGATCAGCACGCGGCAGCAGCGGGTCTGCGCGGCCTTGATGGACGTTGCCGTGTACGACGAACTGCGTGCTGCCGGTCTCTCGACCGCCGAAGCCGCGCGGGAAGTCGCCAAGATGATCTGCGCCGGCCTGCAGGCCCGGCGTGCCGGAAAGTCGCCGCGGGCGCAATCCGCGCCCAACCAACCCAAGGGCCAACACAAATGACCACCAAGATCGCAGAAATCGCCGACGGTATCTTCAGGCTGTCCACCTTTGTGCCGCAGATCGCGCCGCCCGCCGGCTTCACCTTCTGTCAGTTCCTCGTGCGCGCGGAAGAACCCTTCCTGTTCCACTGCGGCCCGCGCGGCATGTTCCCCGCTGTCCGCGACGCGGTTGCCCGCCTGATTCCGGTCGAAAGCCTGCGCTGGATCGGCTTCGGGCATGTCGAGGCCGACGAATGCGGCTCGATGAACGACTGGCTGGCCATCGCACCGCGGGCCGAAATCGTGCACGGCATGACGGCCTGCAGCGTTTCGCTCAACGATCTCGCCGATCGCGCCCCACGGGCCTTGAAGAACGGGGAGGTTCTGGACATCGGCGGCAAGCGCATGCGCTACCTCGACACGCCCCACGTCCCGCACGCCTGGGAGTCGGGCGTTTTCTTCGAGGAGACCACGGACTCCCTGCTGTGCGGCGACCTCTTCACCCGCCTGGGTGACACCCCGGCGCGGACCGGAGAGGAGATTCTCACACCGGCGATGCAGGCCGAGGAGATGTTCCAATCGACCAGCCTCTGCGCCAATACCGGACCGACGCTGCGCGAACTGGCCGGACTGCGGCCGCGCCTGCTGGGACTCATGCACGGGGCCGCGTTTTCCGGCGACAGCGCCGCGATGCTGACGGGTCTGGCGGACTTCTACGACGCCCGCCTGCAGGCCCGGCTCTGAGCAGTCGTTCTAGCGGCGGTGCCGACTAACGCGACAAGCCTTCCTGCAGCGACATCAGCGACGCGTTGCCGCCGGCGGCGGTGGTGTCGATGGAGAGCGACTTCTCCGTGGCGAAGCGGTGCAGGTAGCGCGGGCCGCCGGCCTTGGGGCCGGTTCCGGAGAGACCCTGGCCGCCGAAGGGCTGCACGCCGACCACGGCGCCGATCATGTTGCGGTTGACGTAGGTGTTGCCGACCGGCAGGCGGCGGTAGACCTGGGCCACGGTCGCGTCGATGCGGCTGTGCACGCCGAGCGTCAGGCCGTAGCCGGTGGCGGCGATGGCATCGAGCACCTGGTCGAGGCGGTCGGCGCGGTAGCGCACCACGTGGAGGATCGGGCCGAACACCTCCCGCTCCAGCACCCCGATGCCCTCGATCTCGTAGGCGGCCGGGGCGACGAAGGTGCCGTTGGCGCAGTCCTTCGGCAGGGTCACCTCTTGGACCAGCTTTGCCGCGCGCGCCATCTTTTCCTTGTGCGCCTCCAGCATCGCCCGGGCGTCCTCATCGATCACCGGACCGACGTCGGTAGCCAGCTCCGCCGGGTCGCCGACCACCAGTTCCTCCATGGCGCCCTGCAGCATCTTCAGCATCCTGTCGGCGACATCCGCCTGCAGGAACAGCACGCGCAGCGCCGAGCAGCGCTGTCCGGCGCTCTGGAAGGACGAGGTCAGCACGTCCTCGACCACCTGCTCCGGCAGGGCCGTGGAGTCGACCAGCATGGCATTCTGGCCGCCTGTCTCGGCGATCAGCGGCACGATGGCCCCGTCGCGCGCCGCCAGTGCCCGGTTGATCAGCTGCGCCGTCTCGGTCGAGCCGGTGAAGGCGACCCCGGCGATGCGCCGGTCGCCGACCAGCGGCGCGGCGATGCCGGGCCCGTCGCCCGGCAGCAGGTGCAAGACGTCGCCGGGCACGCCGGCCCGATGCAGGATCCGCACCGCCTCGGCGGCGATCAGGCCGGTCTGCTCGGCCGGCTTGGCGATCACCGCGTTGCCCGCGGCCAGCGCCGCCGAGACCTGTCCGGTGAAGATCGCCAGGGGGAAGTTCCAGGGCGAGATGCAGAGGAACACGCCGCGCCCGTGCAGCGAGATCTCGTTGCGCTCGCCGGTCGGCCCCGGCAGCGCGGTGGGGCCGGCGAAGTCAGCGCGGGCGCGCGCCGCGTAGTAGCGCAGGAAGTCGACGGCCTCGCGCACCTCGGCGATACCGTCGGCCAGGGTCTTGCCGGCCTCGCGCTGGCAGAAGGCGATGAGCCGCGGCATCTGCCGGGTCATGAGGTCGGCGGCGCGCTCCAGGCACGCGGCCCGCTCGGCCGCCGGCGTCGCGTCCCAGGCGCGGGCCGCACGGCTGGCCCGTGCCAGGGCGTCCTCCGCCTGATCGCGGTCGGCCCAGGCGATGCGGCCGACCACCTCGCGCCGGTCGGCGGGATAGGTGACGTCGCGCCAGCTGCCCTTCTGCGGCGCACCGCCGACGATGGGCCCGGCCTCCCAGGGCTCGGCGCGCGCCGCGTCGATGCCGCGCTGCAGGTCGTCGACGCTGTCCGGGTCGTTGAGGTCGATGCCGGCGGAGTTGCGCCGCTCCTTGCCGAAGAGGTCGGCCGGCAGCGGAATGGCCGGATGCGGGATCTGCGCCGCGGCGCGCAGCCCGGCCGCCGGGTCGGCGATGATCTCGTCGATCGGCAGTTTCTCGTCCTGGATTCGGTTGACGAAGGAGGAGTTGGCGCCGTTCTCCAGCAGGCGCCGCACCAGGTAGGCCAGCAGGTCCTCGTGGCTGCCGACCGGGGCGTAGATGCGGCAGGGCCGGTTCTTGTTCTCCGGGCCGACGATCTGCTGGTAGAGCGCCTCGCCCATGCCGTGGAGGCGCTGGAACTCGAAATCCTGGCGATTGCCCGCCGCCTCCAGGATCCAGGCCACGGAGTGGGCGTTGTGGGTGGCGAACTGCGGATAGAAGGCTTCCGGATCGGCCAGCAGGCGCTTCACGCAGGCCAGGTAGGAGAGATCGGTCGAGGCCTTGCGGGTGAACACCGGGTAGCCGTCCAGGCCCAGTTCCTGGGCCAGCTTTACCTCGCTGTCCCTGTAGGCGCCCTTGACCAGGCGGACCATGAGGCGGCGGTCGTGGCGCCTCGCCATGGCGGCGAGCCAGTCGAGCAGCGGCAGGCCGCGCTTCTGATAGGCCTGCACGGCGAGGCCGAAGCCGTTCCAGCCGGCCAGCGCCGGATCGCCGGACACGGCGTCGATGATATCGAGGGAGAGGTCGAGACGGTCAGCCTCCTCGGCGTCGACGGTGAGGCCGATGTCGGCCGCCTTGGCGTCGAGGGCGAGCGCCTTCAGCTGCGGCACCAGCTCGCGCTGCGCCCGCTCACGCTGGCTGAAGCTGTAGCGCGGATGCAGCGCCGAGAGCTTGATGGAGATGCCCGGCGCACCGACCGGCCCGCGCCCGGCCGCCACCTTGCCGATGGCGGCGATGGCATTGCGGTACGAACGGAAATAGCGCTCGGCATCGGCCATGGTGCGCGCCGCCTCGCCCAGCATGTCGTAGGAGTAGCGGTAGCCCTTCTTCTCCTTGGCGCGGGCCCGGTCCAGCGCCTCGCCGATGGTCCGGCCCATGACGAACTGGCGCCCGAGGATGCGCATCGCCTGGGTAACGGCACTGCGGATCATCGGCTCGCCGGACTTCTGCACCATGTTGCGCAGCGTACCGGCGAAGTCGCGCACGTCCTCGCGGCGCAGCTTGACCACCCGCCCCGTCAGCATCAGCGCCCAGGTCGAGGCATTGACGAAGAGCGACTCGGAATGCCCGAGATGGGCCTCCCAGTCGGCGTCGGCGATCTTGTCCTTGATCAGCTTGTCGACCGTGGCGGAATCGGGCACCCGCAGCAGCGCCTCGGCGAGGCACATCAGCACCACGCCTTCCTTGGACGACAGCTCGAATTCGTGCAGAAAGGCGTCGAGTCCGCCAAGGCCGACGCGCTCGCGGCGCACCGCCGCAACCAGGCGGCGCGCCTCGTCGGCGATGCGGTCCTGGGAATCGTGCGGCAGAGTCGCCGCATCCAGCAGGGCACGCACCACGGCGGTCTCGTCCCGGCGCAGATGATCGCGCAGGTTCCGGCGCAGCTGCGCCTCGTCGATGCCGGCCTCTTGTGTCCTGGTCTCTTGCCTGGCGGTCACGTCGCGAAACTCCTCCACTCGATTGCGTCATGGTGCGCCGTCGTCCCGACTGTCCCGCCGTTTTCGATGCCGGTCAAGGCGGGCCGCTTCGTCCGTGCGCGGCGCCTCGCGCGGCAGGCGTCAGTAGTTGACGATCACCTGGGTGAGGCCGCTGTAGGCGCCCGGCGCCTGATTCGCGCCGACCACCACCACGGCGCCGAGCCGGAGGACCAGGCGGCCTGCCGCATCGGTAACCAGCTCGCCGCCGCCATCGTGGGTGACTTCGCGGAGCGCAATCGCCGCGCCCGGCCCGTGCAGCGGTCCGCTGGCAAGGGTGACGGAGAGGGCGGTCTGCGGCGGGGCGGTCACGGTGACGACCGGCGCCGCCGCCAAGCCAGAAAAGCCGAAGCCCGACGGGCCCGAGAGACTGCCCGCCGGGTTGAGCGCCACCTCGCCGCCGCCGGCGACGGTTTCGACGGCGCCGAAACTCATCTGGTCGCCGCTGGCCTCGAGCGCGGCGAGCGATGTGATCTGCGCGCTTGCGCTGGCCGGCAGTTCGCCGGCGAGCACCGGCATCGCCGGGACGGCCAGGCCGAAAAGACCCAGCGCCAGCACCAGAGACCCCGGCACCCAGCGTCGGGGGCTGTGCGATTCTGATCGCATCGACAACGCCTTACCCTTGGCGAGGCGTTCTTATGGTTGACGCCTCTTTACCAAGACCATGATGCCCGCCCTGTCGCGGCGGGACAAGGCCGGCTGCCGCCCGGCGGTGGCCGACTACCCCGGAATCCACCTATCGGCGGGCTTTCCGGCGGAATAGGATGTCCGTTCCTCCCTGTTCGCGATCCCAGCCGCCGGTCCGGCCGGCGCGCTGCATTTTTCGTCGTCCTTGTCTTCGGGGAGCATCACCATGAAATCCGTCGCTCTCGCCTTTGCTGCCGCGGTCTTTCTGCTGGCCGGCCCCGGCAGTGGCGCCGCGCAGGACAACTCGATCGTCGGTACCTGGACCGCCACCGATCCCGCAACCGGGAACCAGGAACAGCTGATCATCACCGACAGCCATCTGCAGTTCGGCCCGAACGAGCCCCCGCTGCCCTACACCGCCACGCAGACCGGCAACCTCTTTGTCGTGACGATCGGGGACGGCAGCGTGCCGCCCCTGCGCATGAACCTGCTCGGCGACGGCGCCGCGACCCTGACGCCGCCCGGTGGCGAGCCCATCGCGCTTACCCGCGTGGCGACGGCCGCACCGGCGGCCCCGCCGGCCGCGGCGACCGCAGCGGCACCCGCGGCGCCGACGAACGCTTTCGACGAGACGCTTTCGGCCTTCGTGCCCTTTGGCGTGACCACGAGATTCGAACCGCTGAACCGGAGCCTGGAGCAGTTGCTGGCCGAAGGCTGGCGCCTGAACCAGGCCGCCGGCGCCAGCGGCAACTTCACGCTGCTGATCTCCAAGGGCGACACCCATGCCATCTGCATGCTGATCCCCCACAGCATGGGCCAGGCGGCCACGGCCCTCAGCGACTGCCGGCGCCTCAACTGAGGCGCGGCCGGCTATTTTGCCAGGGGCGGCCCGCTGTCGCCGGGCTTGCCCTGCAAGAATCGAAAGAAGGCGGCGGCGCGATTGATGAGGGATTTCTCGTATTCTGCGGCGGCATCGCCGCGCACGGCCGAAAGGCTGTAGTAGCCCCAGAGGTCGCCCTCCAGCCTTTCGACCAGATGCAGGGAGAGCAACTCGTGCTCGCCGAAGAGCGTCAGGAAGGTGAAGGTGATGGGGCTCTCGTTGACGATCTCCACGACCAGCCGGTCGGCCGTTGAGTCCAGCGCGCGCAGGCGATAGAGGTTGGCGCCGGTGGAGCGGGTATCGTTCTGCAGGAACCAGAGCTGCGCGCCGGAGCGCACCTCGGCCGCCGAGAAGTCCGGGCGCCACTTGTCGCCGGCCCGCCAATCGCCATCCGGTCCGTTCAGTGCGGAGGCGCCGGTGATCAGCTTGCGCCACTTCCCCTCGGTCGCCGACCAGTAGATGAGGCCGACCGTCTTCGAGATGGCGCCGGCGCGGGCGGCCAGGTCGTCCAGCGTGCCGGCGTGGCGAAAGCGTGCCGAAAGCGCGACCGCCAGGTCCAGGCGCCCCTGCAGCCGGCTGCCGCAGGCATCGGCCGCCGAGAGCTCGATCTCCCGCCAGATCGCGACCTCGGGATCGGCCCCTTCCGCGCCGTAGCCGGGAAAGACCGAAGCGCCGGGCGCACAGGGCACCTGCGGCCGGGCATCCTGGGCCGCCGAGCCGGCAGGCGGGGCCAGGGCCGCGAAGCAGAACAGACAAGCGCCGGCCAGGAGCGAACGAAAAGATGCCATCCCCGCCAGCATTGCAGAGCGGACGACCGCGTCAAGCCTCCCGCCGCCTCCGGCCGCGGAAAAGCGGAGCGACATCGTCCGGCTGCTGGATTCGGGCCTGATACTGCGCGCTCTGCAGGGAACCGCTTGCGGGGGTGGCGGGAGTCTCTTTAGAGTCCATCCAACCGTCACGAATCGGGCACCGAAACAACTTCCAGCGGCCAAGAGTCCCCTCGCAAAATGACCTTCGACCTCGCAGACATCCTGGCGCAGCGGCAGGGCGAGAAGTACGCGCTCAACGAAAAGCACCTCAACGCCCAGCTGGTGCGGGTGCTGAAGACGCTCGGCTACGACGTCAACTTCGTGCGCGGCGAGGGCCCGCACCTCTACGACGCCGTCGGGCGGCGCTACCTCGACCTGCTGAGCGGCTTCGGCGTCTTCGCCCTCGGCCGCAACCACCCGACCATCGCCGCCGCCCTGCGCCAGGTGCTGGACGCGCAGCTGGCCGGGCTGGTGCAGCTCGACGTTTCGCTGCTGGCCGGAGTGCTGGCCGAGAAGCTGCTGGCGCGTCTGCCCGGCATGGAGCGCATGTTCTTCTGCAACTCCGGCACCGAGGCGGTGGAGGCGGCCATCAAGTTCGCCCGCATGGCCACGGGGCGCAGCCGCATCCTCTACTGCAACCAGGCCTTCCACGGCCTGACCTACGGCGCGCTCTCGCTGAACGGCACGGAGGTCTTCCGCAAGGGTTTCGGCCCGCTGCTGCCGGACTGCGTCAAGATCCCGTTCAACGACCTGACGGCCCTGGAAGCCGCCCTGCGCGGCGGCGAGGTGGCGGCCTTCATCGTGGAGCCGATCCAGGGCAAGGGCGTCGCCCTGCCCGATGACGCCTACCTGGCCGAGGCGGCGCGCCTCTGCCGCAGATACGGTGCCCTCTTCGTCGCCGACGAGATCCAGACCGGCATGGGGCGCACCGGCCGCTTCCTCGCCATCGAGCACTGGGATGTGGAGTCGGACATCGTGCTGCTGGCCAAGGCGCTGTCGGGCGGCTTCGTGCCGGTCGGCGCCGTCGCCATGAAGCACTGGATCTTCGCCAAGACCTTCGACCGCATGGACCGTGCCCTGGTGCACGGCTCGACTTTCGGCAAGAACGACCTCGCCATGGCCGCCGGCATCGCCACCCTGGAGGTGCTCGACGAGGAGCGGCTGATCGAAAAGGCCGAGGCGACCGGCGCCCGGCTGCTCGCCGAACTGAATGCGTTGGTCGACAAGCACGACCTGCTGAAGGAGGTGCGCGGCAAGGGGCTGATGATCGGCCTCGAGTTCGGCGCCCCGAAGAGCCTGAAGCTGAAGGCCGCCTGGCACCTGCTGGACAGCGCCAAGCGCGGCCTGTTCTGCCAGATGGTGCTGATCCCCCTGCTGCGCGATCACCAGGTGCTCTGCCAGGTCTCCGGCGACGACAGCTACATCATCAAGCTGCTGCCGGCGCTGACCATCGACGACGCCGACCGGCAGTGGATCACCGGCTCCTTTGATCGCGTGATCGGCGACTGCCACCAGATCGGCGGCGCGGTCTGGGACCTCGGGCGCTCGCTGGCCAAGCACAGCCTTAAAGCAAAAGCTGGTTAGGCGGCTGCACCGTTCTCCCCCTTCACCAGCTCCGCAACCGACGTTCGCTCTTTCTAGTGGAAGTCCCGTGACTTCGGCATGGGATTGACGTTGCGCGGATGGCGCGCCGGCGACGGGCGCAGGTCGGGACGCTGATCGCGGGTCGGGCGCTTCACCTCGTCGGCGCGCGCCGGCTCGGCGGTGAGCACGGCCCCCGGCTTCAGATCGGCGAGGCGCCCGGTCATGTCGATGAGCTCCTCCGCCACCACGTGGATCACCAGGCCCTCGCGCTGCAGCCGGCCGCGCACCGCCAGCAGACTCGCCTTCAGCACCGCGGCGCGGTGACGCTCGAAGACCGCCGGCCAGATGATGACGTTGGCGACGCCGGTCTCGTCCTCCAGGGTGGCGAAGATGACGCCGCTGGCGCTGCCCGGGCGCTGGCGCACCAGCACCAGCCCCGCCACCTTCACTTGGCGGCCCGGCGTCAGCTCGGCAAGCCGCATGGCCTCGACGATGCCCTCGGCGGCGAGGCTGTCGCGCAGGAAGGCCAGGGGATGCGCCTTCAGGGAAAGCCGCAGCGCCCTGTAGTCGTCGACCACGTGTTCGCTCAGGTCCATCGGCGGCAGGGTGACCGGCGGCTCGGCGCCGCGGTCCTCGATGCCGGCGGCAGCGAAGAGCGGCAGCGGCGCGCTCTTCTTCTTCTCCCCCGGCAGGCGCTTGACCGCCCAGAGCGCCTCGCGCCGCGCCAGGCCCTGGGAGCGGTAGGCATCCGCCCTTGCAAGCGCCTCCAGCGCCTGGGGCTTCAGCCCGGCGCGGCGCCACAGCGCCAGCGGATCGGGATAACCTGTGCCGCGCGCGGCAACGAGCGCTTGGGCGTCTTCCTCGGCCAGGCCCTTGACCTGGCGCAGGCCGAGACGCAGGGCGCAGCCCTCGCCGTCGGAAGCGGATTCCAGCGTGCAGTCCCAGTCACTGTAGTTCACGTCGGGCGCGCAGATCTCGACGCCATGCTCGCGGGCATCGCGGATCAGCTGCGCCGGGGCATAGAAGCCCATGGGCTGGCTGTTGAGCAGCGCGGCGCAGAACACCGCCGGGTAGTAGCGCTTCATCCAGGCCGAGACGTAGACCAGCAGCGCGAAGCTGGCGGCATGGCTCTCGGGGAAGCCATAGGTGCCGAAGCCCTCGATCTGCTTGAAGCAGCGCGCGGCGAAGTCCTCGTCATATCCGCGCGCCATCATGCCGGCGATGAACTTGTCGCGGAAGCTGTGGATGTTGCCGAGGCGCTTGAAGGTCGCCATCGCGCGGCGCAGGCGGTCGGCCTCGGCCGGCGAGAAGCCGGCGCCGACGATGGCGATCTGCATGGCCTGCTCCTGAAACAGCGGCACGCCAAGGGTCTTGGACAGCACCCGGCGCAGTTCCTCGGAGGGGTAGTCGACCGGCTCCTTGCCATCGCGCCGCCGCAGGTAGGGGTGCACCATGTCGCCCTGGATCGGCCCGGGCCGCACGATGGCGACCTCGATCACCAGGTCGTAGAAGGTCTTGGGCCTGAGGCGCGGCAGCATGGTCATCTGGGCGCGGCTTTCGACCTGGAACACCCCGACGGAATCCGCCCGGCTCAGCATCGCGTAGACCGCCGGATCCTCCGCCGGTACCGAGGCCAGGGTGAAGTCCCGGCCGTAGTGCCGCGATATGAGAGCGAAGCCCTTGCGCAGGCAGGTCAGCATGCCGAGCGCCAGGATGTCCACTTTCAGGATGCCGAGGGCGTCGAGGTCGTCCTTGTCCCACTCGATCACCGTGCGCCCGGCCATGGCCGCGTTTTCGATCGGCACCACCTCGCAGAGCGGACTCTGCGTCATGACGAAGCCGCCGACGTGCTGCGAGAGGTGACGGGGAAAGCCGATCAGCATGTGGGTCAGCGCCAGCGCCTGGCCGAGGCGGCGGTCGGCGGGATCGAGGCCCAGCTCGCGCACCGCGTCCGCCTCAACGCCCTCGCGGCTCCAGCCCCAGATGGCACCGGCCAGCGCGGCGATGGTGTCGGCGGAGAGCCCCATGACCTTGCCGACCTCGCGCATCGCCCCGCGCGAGCGGTAGCAGATCACGGTGGCGGTCAGCGCCGTGCGCGCGCGCCCGTACTTGGCATAGATGTACTGCATGACCTCTTCGCGGCGCTCGTGCTCGAAGTCGACGTCGATGTCCGGCGGCTCGTTGCGCTCGGCCGAGACGAAGCGCTCGAACAGCAGGTCCATGCGCGCCGGGTCGACCTCGGTGATGCCGAGGCAGAAGCAGACCGCCGAGTTGGCCGCCGAGCCGCGGCCCTGGCAGAGGATGCCCTGGGCACGGGCGAAGCGCACCACGTCCTCGACGGTGAGGAAATAGGGCGCGTAGTCGAGCTGGCCGATGAGATCGAGCTCGTGGCGGATCGCCGCCTCGACGCTCTTGGGCACACCGTCCGGATAGCGGCGCTTGGCGCCGATCCAGGTGAGGTGTTCGAGCTCCTGCTGCGGCGTGCGGCCCTCCGTCGTCAGTTCCTCGGGATAGTCGTGGCGCAGCTCCTCCAGGGAGAAGCGGCAGCGCCGCGCGACGGCGAGGGTGTTGGCGAGGGCTTCCGGGTGGTGGCGGAAGAGATGCGCCATGTCGTCGGGCTTCTTCAGATAGCACTCGGCATTGGCCGCGAGGCGGTAGCCGGCGGTGTCGATGGTGCAGCCTTCGCGGATGCACGTCACCACGTCGAGCAGCGGCTTGCGGCTCGCCTGGTGCAGGCGCACGTCGTTGCAGGCGACGAGGCCGACGCCTGTCGCGCTCGCCAACGCCGCCAGGGCGGCGAGGCGCCGCTGGTCGTCGCCCCGGTAGAGGGCGCGCGCGCCGAGAAAGACGCTGCCGGGGAAAGATTCGGCCAGGCGGCGCAGCGCGTCTTCGACGGCCCCCTCCGGCAAGACCACGAAAACCTGCCCCTTGCCGTGCTCCATCACCTCGTCGAGCGAGAAGAGGCAGTTGCCCTTTTCCGCGCGGCGCTTGCCCAGGGTGAGCAGGCGGCAGAGCCGCGCGTAGGCGGCGCGATCGGTCGGAAAGCAGAGTACCTCCGCACCGTCTTCAGGCACCAGCCGCGCACCGACGATCAGCTGGATCCCCACTTCCCTGGCCGCGACGTGGGCGCGCACGACGCCGGCGAGGGTGTTGCGGTCGGCAATGGCGATCGCCGGCAGCCCCAGCGCCGCCGCGCCCAGCACCAGCTCCTCCGGATGCGAGCCGGAACGCAGGAAGGAATAGTTGCTGGTCACCTCGAGCGGGACATAGGCGGGCATGGCGGTGGGGGCCTGGGTCACGGAAGCCCCCTCACCCAGCTCCGCCTAAGTTCGGTCTTCGACCCCACTAAGGCTGCACAACCCTCTCCCCGCTGGGGCGAGGGATTCTTCTCGAGCAGCGGCCTCGCCATTACTCCCTCTCTCCGCCGGGGAGAGGGCCGGGGTGAGGGGGCCTCCGGTCGCCCAGCGCCTCTTCGATCCTGACCAGGACACCTTCGATGTTTTCCATCACCTCGTGATTCCAGAAACGCAGGACGCGATAGCCATTGGCTTGTAGCCAGACACTGCGCACACGATCCTTCGCACGCCGAAGGGGATCGGCATGTTGTCCGCCATCGACTTCGACAATCAGCTTTTTGCGCAGACAGGCGAAATCCACGACGTAGGGGCCGCGTGGCTCCTGGCGTTTGAACTTGTATCCCGCCAGCTGCCGATCACGCAGCCGCGCCCAGAGCTTCTGCTCCGCCGTCGTCTGGTTCCGTCTCAGATCACGTGCCTGCGACACCGCTTTCCCCTCACCCAGCTTCGGCTAGGCTCGCTGACGCTCGCCAAGCCTGCGCAACCCTCTCCCCAAAGGGGCGAGGGATTTTCTGTTGCGCCCCCTCACCCGAACAGCCCGTGCAGGAACCAGCGGCCGGCGCTGCGGTAGAGCCAGTAGCGGCGGCCGTCCTCGTCCTCGACGCGGAAGTAGTCGCGCGGCGGGGCGTCGCCGGCCCCCAAACCATCACGGGCCGGGTCGAGGCTCCACCACTCGCCGAGCAGGCGCTCCGGGCCCTCGGCGCGCACCACC
>JBFGUI010000085.1:0-14650 GCA_041565695.1 Kiloniellaceae bacterium
AGCGCCACGACCTGGAGATGATCAACGTCTTCGACCGCGACGCGCGGATGAACGACGCGGTGCCGGAAGCCTACCGCGGCCTCGACCGCTTCGAGGCGCGCAAGAAGGTGGTCGCCGACATGGAGGCCGAGGGCCTGCTCGAGAAGATCGACGCGCACCGCCACATGGTGCCGCACGGCGACCGCTCCCACGTGGCCATCGAGCCCTACCTGACTGACCAGTGGTACGTGAACGCCGAAGAGCTGGCCAAGCCGGCCATCGCCGCGGTGGAGCAGGGCAAGACGGTCTTCGTGCCCAGGCAGTGGGAGAAGACCTATTACGAGTGGATGCGCAACATCCAGCCCTGGTGCATCTCGCGCCAGCTGTGGTGGGGCCACCAGGTGCCGGCCTGGTACGGGCCGGACGGCGCGGTCTTCGTCGCCCACGACGAGGCCGAGGCTGCCGCGGCCGCCGAGCAGCACTACGGCAAGGCGGTGGAGCTGACCCGCGATCCCGACGTGCTCGACACCTGGTTCTCCTCGGCGCTGTGGCCCTTCTCGACGCTGGGCTGGCCGGAAGAGACTGCGGCCCTCAAGCGCTACTACCCGGGCGACGTGCTGGTCACCGGCTTCGACATCATCTTCTTCTGGGTCGCCCGCATGATGATGAGCGGCCTGCACTTCATGGACGGCGAGGTGCCGTTCCACACCGTCTACATCCATGCCCTGGTGCGCGACGAGAAGGGGCAGAAGATGTCGAAGTCCAAGGGCAACGTGATGGACCCCCTGGACCTGATCGACAAGTTCGGCGCCGACGCGGTGCGCTTCACCCTGACGGCGCTGGCCGCGCAGGGCCGCGACGTGAAGCTGTCGGAGAGTCGCATCGAGGGCTATCGCAACTTCTGCACCAAGATCTGGAACGCGGCGCGCTTCTGCGAGATGAACGACTGCCGCTACCCCGCCGACTTCGACCCGGCGGCCAATACCCAGCGCGTCAACCGCTGGATCGTCAGCCAGCTGTCCCAGGTCGAGCCCAGGGTGCGCCGCGCCATCGAGGACTACCGCTTCAACGAGGCGGCCCAGGCGCTCTACCAGTTCATCTGGAACACCTACTGCGACTGGTACCTGGAGTTCGCCAAGCCGCTGCTGCAGGGCGACGACGCAGTGGCCCAGGGCGAGACCCGCGCGACCGCGCTCTGGGTGCTGCACCAGGCGCTGTTCCTGCTGCACCCGATCATGCCCTTCCTCACCGAGGAACTCTGGCAGCAGACCGGCGAGGGGGACGCGAGTCTCATGACGCTGTCGGCCTGGCCGGCCTTCGGCGAGGATCTTGCGGACGGCGAGGCCGATGCCACGCTCGGCTGGGTGGTGCGCATGATCGGCCAGATCCGGGCCGTGCGCTCGGAGATGAACGTGCCGCCGGGCGCACGCATCGCCCTCATCGTCAACGAGGCCTCCGCCGACTCCAAGGCGCGCATCGTCGACCACGAGGCGCTGATCAAGACCCTGGCGCGGGTCGAGACCATCGCCTTCGACCAGGCCGTGCCCCGGGGCTCGGTGCAGGACGTGCTCGACGAGTGCACCCTGGTGCTGCCGCTGGCCGAGGTCATCGACCTGGCGCAGGAGCAGGCGCGGCTGAAGAAGGAAATGGACAAGCTGAAGGGCGAGATCACCAAGCTCGACAAGAAGCTCTCGAACCAGCAGTTCCTCGCCAAGGCGCCGGAGGATGTGGTCGAGGAACAGCGCGAGCGCCTCGCCGACAGCCAGCAGGCAATGTCGAAGCTGCAGTCCGCGCTGGAGCGTCTCGCCTCCGCATAAGGTCCGGGATAACACCGTGGGTGAGCAAGATACTATCATTCATATCAAAGACTTGAAGGGTTTTCTTCAAGGTGTATGGTGGCTCTCGCGCCGGCTCGACGACCGCCGTGCCGGCCAGCAGGGGGAATTGACCGGCAGTGCCGTGTTCAGTCCCGACGGCCCGAACGATCTGCACTACAGCGAGAAGGGTCGCCTGGTGATCGGCGAGCGCGCCAATCCTCAGCACGAGGGCCCGGCCCTGCAGTCCTACCGCTACGCCTTTCCCGAAGCCGGCCGCGCCGTGGTCCGCTTCGGCGACGGCCGGCTGTTTCACGAGCTGGACCTCTCGGGTGGCCGCTGGGACTGCACCCACCTCTGCGATCCCGACCGCTACGAGGGCAGCTTCACCGTGCTCGGCCCGGATTCCTGGCGCGTGGTGTGGCGCGTCGCGGGGCCGCGCAAGGACCTGACACTTGACAGCACCTATCGCCGGGCGCTGTAAGATGCGCTTGGGTTTGGCGACCGATCGAGTCCCCCTCACCCGGCTTCAGCTAGGCTCGCCTTAAGGCTCGCCAAGCTTCAGCAGCCCTCTCCCCCGTGGGGAGAGGGAGGGGCCCGCGAAGCGGGAGGGTGAGGGGCTTTTGGTCAGAACACCGACAATGAAGGGGAAGCGGACACCATGACGGCTTTGCAAGCACGGCACGACACCTTGGCGCTGGCGCTGTGGCCCAGCCGGGGCCGACTGGGGGAGATGAACGGCCTGCTGCGCGCCGCGCTGCTGGCGCTGGCCGGATCGCTGTTCCTCTGGGCCTGCGCCAAGATCCAGGTGCCCTTCTATCCGGTGCCGGTCACCATGGGTACCTTCGGCGTGCTCGCCATCGGCATGGCCTTCGGCTGGCGCCTCGGCGCGGCCACCGTGCTGCTCTACCTGGCCGAGGGCGCCCTGGGGCTGCCGGTTTTCGCCGGCACCCCGGAAAAGGGCATCGGCCTGGCCTACATGGCGGGCCCGACCGGCGGCTACCTGATCGGCTACGTGCTGGCGGCGGCGGCCTGCGGCGGCCTCGCCGAGCGCGGCTGGGACCGCAACGTGGTCACGGCGGTCATCGCCATGCTGATCGCCAACGCGCTGATCTACCTGCCGGGCCTGTTCTGGCTCGGCACTCTGTTCGGCTGGGACAAGCCGATCCTGGACTGGGGCCTCATCCCCTTCGTGCCCGGCGACGTCTTGAAGCTAGCCCTGGTGGCCGCCAGCCTGCCGCTGGCCTGGAAGCTGCTGTCCCGGCGCGGCTGATACCGGAATTCTGATTTCAGTCCTCTGAGAGGGCCGGCGCAAGCCGGCCCCCTCGTGCATGGCGGCATTCGCATTTCGCGGTGGTGGCGTCCGGTGCCGCCCGCTATCCTCCGCGCTAAATCTCAAAGAAAACCAGGGGATCAAAGAGGGAGCCGTCCGACCATGCCGCTCGATTCCAAGTCCAATCCGACCTTCGACAAGTCCAAGCTGCCGAGCCGCTACGTCTCGGTCGGCCCGCAGAGCGCGCCGCATCGCTCCTACTACTATGCCATGGGCATGACGGAGGAGGAGATCGCCCAGCCCTTCGTCGGCGTGGCGACCTGCTGGAACGAGGCGGCGCCCTGCAACATCGCGCTGTCGCGCCAGGCCCAGGCGGTGAAGCTGGGCGTCAAGGCCGCCGCCGGTACCCCGCGCGAGTTCTGCACCATCACCGTGACCGACGGCATCGCCATGGGCCACCAGGGCATGAAGTCCTCCCTGGTCAGCCGCGACCTGATCGCCGATTCCGTCGAGCTCACCATGCGCGGCCACTGCTACGACGCCCTGGTCGGCCTGGCCGGCTGCGACAAGTCGCTGCCCGGCATGATGATGGCCATGGTGCGCCTGAACGTGCCCTCGGTCTTCATGTACGGCGGCTCGATCCTGCCGGGCCGCTACAAGGGCAAGGACATCACCGTGCAGGACGTCTTCGAGGCGGTCGGCGCGCACTCGGCCGGCACCATGTCGGACGAGGAACTGCACAAGGTTGAATGCGTGGCCTGTCCCTCCGCCGGCTCCTGCGGCGGCCAGTTCACCGCCAACACCATGGCCTGCGTGTCGGAGGCCCTGGGCATCGCCATTCCGGGCTCGGCCGGCGCGCCGGCGCCCTATGAATCGCGTGACGCCTATGCCGAGGCCGCGGGCCACGCGGTGATGCACGCCCTGGCCCAGGGCATCCGCCCGCGCGACCTGGTGACCCGCAGGTCGCTGGAGAACGCCGCGCGCATCGTCGCCTGCTCCGGCGGCTCGACCAACGCCGGCCTGCACCTGCCGGCCATCGCCCACGAGGCCGGCATCGACTTCGACCTGCAGGCCGTGGCCGACATCTTCCGCACCACCCCCTACATCGCCGACTTGAAGCCGGGCGGCCGCTACGTCGCCAAGGACCTTTACGAGATCGGCGGCGTGCAGGTGATCATGAAGGCGCTGCTGGAGGGCGGCTACCTGCACGGCGACTGCCTCAGCGTTACCGGCAAGACCATCGGCGACATTCTGGAGGACGTCCGGTTCCCCGAGGACCAGGACGTGGTGCGGCGCTGTTCCGACCCGATCACCCCGACCGGCGGCGTGGTCGGCCTCACGGGCAACCTCGCGCCGGAAGGCGCCATCGTGAAGGTGGCCGGCATGAAGAACCAGAAGTTCCGCGGGCCCGCCCGCGTGTTCGACTGCGAGGAGGACTGCTTCGAGGCGGTCGAGAAGCGCCAGTACAAGGAAGGCGAGGTGCTGGTGATCCGCTACGAGGGTCCCAAGGGCGGCCCCGGCATGCGCGAGATGCTCTCCACCACCTCGGCGATCTACGGCCAGGGAATGGGCGACAAGGTGGCGCTGATCACCGACGGCCGTTTCTCCGGCGCGACGCGCGGCTTCTGCATCGGCCATGTCGGGCCGGAAGCGGCGGTCGGCGGGCCCATCGGCCTGCTCGAGGACGGCGACGTCATCGTCATCGATGCCGAGGCCGGCACCATCGACGTCGAGCTCTCCGACGCGGAGCTGGCCAAGCGCCGCGAGACGTGGCAGCCGCGCGAGCACGACTACCAGTCCGGCGCCCTGTGGCGTTACGCGGCAACGGTCGGCCCGGCCTTCAAGGGCGCGGTGACGCACCCGGGCGGCGCCGCCGAGAAGCACTGCTACGCGGATATCTGAGGCGAACAGCGGCGGCGAGACATGGCACGCATCGCCTTCGGCGGGTTCCAGCACGAGACCAACACCTTCGCGCCGTCGAAGGCGACCTACGAGGATTTCGTGCGCCCCGGGGCCTGGCCGGGGCTGACCCGCGGGGCGGCGCTGTTCGACACCATCGCCGGCATGAACATCCCGGTGGCCGGCTACGTCGAGGCGGCCCGGCAGCAGGGCCACGAGCTGCTGCCGCTCGCCTGGGCCAACGCCACGCCCTCGGCCCATGTGACGGAAGACGCCTACGAGCGCATCGTCGCCATGATCCTCGAGGACCTGGCCAAGCTGAAGGATCTCGACGGGCTCTATCTCGACCTGCACGGTGCCATGGTGGCCGAGCACGTCGACGACGGCGAGGGCGAGATGCTGGCCCGCGTGCGCGCGCTGGTCGGCCCCGACCTGCCGATCGCTGTGAGCCTCGACCTGCACGCCAACGTGACGCCGGAGATGGTCGAGCATGCCGATATCCTCGACATCTACCGCACCTATCCGCACGTCGACATGGCGGCGACCGGGCGGCGCTCGGCGGTGCAGCTCGATGCGCTGATCCGCGGCGAGGGCGGGCGCTGCAAGGCCTACCGCCAGCTGCCCTTCATGATCCCGCTGACCAGCGGCTGCACCTACGAGGGCCCGGCCAAGGAGATCTACCGCGAGGTCAAGCTGCTGGCCCGCGAGCCGGGCGTCACCGGGGTTTCCTTCGCCTGCGGCTTCTGCCCGGCCGACTTCCCCGGCGCCGGCGCCTCGCTGCTCGCCTACGCCACCTCGCAGGAAGCCGCCGACGCGGCGGCAGACAACCTTTACGAGGCGGCCGTCGAGCGCGAGTCCGCCTTCGCCCTGGAGGCCCTGAAGCCGGCCGAGGCGGTGCGCGAGGCCATGCGCATCGCCCGCTATACCAGCAAGCCGGTGGTGCTGGCCGATGCCCAGGACAACCCCGGCGGCGGCGCCAACGCCGACACCACGGGGCTGCTGCGCGCCCTCATCGACGAAGGCGCCGAGGGCGCGGTGCTCGCCAACATCTACGACCCGGCGGTGGCCGAGGCGGCGCACGCGGCCGGCGTCGGGGCGGAGATCACCGTGGCGCTCGGCGGCCACTCCCGCGTGCCGGGCGATGCGTCCTACCAGGGAACCTTCGAGGTGCTGCGCCTCGGCGACGGCCGGGTGACCGGCACCGGCCCCTTCTACAAGGGCGCCCATATGCAGCTCGGCCCCACGGCGCTGCTGGAGAAGGACGGCGTCAGGGTGGCCGTCGCCTCGGCCAAGGTGCAGCTCGCCGACCAGGCCATGCTGCGCCACCTCGGCATCGAGCCGGCCGCCCAGAAGATCCTGGCCTTGAAGTCCTCGGTGCATTTCCGCGCCGACTTCCAGCCGCTCGCCGAGGCGGTGCTGGTGGTGGTCGCGCCCGGACCGGTGATCCTCGACAACCGCGAGCTGGCCTTCCGCAAGCTTCGGCCGGGCTTGCGCATCATGCCCGGCGGGCCGGTCTTCACGCCGGCCGACCCGGCCGCCGCGGACTAGCCGCAAGGCGCGGAAATCCGTCGCTTTTGTCCCGAGATTCCAGGCATTTGTGGCGATTTGCCCTCTTCGCCACTTGTTAACAGACCGGCGGGATACTGACCGCAGGTTGCGATGGACGCACCAGGCCCAACGGGCCCGGCGGGATTGGATCGGAGGCCCTCTGCGGGTGGCTTTCACATGGCAGAACTGGTTCTAGTCGAACAGCAGGTCGCTCTCGAGCAGCCTGGCAAGCTGCAGAGCGATGACGGCACCATCGACTGCGAGGTCGTCACGCTGTCGCGCAGGGGCGCGCAGGTGCGCCTCGGCGGTCCGCTCGGCGAGGCCGAGGACCTCTTCCTGGCGATTGCCGATTTCGGGCAGCTGGCCTGCCGCGTGATGGACTCTGACGGCAACTACGCCGACCTGCGGTTCCAGGGCGATCCGGAAACCCAGGACGCGGTGTTCCAGGACATCCTCGCGCGCCTCGGCGACGACGAGGGCCGGCGGCACTATCTGCGCCGCTCGGTGCTGTGGCCCGGCACGCTGCAGGGCGCCAAGGGCCGGATGGCCTGCACCATTCTCAACATGTCGCTGGGCGGCGCCAAGGTCGCGCTCAGCGAGGCGCGGGACTGCGCCGGCACCGTCACCCTGATGGGCGACCGCTTCGCGGAGCTCTCGGCCACCGTCGAGTGGCAGCGCGGCCGCCTGGTCGGCCTGCAGTTCAGGGCCGAGCCGGCGGAGGTCGCCCGCGTGCTGGGCGACGTGCTGCCGGCGATCAAGTCCTCGGCCTGACGCGGCGGAGGCCACATCCTCTTCCGCCGCCGGCCTGCCTGACCCTCTGGCCAAGCGCCGAGAAATCCGACACCTTGTGACGGCCGAAGGCCTGTGGCCCGTCGTGCAGCGACGGCTTGCCGGCCGGCGGCGCGTTCATTCGGCAGGGTCTCGTCACCTTGGAAATCCGCTTTCCTATGTGGCTGCGCGTGGTCGGCCGGCCGGGCGCGCGCGAGTTCGCGTTGCTGTCCGCCGTCGAGGCCTTCTCGCGCGCGGTCATCGCCGGCGTCATCCCGCTGGAGGCCAACGCCCTGCTGCGCGATGCCCAGACCATCAGCCTGGTCTACGCCGGCGTCGGGATCGTCGCCTTCGCGACCTCCTTCATGGTGCCGCTGCTGCTGCTCTCCCTGCGGCGCAAGTGGATCTTCTCCGCCGGCACCCTCTGCATGGTCGCGGCGCCGCTCCTGATGCTGCTGTCGGAGGTGGCGCCCTTCGTCACCGCGCTGCAGGTGCGCAGCCTCGCCGTGGTCTGCGTCAACATCGCGCTCAACCTCTACATCCTCGACTACATCCGCAAGCGCGACTTCGTCGCCAGCGAGCCGCTGCGGCTCGCCTTTCTCGGCATCTCCTGGTTCATCGGCCCGGCGCTCGGCATCTTCCTCTACACCAGCTTCGGCCTCTTGCCGGTCTGCCTGCTGAGCGCGGCCTTCGCGCTCTTCGCCTTCGGCTACTTCTGGTACCTGCGCATCGTCGAGAACCCGACCGTGGCGCCGGCGCGCCAGCGCCCGCCGATGCCGTGGCGCAACATCCGGCGCTACCTCGACCAGCCGCGCCTGCGCCTCGCCTGGATCATCCCCTTCGGCCGCTCAACCTTCTGGACCACCTTCTTCGTCTATCCGCCGCTCTACATCATCCAGAACGGCGGCGGCGACGCCATCGTCGCGGTGATGCTCTCGGCGGGGCAGGGGCTGCTGTTTTTCGCGCCGCTGGTCGGCCGGCTGGGCCAGCGCCACGGCATCCGGCGAATCATCATCGCCGCCGCGATCCTGACCGGAGCGGTCTCGATCGGCGCCGGCCTGCTGCAGCCGGGTCCTATCGTCTTGGCTTGCTTGTTCGTCTTCGCCGCAGTCGGTGCGACGGCACTGGATGCGCTGGGCAACATTCCCTTCCTGCGCGCCGTGCATCACTACGAACGCTCGGAGATGACCTCGGTGTTCCGCACCTACATCGAGGCCTCGCAGCTCTTGCCGGCGGCGGCCTACGCGGCGGTCCTCACCGTCGCGCCGCTCTCCTCGGTCTTCGTGGTGCTGGGTCTGGTGCTGCTGATCTCCGCCTGGTACGCCCGCTACCTGCCGAAGGCGCTGTAGCGCGGCAGTCCGCTCAGCCCCAGGGGCCGCGGTTGGACGGCGGATCCTCGTCGCGCCAGGCGTCCGTTCCGTCGGGCCGGTGCCAGCGCATGTCGCGCCGCAGGGTGACGCCGCCGGGCGGGTCGCCGAGACCGAACAGCGGCACCGCCTTGTAGCGGAAGGGGAAGATCAGGACCAGGCCGGCGACGAAGCCGCCGATGTGCGCCCACCAGCCGACGTTGTCCGCCGCCGGGCCGCCCAAGGCGGCGAGGAACTGGAAGCCGAACCAGAAGATCAGCAGCAGCCAGGCCGGCAGGTAGAGCGGAATGAAGCCGATCGGCACCAGCACCCGCGCCTTGGGGTGCAGCACGAGATAGGCGCCGAGCACGCCGGAGATCGCTCCGCTGGCGCCGATCAGCGGCGTCGCGTTGGCCGGATCGATGGCGACCTGGGCGAGCGCCGCCAGCACGCCGCAGAGCAGGTAGAAGACCAGGAAGCGCAGGTGCCCCATGGCGTCTTCGACGTTGTCGCCGAACACCCAGAGGTACAGCATGTTGCCCGCCAGGTGCAGGAAGTCGCCGTGCAGGAACTGGTAGGACAGCAGGGTGACCAGCGGATCGGCGGCGGCCAGGCCCTCGGCCAGCTCGGCCCCGCCGGTCAGCACCGCCGGGATCACGCCGAGGCCGTAGACCAGCCCGATGAAGCCGCGCTCGCCGCCGGAGACCTGGAGGAAGAACATGGCGATGCAGACGACGATCAGCGCCCAGGTGGTCCAGGGCCGCGCGATGAGGTAGCGCGGCGTGGTGTCGTGCAGCGGAATGAACGGCATGGCGTCTACTACGCGGCGTCGCGCAGCCTGCAGACGACCGGCGTGTGGTCCGAGGCCTTGGGCTTGCCGCGCGGCTCGCGGTCGATGTCACAGGCTTCCAGCCGGTCGGCGGCCTGCGGCGACAGCAGGAAGTGGTCGATCCTCAGGCCGTGGTCGTTCTGCCAGCCGCCGCCCTGGTAGTCCCAGAAGGTGTAGAGGTGCGGCTCGCTGTGCAGCGCGCGCAGCGCCTCGGTGAAGCCGAGGTTCAGCAGCGTGCGGAATCGGCTGCGGCTTTCCGGCTGCGCCAGGGCGTCCTTGGCGAAGGCGCGCGGGTCCCAGACGTCCTCGTCCTGCGGGATGACGTTGTAGTCGCCGCCGAGGACCACCGGCTGCTCGCTGGCCAGCAGCATTTCCGCGTGGCGGATCAGCCGGTCCATCCAGGCCAGCTTGTAGTCGAACTTCCCGGTTCCGATGGGGTTGCCGTTGGGCAGGTAGATCGAGGCGACGCGAAAGCCGTTCACCGTCGCTTCCAGGTAGCGCGCCTGTTCGTCCTTCCCGTCGCCGGGCAGTCCGACCAGAACATCCTCCAGCGGCATCCTGGAGAGGATGGCCACGCCGTTATAGCTCTTCTGGCCGTGCACCGCGACGTTGTAGCCGAGGTCCTCGATCTCCAGGCGCGGAAAGTTCTCTTCGATACACTTCAGCTCCTGCAGCAGCGCCACATCCGGCCGGGCCGACTTCAGCCAGTCCAGCACGTTGGGCAGGCGCGCCTTTATGGAGTTCACGTTCCAGGTCGCGATGCTGGTCATCGCACCGGACCCGGCTCAGACCGCAAAGGAGGAACCGCAGCCGCAGGACGAGGAGGCGTTGGGGTTCTTGATCTGGAAGGAGGAGCCGCCGAGGTCCTCGACGTAGTCGACCTCGGCCCCTGCCAGCAGCTCCAGCGAGGTCTCGTCGATCACGGTGACGACGCCGTCGCGCTCGAAGGTGCGGTCGTCCGGGTTCACCGTATCGTCGAAGGAAAAGCCGTACTGGAAGCCGGAGCAGCCGCCGCCGGAGACGGCGACGCGCAGCATGAGGCCCTTCTGACCTTTCTGGCCCTCCTGCTCGATCAGCCAGGCGACCCGCCGGGCCGCCCGCGCGGTCAAGGAAAACGCCTGCTTTTCCGCCACTTCCGTCATTCAATCCTCGATCTGGCGCCGCCCGCGCCACATTCTCCAAACGTCATTGCCGGGCTTGACCCGGCAATCCAGGGCAACCTTTCCGTCGCTCGCCCTGGACCCTCGGCTCGGGGGCCGAGGGTGACGGACGGAACAATTCCACCCAAGATGTAGGGACTGGGGGCAGCTTGTCAAATGACCGTCCGGCGGGCTGCTGATGACCAGCCGAATCCCGCAGAAAACCGCCATTGCTTATGCTTCGCCGAGGCCCTACCTTCGCGCCCATGCTGCACCCGAGTCCCGCCGCCGCCTTCGCCTGCCGGCCCGAGGAGAGCCGGGGCCGTGATTTCGCCGAGCCGGAGAGCCCGACGCGCACCTGCTTCCAGCGCGACCGGGACCGCATCGTCCACGCCGGGGCCTTCCGGCGCCTCAAGTACAAGACCCAGGTCTTCGTCTACCACGAGGGCGACTACTACCGCACCCGCCTGACCCACTCCATCGAGGTGGCGCAGATCGCCCGCTCGATCAGCCGCGCGCTGGGCCTCAACGAGGACCTCGCCGAGGCGGTCGCCCTGGCCCACGACTTCGGCCACACCTGCTTCGGCCATGCCGGCGAGGACGCCCTCAACCAGGCCATGGCGCCCCACGGCGGCTTCGACCACAACGAGCAGACCTTCCGCATCCTGACCCTGCTGGAGCGGCGCTACGCCGAGTTCGACGGCCTCAACCTGACCTGGGAGACGCTGGAGGGCATCGTCAAGCACAACGGGCCGCTCGTCGGTCCCGGGGCCGGGCCCAATGCCCGCGACGGCGAAAGCGTGCCGGCGACCGTTGCCGCCTACTGCCGCGACAAGCGCGACCTGGAGCTCGACACCTTCGCTTCGGCGGAGGCCCAGGTGGCGGCGCTTGCCGACGACATCGCCTACAACAACCACGACATCGACGACGGCCTGCGCGCCAGGCTGTTCTCCCTCGACGACCTGCGCGACCTGCCCTCGGTGGGACCGGTGCTCGCTGAGGTGGAGGCGCGCTATCCCGGCCTGGAGGAGAGCCGGGTCATCCACGAGACCATCCGGCGCGTGATCGATCTCATGGTCACCGACCTGCTGGCCGAGACCCGGCGGCGCATCGCCGAGCTGCGGCCGGACAGCGCCGCGGCGGTGCGCGCGCTCCCGGCGCCGCTGGTTGCCTTTTCCGACGAGATGCGCCAGAACGACCGCGCGCTGCGGACCTTCCTCTTCCAGCGCATGTACCGCCACTACAAGGTGAACCGCATGACCTCGAAGGCGAGGCGGGTGGTGCGCGAGCTCTTCGACCACTACCTGGCGCGGCCGGACTGCCTGCCCGACGAGTGGCAGGCCGAGGCGCGGGACCTGCCGGAGGCGGCGCGGGCGCGCCTGGTGGCCGACTACATCGCCGGCATGACCGACCGCTACGCGCTCGACGAGCACGCCAAGAATTTCGATATCCGAGTCAGAAACGCATGAACCTTTTCAAACACTTCAAGGACGTCGTTGTCGGCGAGCTGGAAGACATGGCGCAGGCCGGGGAGCTGCCCGGCGGGCTCGACTACGGCCGCGTGGCGGTAGAGCCGCCGCGCGAGCGCAGCCACGGCGACCTCTCGACCAACGCGGCCATGGTGCTGGCCAAGGCGGCGGGCAAGAAGCCGCGCGATCTGGCCGAGGCTCTGGCCGCGCGGCTCGGGAAGATCGAGGAGGTCACCGCCGTCGAGGTCGCCGGGCCGGGCTTCATCAACCTGACCCTGGCGCCGGACGTGTGGTACGCGCGCCTCGCCGAGATCTTGAAAGAAGGCACCGCCTACGGCGCCAGCGACATGGGCGCGGGCCAGGCGGTCAACGTCGAGTACGTCTCCACCAACCCGACGGGGCCGCTCACCGTCGGCCACGCCCGCGGCGCGGTGGTCGGCGACGCCCTGGCCGGGCTGCTCGCCAAGGTCGGCTACAGGGTCACCAAGGAATACTACATCAACGACGCCGGCGGGCAGGTCGACACCCTGGCGCGCTCGGCCTACCTGCGCTACCGCGAGGCGCTCGGCGAGGACATCGGCGCGATCCCCGAGGGCCTCTATCCCGGCGACTACCTGAAGGACACCGGCAAGGCGCTGGCCGCGCGCGACGGCGACAGGTGGCTCGGCCAGCCGGAGGAGGTCTGGCTGCCGGAGGTGCGGCGCTTCGCCATCGATTCCATGATGGACCTGATCCGCGCCGACCTGGACTTCCTCGGCGTGCACCAGGACGTCTTCTCCTCCGAGCGCAAGCTGGTCGAGGCCGGCGGCGTCGAGGAGGTGCTGAAAACGCTGGAGGCCCGCGGCCTGACCTACACCGGCGTCCTGGAGCCGCCCAAGGGCAAGACGCCGGAAGACTGGGAGCCGCGTCCGCAGCTGCTGTTCAAGGCGACCGAGTTCGGCGACGACGTCGACCGGGCGCTGAAGAAGTCCGACGGCTCCTGGACCTACTTCGCCGGCGACATGGCCTACCACCTGGACAAGTTCCGCCGCGGCTTTGCGCTGATGATCGACGTCTGGGGCGCCGACCACAGCGGCTACATCAAGCGCATGACGGCGGGCGTCAAGGCGCTGACCGAGGGCAGGGGCGAGCTGGACGTGAAGATCTGCCAGCTGGTCAACCTGAAGCGCGGCGGCGAGCTGGTGAAGATGTCCAAGCGCGCCGGCACCTTCGTCACCCTGCGCGAGGTGATCGAGGAGGTCGGCAAGGACGTGGTCCGCTTCATCATGCTGACCCGCAAGAACGACGCCGCGCTGGATTTCGACCTGGTCGAGGTCATGGAGCAGTCGCGCGACAACCCGGTGTTCTACGTCCAGTACTGCCACGCCCGCTGCTGCTCGGTGCTGCGCCACGCGGCGGCGGAGATGCCGGGGCTTTCGCTAGATCCTGTGGTCCTGGCGGGGGCCGACCTCAATCGCTTGACCGACTCGGGGGAGCTTGATCTGATTAAGCTGTTGGCGGAATGGCCCCGTCTGCTCGAATCCGCGGCGGATGCGCATGAACCTCACAGGGTGGCCTTCTATCTCTACGATCTGGCGGGGGCCTTCCACGGGCTCTGGACCAAGGGCAAGGACAATGCCGAGCTGCGCTTCCTGCTGCCGGACGACCCGGCGATGACGGCAGCGCGCCTGGCGCTGGTCCAGGCGGTGGCCTTCGTGGTCGCCTCCGGCCTCGGGGTTTTCGGCGTGACGCCGGTTGAGGAGATGCGTTAGTGGCGAGCGGATCGGGACCGGGCCGGCGCGACGACGACCTGCATTCGGAGCGGCCGGCCTTCAGCGAGGAGGGCATGCGCCGCATCGTCTACGGCGAGGACCGCGAGACGATGCGCGACAGCCGCAGCGCCGCCTTCGCCCAGGATACCGAGGAGCTGGAAGCCGACCTGCGCGGGCGCCGCAGCCTGGTGCCGGCGGTCACCGCCCTGGCGGCGATCTTCTGCTTCGGCGCCATCGTCTGGTACGCCTACACCTGGGGCACCGGCAAGATGGCGAGCGAGGACCTGCCGCTGGTGGTCGCCGAGCCGATGCCGGAAAAGGTGAAGCCGGAGCAGCCCGGCGGCATGGAGGTGCCGCACCAGGGGATCGCCGTATTGAACGAGGGCGAGAACGAGGCCGGCGAGGGCAGGGTCGAGCGCCTGCTGCCGCCGCCGGAGACCCCGGCGCCGCCCGCGACCATCGCACCGGCCGCGCCGCAGATCGCGCTGCAGGGCGGCGAGGAGACCCTGCCGCCGTCGGGTGAAGTGCCGGCTGAGAGCCCGGCGGCCGCGGCGGCGCCCGAGACGCCCGACACGCCCGTGGCGCCCGAGACGCCCGAGGCGGCGCAACCGGCCGAGGCGGAGATCGCCCGGCCGATCCCCAAGCCGCAGACCGACGACGGCAGCGAGGACCAGATCGCCGCGCTGCTCGAGCGGACGCCGCTGGAGACCGCCGACGGCGAGCCCTCCGACGCGCCGCTCCCGAGCCCTTCGGCGGCAGCCGGATCGACCCAGACCGCCGCCCTGACGCCCGGTGCCGTGGTGCTGCAGCTCGCCTCGGTGACTTCGGAGGCGGC
>JBFGUI010000086.1:0-14567 GCA_041565695.1 Kiloniellaceae bacterium
ACCTGAAGGAGGCGCAGGCCCTCGGCCTGCGCGTCGTGGTCTGGACGGTGAACGATCCGGTGGACATGGCCTCGCTGATCGATTTCGGCGTCGACGGCATCATCACCGACTATCCCGACCGCGCCCGCCGGGTCATGGCCGAGAAGGGCCTGCCGCTGCCGCCGTCCTTTGCAGCGGAGTGATCAGCCCAGCTTGATCTCGCCGTCGATATCGTGGCTGACGCCGAGCCTTTCGATGGTCAGCACGGCCTTGACCTTCAGGCTTTCCGAGCCCTTCAGCTTGCCGCTCTCGAGGGCCCCGCGCACCGCGGTCTCGATCTCGCGCTGGGAGGTCACGCCGACCTTTTTCAGGAACTTGCGCAGCTCCATGTTGAAGACTTCTTCGTCCATCTGCCTGCTTTCTCAATCGTGAACTGGGTTGCCCCTTGATAAAGGGAGGATTGCAAAATGGGAAGGCCTTCCATTCCGGCAATGCCCCTTGTCAAGGCGGGCCGGCTGGGAAAAGCTAGGCGCCAAGCAAGAGGCCGTGAGCGGTCCGTCCAGGGTTGCCTGGGAAGACTCCGGGAGAATGCTGCCATGAAACTCACTGCCGAACAGCTCGAGGTCTTCGACCGCGAAGGCTACCTCTTCCTGCCGGAGGTGTTTTCAGCCGAGGAGGCGGCCCTGCTGCGCGCAGAGGCCAGGCGGGTCTACGGCCTCGACCGCGAGGAGGTCTGGCGCGAGTCCTCCGGTGCGCCGCGCACCGCCTTTGCCGCGCAGACCTACAGCGAGCCGTTCCGTCGCCTCGGCCTGCATCCGCGCCTGGTGGAGCCGGTGATGCAGCTGCTCGACGGCCCGGTCTACATGCACCAGTACAAGGTCAACGCCAAGGCGGCCTTCGACGGCGAGGTCTGGCAGTGGCACCAGGATTACGGCACCTGGGCGCGCGACGACGAGATGCCGGAGCCGCGGGCGATGAACATCGCGCTCTTCCTCGACGACGTCACGGCGGCCAACGGCCCGCTGATCTTCATCCCGCGCAGCCACAAGCAGGGGGTGCAGCAGGCCGGACACGACCTGGCGACCACCTCCTACCCGCTGTGGACCCTGGACCGCGAGACGGTAACCCGCCTGGCCGAGGAAGGCGGCTGCGTCGCGCCCACCGGCCCGGCCGGCTCCGTGCTGATGTTCCACTGCAACCTGGTGCACGCCAGCCCGCCCAATATCTCGCCCTGGGGCCGCACCATCGTCTATCTGAGCCTGTGCCACGTGGACAACCACATCCGCCGCTTCAAGCGGCCGGAATGGATCGCGCACCGCGATTTCACGCCCATCGAGCCGCTGGCCGACGACTGCCTCAGTGAGCTGGTCGCCGCCGGCCGCGCCGCAGAGTAGGACCGCCCGAATGAACCTTCACCATCAGCTCCAGGCCCGCGCCGCCGCGCAGCGCCCCATCCGCATTGCGCTCATCGGCGCCGGCAAGTTCGGCTCCATGTTTCTGGCGCAGGCCCGGCTGACTCCCGGATTCCACGTCGCCATCGTCGCCGACCTGAACGTCGAGAAGGCCCGTGAGTCGCTGAAGGCGACCGGCTGGCCGGCCGAGCAGTACGCGGCCGCCGGCCTCGATGAAGCCCTTAAGAACGCCAGTACCTGGGTGACCGAGGACGCCGCAGCTGTCTTCGCGGCGCCCGAGATCGAGGTGGTGATCGACGCCACCGGCCATCCGCCGGCGGGCATCCGCCACGCCCGCCTGGCGCGCCGGAACGGCAAGCACATTGTGATGGTGAACGTCGAGGCCGACGCGCTGGCCGGGCCGCTGCTGGCGGCCGAGGCGGCAGAGGCCGGCCTGGTCTACAGCCTCGCCTACGGCGACCAGCCGGCGCTGATTGCCGAGATGGTCGACTGGTCGCGGACCTGCGGCTTTCCGGTGGTCGCCGCCGGCAAGGGCACCAAGTACCTGCCGAGCTATCACGAGCTGACCCCCGACGACGTCTGGGAGCACTACGGCATCACCGCCGAGGAGGCCGCCCAGGGCGGCATGAACGCGCAGATGTTCAACTCCTTCATGGACGGCACCAAGTCGGCCATCGAGATGGCCGCGGTGGCCAATGCCTGCGGCCTCAATCCCGCGCGCGACGGCCTCGAGTTCCCGCCGGTCTCCTGCGACGAACTCGCCGAGGTGCTGAAGCCGGGCAACGAGGGCGGCGTGCTGACCCGCAAGGGCCAGGTCGAGGTGATCTCCAGCCTGGAGCGCGACGGACGGGCCATCGAACGTGATCTGCGCTGGGGCGTCTACGTGGTCTTCGAGGCGCCGACCGACTATGCCCGGCGCTGCTTTCGCGAATACGGCCTCGCCACCGACAGCAGCGGGCGCTACGCCGCCATGTACAAGCCCTATCACCTGATCGGCCTCGAGCTCGGCATTTCCGTGGCGCAGGCCGCGCTCAACGGGCAGGCCACCGGCTGCGCCCGCGACTGGCGCGGCGACGTGGTGGCGACGGCCAAGCGCGACCTCAAGGCCGGCGAGATGCTGGACGGCGAGGGCGGTTACACGGTCTGGGGCAAGCTCTGCCCGGCCGCCGACTCCCTGGCCGCCGGCTACCTGCCGCTGGGTCTTGCGCAGGGGGTGAAGCTGGCCCGTCCTGTCGCCAAGGGAAAACGCCTCACCTGGAAGGACGTGGTGATGGACAGCGAGGACGCGACTCTCGCCTGCCGCCGCGAGATGGAACGGCGCTTCGCAACCGCCGTCGAGACGGCCGCCGAATAATTTCCGGGACGGCTGGCGCCGGTCGCCTCAATCACGCGGCAATCAAAGCCACGTGAGGCTCCCTTGCCGGGCGACCGCCGGCCTCCAACGTTTTTAGCAGGACAGGCGGACTTTTCGCCCCGCGCGAAGCGGGGAATGAACGATCGGAAAGCGGCCGCCGCCCAGAGCGCGGAAGCGTTCCGGCCCCGGCCCGGTGGGCCTGGGACCGCGGCAGCCAGGGCAAAGGGCCCGGCCTCGAATATTTTCCTGGCCCTGTGCGAAAACCCACCGCGCCTTTTCTGCGACTAAGAGAGACTAGGTGTGGATCGGCAGGGTCCGAAGCACCGCCCAGGGTCGCTTGGCCGGGGCCGCGACGCCCGCCCGTCCGAAAGGAGGTTAGAGCCATGCGTAAAGAGATGACAGCAGCAGCGAGCCGCTCGAGGCTCCTTAAGTCCACGGCCTTTGCCGCGGCGTCGGCTGCCGTACTGGCCATCGTCGTGGCGACGACCTCTGTTGCCCCTGCCGCGGCGCAGGCGCCGCAGTGCGGCGCGCGCCAGGCCATGATCGACCGACTTGCCAGCAAGTACGGCGAACATCCCGTCAGCCTCGGCGTGACGGCCACCGGCAGCCTGCTCGAGGTGCTGGCCAGTGCCGCAGGGACCTGGACGATCCTCGTCACCGTGCCCGGCGGTCCGACTTGCCTGGTTTCTGCCGGGGAAGGCTGGCGCGATCTTCCGCTGCAGGTCGCCGAGGACCCGGCGGTGTGACCCGGCGGCTCAGGCCGCCGATTCGAAAGCGGTGACCGAACGCGCGAGGCCGCCGAAAAGATCGAGCATGCAGGTCCGCCAGTTCCGGATCGCCGCGTCGTCCGGTGCCAGCAGGTCGAAATCGCAGACCGAGCGACCCCACTGGAAGGCCGCGAAAGCGAGGTAGTCGGCGTAGCCCGGCCGCTCCCCGAAGAGAAAGGAACTCTCGGTCAGGCGCTGGCGCAGCGGCTCCAGCACCAGGTGAAGCGATTCCAGGTAGACCGGCCGGCGCACCGCCAGCTGCTCCATCGTCATGCCGAACTTGGCTTCGCGGCTGCGGCGGTAGTAGGCCCGGTCTTCCGGCAGCACGACCGCCAGCAGACAGGGCGCGAGGATCGGTGCCATGGCCTCCTGCAGGCTCGCGTCGGCCCAGTGGTTGAACAGACGCGTCAGGGCCCGTCCGCCGCCGCCGCCGAACAGCGAGGGCGACTCCGGGTAGTTGTCCTCCAGGTGGCAGGCGATGGTCCAGCTGTCGTGGATCACCGTCTCGCCGTCGACCAGGACCGGCACCTTGGTCTGGCCGCTGAAGGCGACCCTGTCGCCCTCGGCAAAGCCGATGGCGCGGATCTCCGGCTTCAGGCCCTTGTGGGCCAGCGCGAAGCGGGCCCGCCAGCAAAAGGGACTGGGGCGCCGGTCATCGGCACAGAGCCGCTCGTAAAGAATCAAGGCCATGAGGTCGTTCCTGCCGGAGGCGTCATCGGCCGCGTGCGGGGGGCATGGTGACCCTGCCGAAGCCGCCTGCCAAGCACGGGGTTTTCCTGCGAATCGCTGTGCAGCGCGCGGATCGAGTTCGCTTCCAGAAGGCTACCGGGCCTGGACAGGGGGCGGCAAGCGCGTGCATAAAGGTGGGGCATGGGTCGATTGAGGGCCGAATCCGGGGGGAATCTCATGAAGCACAAAGGCTTAAGCTTAGTGGCTGTTGCCGTGGCATTGGCCGCGGCCAGTTCAGCCTCTGCTCAGGAGTCGGAAGGTGGCTTGTACCTTGGCCTGCGCGCCATTGGCTCCATCGTCGACGCCGACGATGTCAGTGGCCAGGGCTTTACCGGGTCGACGAATGCCCAGAACGACTCGGACACGGTCGCCAGCATCGCGGCCGTCGTCGGCTATCGCTGGGAAGACCTCCCGATACGCACCGAAGTCGAGGGCGGCTACCGCTTCCGCTTCGATCTTGACGTGCAAGACCAGGGTGCGCCGGTCGTCGACTATGAGACGAATCTCGAATCCATCGTCTTGCTGTTCAATGTCCTGTTGGAATGGCGCAACGAGAGCGACTTCACGCCCTTCATCGGTGGCAGCATCGGCTATGCCCGCAACGATGCCGATACGGAACGGGTTGTCGTTCCGACCCAGGCAACGACTTCAAAGAATAACGCCACGGATAACCTTGCCTGGGGCGTCATGGCCGGAGTCGATTGGGAGTTCATCGACCAGTGGTCGGCCGGACTGGCGTACCGCTACATCGATCTCGGTGAGGTGGAGACCGGGACCTTTTCCAGCGGAGACGGTGTCTCCGTCGACGACTACACCTCGCATGACCTCCTGCTGACTTTCAGCTACCGCTTCTGAAGCTCCTTCGAGGCGACCTGCCTCGTCGATTGTCGGCTGACAAAGCAGCGATTGCTGCTGCTTTGCCGGGCGCGCTAACCTGAACTCGGCTTCGGGCGGGCCCTTCCGCCGTTGCATTGCACCTTGATTCAACGCGAGATCTCAGCGGAAGGCCATGCGCAGCCCCGCCCTGTTCAATGCCCTGCTCTACAGCGCCACGGTGCTCATCTGGGGAACCACCTGGATCGCGCTGACCTTTCAGGTCGGCCCGGTTGCGCCCGAGCTTTCCGTCGGCTACCGCTTTGCCATCGCGGCGGCCATCGTCTTCCTCTGGTGCCTCGCGGCGCGCCAGCGCCTGGCATTCCGGCCGAGCAACCATCTGCTCTTCGCGGTGATGGGCGCCTGCCTGTTCTGCTTCAACTTCTATTTCTTCTACCGCGCCGCGGCCTACCTGACGTCCGGGCTGCTCGCGGTGGTGTTTTCGATGACGGTGGTGATGAACATCATCAACGCCCGCCTGCTGCTGGGCCGGCGGGCCAGCCCCCGCACGCTGTTCGCCGCGGGCCTCGGGCTGGCCGGCATCGTGCTCCTGTTCTGGCCGGAGGTGCGGCGTTTCGACCTCGATGACGCCGGGACCCTGGGCCTGCTGCTGTCGCTGACCGGAACGCTGTGCTTCTCGTTCGGCAACATGGCCTCGGCCCGCGCCCAGATGGCGGGCCTGCCGGTGCTGTCCTGCAATGCCTGGGGCATGGCCTACGGCGCCGCCTTCATGTTCATCCTGGCGGTCGCCAGCGGCACGCCCTTCACCTTCGATCCGGCGTCGTCCTATACCGTTTCGCTGCTCTACCTGGCGGTCTTCGGCTCGGTGATCGCCTTTGCCGCCTACCTCACGCTGCTGGGCCGCATCGGTGCCGACCGCGCCGCCTATGCGACGGTGCTGTTTCCGCTGGTGGCCCTGGCCATCTCCACCGTCTTCGAGGGCTATGTCTGGACCGCTGCGGCGCTGCTTGGCGTCGGCCTCGTGCTGGCCGGCAATCTGCTGGTCCTGCTGCCCCAGCGTCAGAGCCTGCCGCAGGCAGCGGCCGAATAGGAAGAGGCCTGCGATGAGCGATACAGCGCGCGGAACCCTGCTCGTGACCGGCGGCGGCCGGGGCATCGGCGCGGCGGTGGCCCGCCTCGGCGCCGCGGCCGGCTATGCCGTCTGCGTCAACTACCGCAGGGATGCGGCGGCGGCCGAGGCCGTGGCGGCGGAGATCGCGGCACAGGGCGGCCGGGCCCTGGCGGTGCAGGCGGATGTGGCGCGCGAGGCCGAGGTGGCCCGCCTCTTCGACAGGGTCGACTGCGAGCTGCCGCCGCTCACCGCCCTGGTCAACAACGCCGGTATCACCGGCCGCGCCGGACGCCTGGAAGATGCCCCGCCGGAGAACCTGCGGGCGGTGGTCGAGCTCAACGTGCTGGGCGTCATGTGGTGCTGCCAGGCGGCGGTCCGGCGCATGGCCCGGCGCCATGGCGGGGCCGGCGGCGCGATCGTCAACGTCTCCTCCGGCGCGGCGACGCTCGGCAGCGCCGACACCTTCGTGTGGTACGCGGCGACCAAGGGCGCCGTCGACACCCTGACCCTGGGCCTGGCCATCGAGAATGCCCGCGAGGGCCTGCGCGTCAATGCGGTGGCGCCGGGCCTGGTGCGCACCGGCCTGCACGCCGATTCCGGCCTGCCGGACCGGCTGGAGACCCTGGCGCCCGAGACGCCCATGGGCCGCGCTGCGGATCCCCGGGAGATCGCCGAGGCCGTGCTCTGGCTGCTCAGCGACAAGGCGTCCTTCACCAACGGCGCCGTGCTGCGGGTGACCGGCGGCCGCTGAAGGCTGCGCCGGCCATACCCCAAAAAAGAGGGCGCCTTATACCAATGGGTTGCCGCCTATGCGGAAGGGTCTGCCCGCGACCGCGTTGCATCCTTTAAGCTTTAGTCCGGCGCAACGGATCTCGGTCGGAGGTTCTCAGTTCTCAGGAGCCGCCGGTGCTGCAGAAGCCGCTTTCTTCCTATGCCTTGGCCTGCCTAGCCGCCCTGGTTGTCGTCGCGGCGATGGTCGGTGCGATGGTGGCCTACGAGAACTCCGTGGCTGAGGCAAATCCCAATGTCTACCTGCCCGACGGCGCCCTCAGCGACACCCAGAAAAAGTCCATCGACGTGCTGCTGGATCTCTCCAACATTCTCATCGCCTGGGCCATTGCCGTCATCGGCGCCACCGGGTTCTTCCTGAAGCTGAACATAGAGCGAGAACTGCCGGTCCGCCGCATCGACCTGCTGATTTCCTTCGCCATCATTCTGCTCTGCGTCTGGTCGCTGTTTTTCGGCCACCTCGGCATCGACAAGATCTCCCAGATACTGGCGCTCGACCAATTTCCGATCCGCGACCGGGACGTTCGGCAGGTGCTGCGCCATCAGTACCTGAGCGGCCTTGCGGCCATCGGCTTGTTCGGTTTTCACGTCTTTCAGTTCTTCTGGGCCCGCAGGTCGGGCTGACCGCTGCGGACCCGGACCAACCAAGGGAGCAAGATCATGCGTGACCCTATGCCGTATCTTCCCCTGACCTTCACGCTCTTCCTCATCGCGGGGCTGGCGCAGGGGACAGCCGCGCAGGCCGGCACTTTCCTCATCGACGGTACCGCCGCAGGGCTTTCCGGGCCGGTCCACGAGAATGGAGTGATGATCGGCATGGTCGGCGACTTCGTCGAACTCGCCGATGGAGACCATATTCTCTCGTTCGAAGGACCGCACCAGCATGGCCTCACCTTGACCATGAATGTGCGTGGCGACTCGGTCCGCCTAGTCGGCACGGCCTCCTATGGGCCCGAGTGCGGCGAAATCTACAACATCACTTGGCCAAAGCCGCGGGTCGAGCGTGATCGCGATCATGCTGGAGTCACTCGCCTGAACTTGGCGCCGGTCCGTGCCGAGGCGACGGGCCAAAGTAAGTGCGTGCAGTACATGCTGGCCGGCTGCACCCAGCAGAAAGCGATCGTCGAGGTTCGCTCCGACCCGCCGGGCGGCGAGATCTGGTTTCCACACGTCTATGGTGGCTGGGAGAAGCAGGATTTCCGCACCAACGTCACCCTCAGCGTGCCATTCTGCGAGGGTTCACAGACGAAGCAGGTGTTGATACGCATGGCGGGTCGGGTCAACTGCCTAGAGGATCTGCCGGTGGCGCCGGAGGCTCGACTCAGTGTCGATTGCACCTTGCGGGTGCCCGGCGAAGTGGACCCGCTGGAGACCTCGGCGCCGCCGAACTGATCGAGGGACTGTTCCCGCCACCGGGACCAAGCCGCCCCTTTTCCTTCGCGTGTCTTTGCCGTAAGAAACGGCGCCATGGGGCAAGGCTCGGACAATCCAGGCGAAGACGCGGCAGGGCCGCTCGCGGCCTATCGCGCGCTGCAGCAGGGCGGCGGCCTGCGCCACGACGCCGGGCAGCTGCTGGCCGCGGAGAAGCTGCAGTCCCTGCACAACGCGCTGCGCGGCTACCGCCCCGCCGGCGGCGGGGGGTGGAAGGCGCGCCTCGGCCTGGCCCGGCGCCGGGAGCAGCCCCCCCAGGGCCTCTACATCTTCGGCGGAGTCGGCACCGGCAAGTCGATGCTGATGGATCTCTTCTTCGCGAGCGCGCCGCTGGAGAAGAAGCGGCGGGTCCACTTCCACGCCTTCATGCAGGAAGTGCAGGACCGCCTCCACGCCTGGCGCCAGGACAGCGCCAACAAGGGCAAGGCCGATCCCCTGCCGGTCATCGCCGACGCGCTGGCCGAGGAGACCTGGCTGCTCTGCTTTGATGAGTTCCACGTGGTCAACATCGCCGACGCCATGATCCTCGGCCGCCTCTTCGAGACGCTCTTCGCCGCCGGCGTGGTGGTGGTCGCCACCTCCAACTGGCCGCCCGACCGGCTCTACGAGGGGGGCCTGCAGCGTGAGCGCTTCCTGCCCTTCATCGACCTGGTCAAGCAGCGCCTCGACGTGCTGGAACTGGACAGCGGCGTCGACTACCGGCTGAAGCGGCTGATGGACATCACCGCCTATCACGCCCCCCTGGGGCCAAGGGCCGAGGCGGCGCTCGACAAGGCCTTCGCCGAGTTGACCGAGGGGGCCGGGGCAACGCCGGACAGGGTCTATTTCAAGGGACGCGAGATTGCCGTGCCCCTGGCGGCGCGCGGCGTGGTGCGCTTTTCCTTCGCCGATCTCTGCGAACAGCCGCTCGGGCCCGGCGACTACCTGGCCATCGCCGGGCTCTACCACACGCTGGTGCTGTCCGGCGTGCCCAAGCTTTCGGCGGACAGGCGCAACGAGGCGCGGCGCTTCATGACCCTGATCGACGCGCTCTACGAGCACCGGGTGAAGCTGGTGGTCTCCGCCGCCGCACCGCCGGAGGGCCTGTACCCCAGCGGCGACGGCGCCGTCGAGTTTCAGCGCACGGTCAGCCGCCTGCAGGAAATGCGCTCGGCCGACTACATCGCCAAGGCGCATATGACCTGATCCAGATCGCCCAGAGGCTTGTTTGCGCTGCCTGTCGCCTTGCTACGGCTGCTGAATCGCGCTAGGAAACGCGGCGATGCCGCAGCGCAACGAAACCCTGCGACAGGCGGCAATCCTGGCTTCGCATTCGTCACCGCTCACACCGATGGGGGAAACAAGACAAATGGCTCGCAACAAGATTGCGCTGGTCGGCGCCGGCAATATCGGCGGCACCCTGGCGCTGCTCGCCGGCCTGAAGGAACTGGGCGATGTGGTTCTGTTCGACATCATCGACGGCGTGCCCCAGGGCAAGGCGCTGGATCTGGTCGAGTCGACCCCGGTGGAGGGCTACGACGCCTCCTTCGTCGGGGCCAGCGACTACAAGGCGATCAAGGGCGCCGACGTGGTCATCGTGACCGCCGGCGTGGCCCGCAAGCCGGGCATGAGCCGCGACGACCTGCTGGGCATCAACACCAAGGTGATGACCGCAGTGGGCGAGGGCATCCGCAAGAACTGCCCGAACGCCTTCGTGATCTGCATCACCAACCCGCTGGATGCCATGGTCTGGGTGCTGCAGCAGGCCAGCGGCCTGCCGCCGCACAAGGTGGTCGGCATGGCCGGCGTGCTGGATTCGGCGCGGTTCCGCTATTTCCTGGCCGAGGAAATGAAGGTCTCCGTCGAGGACGTCACGGCCTTCGTGCTGGGCGGCCACGGCGACACCATGGTGCCGATGGTGCGCCACTCTACGGTGGCCGGCATTCCGCTGCCGGACCTCATCAAGATGGGCTGGATCGGTAAGCAGCGGCTGGACGAGATCGTCCAGCGCACCCGCGACGGCGGTGCCGAGATCGTCGGCCTGCTGAAGACCGGCTCGGCCTTCTACGCGCCGGCCTCCTCGGCCATTCTCATGGCCGAATCCTATCTCAGGGACAAGAAGCGGGTGCTGCCCTGCGCGGCCTACCTGACCGGCCAGTACGGGGTGAAGAACCTCTATGTCGGCGTGCCGGTGGTGATCGGCGCCAAGGGCGTCGAGCGCATCGTCGAGCTGGAACTGAACAAGACCGAGAAGTCGATGCTGGCCAAGTCGGTGGCCGCGGTCTCGGGTCTGGTCGAGACCTGCAAGGGCATGATGAAGAACGCGCCCGCCAAGAAGTCATCAAATAAAAAGACCGGTAAGAAGGCGGCCAAAAAGAAGTAGTCAGGATTGCAACCGGTATTGCCCGACTGGATCGAAATAAAGCCCACAATTGGGTCAGATTCCGGACCGAAAAACGGGCAGTCACCATGTTGCGTTGAGAGGATGGAGTGTTAAGGTAACCCGGGTCTCGGATAAGGCTGGAAACGGCGCATTCCCGACGGATCTGCCGGGCCGCGCCGGGCTGACGGCCCGGGTGTTACGCCAAGTCATGAATCGAGTATCGGGAAATGCCTGGTCCGGTATGCCTGATCTTCTCCAACCAACCTGAAGCGGCGGTCAATGAATATTCACGAGTATCAGGCCAAGAGCCTCTTGGCGAAGTACGGCGTTGCAGTGCCCCGGGGGGTCGTTGCCTTCACGCCTGAGGAGGCCGAGAAAGCGGCCAACGAACTGGGCGGCCCGATCTGGGTCGTGAAGTCGCAGATCCATGCCGGCGGACGCGGGGCCGGGCGTTTCCAGGACGATCCCGACGGCGCCGGCGGCGTGCGGGTCGTCAAGTCCGTCGCGGACGTCAAGGCGAATGCCGCCAAGATGCTGGGTCACACGCTGGTGACCAAGCAGACCGGGCCGGCCGGCAAGGAGGTCAAGCGCCTCTACGTCGAGGAGGGCTGCGACATCGCGCGCGAGCTTTACCTCGGCATGCTGGTCGACCGGGCGACCAGTTGCGTCACCCTGATGGCCTCCACCGAGGGCGGCATGGAGATCGAAGAGGTCGCCGCGGCCCATCCCGAGAAAATCCTGAAGATGGTCGTCGATCCGGCCATCGGCTTTATGCCTTTCCACGGCCGCAAGATCGCCTTCGGTCTGGGCCTTGAGGGCAAGCAGGTCGGCGCGGCGGTGAAGTTCATGGCCGCCATGTATCAGGCCTTCGTGAGCCTCGATGCCTCGATCGTCGAGATCAATCCGCTGGTCGTTACCGGCGCGGGGGAGGTCATCGCCCTCGACGCCAAGATGAACTTCGACGACAACGCCCTGTTCCGCCACAAGGACGTGGCCGAGATGCGGGACGAGGACGAAGAAGACCCCATGGAGCTGGAGGCCGCCAAGTACGACCTCAACTACATCAAGCTCGAAGGCCAGGTCGGCTGCATGGTCAACGGCGCCGGCCTCGCCATGGCGACGATGGACATCATCAAGCTCTACGGCAGCGAGCCGGCCAACTTCCTGGACGTCGGCGGCAGCGCCACCAAGGAGCGCGTCACCGCCGCCTTCAAGATCATCCTCTCCGATCCCAACGTGGAAGGGATCCTGGTCAACATCTTCGGCGGCATCATGCGTTGCGACGTGATCGCCGAGGGCGTGGTCGCGGCGGCCCGCGAGGTGGAGCTGCACGTGCCGCTGGTGGTGCGCCTGGAGGGAACCAACGTAGAACTGGGCAAGAAGATTCTCGCCGACTCCGGCCTGCCGATCATCTCTGCCGACAACCTGGCCGACGCCGCCGAGAAGGTGGTCAAGGCCGTGCGGGAGGCTGCCTGATGTCTGTGATGGTCGACAGGAACACCAAGGTCATCTGCCAGGGCTTTACCGGTGCGCAGGGCACCTTCCATTCGGAGCAGGCGATCGCCTACGGCACCAAGATGGTCGGTGGCGTGACCCCGGGCAAGGGAGGCACCACCCACCTCGATCTGCCGGTTTTCGACACCGTCGCCGAAGCTGTTGAAAAGACCGGCGCAAATGCTAGCGTAATCTACGTGCCGCCGCCTTTCGCGGCCGACGCCATTCTGGAGGCTATTGACGCTGAGGTTGAACTCATCGTCTGCATCACCGAAGGCATCCCCGTGCTCGACATGGTGAAGGTCAAGCGCGCCCTGGCTGGGGCGCCCTCGCGGCTGATCGGGCCGAACTGCCCGGGCATCATCACGCCGGACGAATGCAAGATCGGCATCATGCCGGGCCATATCCACGCTGCCGGCAAGATCGGCGTGGTGTCGCGCTCCGGCACCCTGACCTACGAGGCCGTGGCCCAGACCACGGCGGCGGGTCTCGGCCAGACCACCTGCGTGGGCATCGGCGGCGACCCGGTCAACGGCACCAACTTCATCGACTGCCTCGACGCCTTTCTCGGCGACCCAAAGACCGAGGGCATCATCATGATCGGCGAAATCGGCGGAACGGCCGAGGAAGAGGCTGCCGCGTTCTACAAGGCATCAAAGGTTAAGAAACCAATTTGTGGTTTCATCGCAGGTGTGACCGCGCCTCCGGGGCGGCGGATGGGCCATGCCGGGGCCATTATCGCCGGCGGCAAGGGCGGTGCCGGCGACAAGATCGAGGCGCTGAAATCGGCCGGATTCCTGGTAGCGGATTCACCGGCCAGTCTAGGTTCGACCATGCTGCAGGCCATGGGCGGCTAGCGGCAGCTTAGCGGAAGGCGGCCTGCGGTCGGGTTCGCCCCGGCCAGGCCGGGAGAGAGCATGACGATCTATTCGCAGTCCCAGGCGGCCACCCTTGCGGATCTCTACCACAGGTTCATCCAGGACCCGGGGTCGGTGGATGAGGACTGGCAGAGGTTCTTCTCCGACCTGGACGATGAAGCCAAAGCGATAATCGAAAAGTTGAACGGCGGCGCCCCTGGCGCCGCCGCTGCCGTTGCCGCCGCGGCGCCGTCGGCTGCCGCTCCCGGAGCGCGGCGGGCCGACATTGACGATGGCGGCGTGCGCGCGGCCACGCTGGATTCGATCCGCGCCCTCATGCTGATCCGCGCCTACCGCGTGCGCGGCCACCTGGAAGCGAAGCTCGATCCGCTGGGCCTCAAGCCGTTCGAGCCCCATCCGGAGCTGGATCCGCGCAGCTACGGCTTCACCGAGGCGGACATGGACCGCCCGATCTTCATCGACAACGTGCTGGGGCTGGAAACCGCCACGCTGCGCAAGATCGTCGAGGTGGTGCGCGCCACCTACTGCGGGTCGATCGGGGTGGAGTTCATGCACATCCAGGATCCAGCGCAGAAGGCCTGGATCCAGGAGCGCATCGAGTCGATCCGCAACCAGCCGGACTTCACCGTCAACGGCAAGCGCGCCATTCTCGAGCGCCTGACCGCGGCCGAGATCTTCGAGCAGTTCCTCAACAAGAAATACACCGGCACCAAGCGCTTCGGTCTCGACGGCGGCGAGTCGATGATCCCGGCGCTGGAGCAGATCCTCAAGCGCGGCGGCCACCTGGGCCTCAAGGAAGTGGTCATCGGCATGCCCCACCGCGGGCGCCTCAACGTGCTCGCCAACTTCATGGGCAAGCCCTTCCAGGCGATCTTCTCCGAGTTCGAGGGCGGCGCGGCCCACCCGGAGGATGTCGGCGGCTCGGGCGACGTGAAGTACCACCTGGGCACCTCCTCGGACCGCGAGTTCGACGGCAACAACATCCACCTCTCGCTGACCGCGAACCCCTCTCACCTGGAAGCGGTCAACCCGGTCGTGGTCGGCAAGGTGCGCGCCAAGCAGGAGCAGGGCAAGTACAAGGACCGCAGCGAAGTCATGGCCCTGCTGATGCACGGCGACGCGGCCTTCGCGGGCCAGGGACTGGTGCCGGAGACCCTCGACCTTTCGGAACTGAAGGGCTACCGCATCGGCGGCACCATCCATTTCATCGTCAACAATCAGATCGGCTTCACCACCAACCCGATCAACTCGCGCTCCGGGCCCTACTGCTCGGACGTCGCGAAGATCATCCAGGCGCCGATCTTCCACGTGAACGGCGATGACCCGGAGGCCGTGACCCACGTGGCGCGCATCGCCACGGAGTTCCGCCAGACCTTCCACAAGGACGTCGTCATCGACATGTTCTGCTATCGCCGCTTCGGCCACAA
>JBFGUI010000087.1:0-14539 GCA_041565695.1 Kiloniellaceae bacterium
CGCGTCTGGGTCTTGGCGCCGGCTGCGGCGGCCGCGGCGGCGCTCATTGGCGGGCGCGGCGGCGTCGCTGGGCTGCGCGGCAGCGCCTCGGCAGGCTCCGGCTGACCGCCCTGCGGGCCGAGGTTTTCCGGCGCCTGCGGCGCGCCGGGCTCGACGGTGCGGGAGGGGCCTTTGCGCTTGCCAAACATGAAACGGTCCTTTCCGGTTTGCCCAAAAGCGGCCCCCTGCGGTCGGGGCCCGCGAAGGCGGCTTCGCGAGACTCTCGAGTCTAGGGCGCAACCCTTACGATATGGTTGGCCCGCAGGTTGACCCGGCCTCGAGGCTCAGCCCGCCGCCGCACGCCGGCGCAGTTCCTCGAAGGTGTGCAGCATGAAGGCCGTGGCGATGATCGGTGTCACCAGGTTCACCAGGGGGATGGTCAAGAGGAAGGTGATGACCGCTCCCGCCAGGATCACGCGCCCGCGGAAATCGCGCCGCAGCCGCTTGGTCGCCGCCAGATCGAGGCGCCGCACGGCCACCATCTCGAAGTACTCCCGCCCCAGCAGGTAGCCGTTCAGCAGATAGAACAGCACCAGGTTGAGCGGCGGTATCCAAATCAGCACCAAGTAAAGCGGCAGGACGAGTAAATTAAGTATTAACGTTACCGCGATGAAGCCCAGATTTCCAAGGATCGCCTCGCCGACCGGCTGGCTGCGGCCCGGCGGCAGGTCCGGGTAGTAGCGCCGCTCCACCGCCTGGGCGATGTCGTCCAGCAGGAGGGCCATGATCGAGGCCATGACGGCGGGAAACAGGAAGAACGAGGCCACGGCGATGGCACCGATGGCGGCGATGTCGACCAGCCATTCCAGGGCCCCGACCCAGAAGCCCTCGCCGACCCAGCTGCGGGTCCAGGCCACCAGCTCCGCGCCGGCCCAGTCCAGGGCGAACCAGGAGGCCAGCCAGACCACCACGAAGGTGACGGCGGAAAAAAGCAGGGAGCGGTTGAATACCCGGCGGAAGGCCGGATCGAAGGACTGGCTGAAGGCACGGGACAGGGATTTGAACATGATGGGAGGCTATTTAGAGACTATTCCGGTCGGCCACAAGGTGCGCCGGGCTTGCCGCCATGGCCCTGCACGGCTAAAAGGGGCCGCGCCGCCAAGGCGTTGAGATGTCTGGCGGCCGTGTGACGTGGTCTCGTGGGAGACGGCGCGGGCCCCCAAGGGAACCGGCCCCCGTCCCCGGCACGGCTGTTTTTTCCGCTCTACGACAACCGCTTAGCGCTTACGGGTATTCATGACTGCACAGACACTCGATGTCGTCACCATCGGCAATGCCCTGGTCGACGTTCTCGCCAAGGCCGACGACTCCTTCCTCGAGACCCACGGCATCCCCAAGGGCAGCATGACCCTGATCGACGAGCCGCGGGCGCTCGAGCTCTATGACGCCATGGGCCCGGCGGTCGAGGTCTCGGGCGGCTCGGCCGGCAACACCGCGGCGGGCGTCGCCTCGCTGGGCGGCAGGGCCGCCTTCTTCGGCAAGGTGCGCAACGACCAGCTGGGCGCCATCTTCACCCACGATATCCGTGCCGCCGGCGTCACCTTCGACACCCCGCACGCTGCCTCCGGGCCGGCCACCGGGCGCTCGATGATCCTGGTCACCCCCGACGCGCACCGCTCGATGAACACCTTCCTGGGCGCCGCCGTCGAGTTCGGCCCCGACGACGTGGACCAGGCCCAGGTCGAGGCCGCCGCCGTGACCTACATGGAGGGCTACCTCTGGGACTCGCCCTCGGCCAAGGCCGCCTTCCTGAGGGCCGCGCGCCTCGCCCATGCCGCCGGGCGCAGGATCTCCCTCACCCTCTCTGACCCCTTCCTGGTCGACCGCTACAAGGCCGAGCTAAAGGACTTCGTCGAAAAGCACGTCGACATCGTCTTCGCCAACGAGGAGGAGGTCTGCAGCCTCTACGACGCCGCCGACTTCGATGCCGCCCTGCAGGCGGTGCGCGCGCACTGCGACGTGGCGGCGCTGACCCGCAGCGAGAAGGGGGCGGTCATCGTCGCCGGCGCGGAGGTGCACGTGGTCGACGCCGTGCCGGTCAAGGCGGTGGTCGACACCACCGGGGCCGGCGATCTCTTCGCCGCCGGTTTTCTTTACGGATTCACAAAGGGTCACTCCCTATATGACAGCGGGCGGATCGGCGCCATTGCGGCCGGGGAGGTGATTTCCCATGTCGGTGCCAGGCCCGAGGAGAACCTCGCCAGGCTGGTCGCCGCCGCCGGGATCGGCGCGGCCCGGGCCAAGCGGGCCTGAGGCGCTCCCCCTTCTCTCTTTTGGAAAGCAGCATCCGACCATGACGGTCCAGGCCAAGAACATCCGCAATATCGCGATCATCGCCCACGTCGACCACGGCAAGACGACGCTGGTCGACGAACTCCTGAAACAGTCCGGCACCTACCGCAGCAACCAGCAGGTGGCCGAGCGGGCCATGGACTCCAACGACCTGGAGCGCGAGCGCGGCATCACCATCCTCGCCAAGTGCACCGCGGTGAACTGGGGCGACGCCAAGATCAACATCGTCGACACCCCCGGCCACGCCGACTTCGGCGGCGAGGTGGAGCGCATCCTCTCCATGGTCGACGGCGTGCTGCTGCTGGTCGACGCGGCCGAGGGGCCCATGCCGCAGACCAAGTTCGTCACCGCCAAGGCGCTGGCCGAGGGCCTGCGGCCCATCGTGGTGATCAACAAGACCGACAAGCCGGACGCCCGGCCGCACTGGGTGCACGACCAGGTCTTCGACCTCTTCGTCGCGCTGGAGGCCTCCGACGAGCAGCTCGACTTCCCGACCCTCTTCGCCTCGGCCAAGCAGGGCTGGGCGGTGGCCGACCTGGAGGCGCCGCGCGAGAACATGCACGCCCTCTTCGACCTCATCGTCCGTCACGTGCCCGCGCCTGAGGCCGATCCGGCCGGCGACTTCGCCATGCTGGCGACGACGCTGGAAGCCGACAACTTCCTCGGCCGCATCCTCACCGGGCGCATCCATTCCGGCACCGCTAGGCTCAACATGCCGGTCAAGGTGCTGCGCCGCGACGGCAAGGTGGTGACCGGCGGGCGGCTGACCAAGCTGCTCTCCTTCCACGGCCTGAAGCGCGAAGCGATCGAGGAGGCGGCGGCCGGCGACATCGTCGCCATCGCGGGCCTGAGCGAGGCGACCGTGGCCGACACCATCTGCGCGGCGGACTTCCCCAAGGCGCTGGAGGCCCAGCCGATCGATCCGCCGACGCTGGCCATGACCTTCTCGGTCAACGACTCGCCGCTGGCCGGCCGGGAAGGCGACAAGGTCACCTCGCGCATGATCCGCGACCGCCTGCTGCGCGAGGCCGAAGGCAACGTCGCCATCCGCATCACCGAGACCGAGGACAAGGACGCCTTCGAGGTCGCCGGGCGCGGCGAGCTGCAGCTCGGCGTCCTCATCGAGACCATGCGCCGCGAGGGCTACGAGCTGTCGATCTCGCGCCCGCGCGTGCTGTTCCGCGACGATCCGGAGAGCGGCCGTCGTCTCGAGCCGATCGAAGAGGTCCAGGTCGACGTGGACGACGACTATGCCGGCGTGGTGGTGGAGAAGATGGGCCTGCGCAAGGCCGAGATGACCGACATGCGCCCCTCCGGCGGCGGCAAGACGCGCATCACCTTCCTGGCGCCGGCGCGCGGCCTGATCGGCTATCACGGCGAGTTCCTGACCGACACCCGCGGCACCGGCATCATGCACCGCCTGTTCCACGGCTACGCGCCCTACAAGGGGCCGATCCAGGGCCGGCGCAACGGCGTGCTGATGTCCAACGGCACCGGCAAGGCGGTGGCCTACGCGCTGTGGAACCTGGAGGAGCGCGGCGAGATCTTCATCGAGCCCGGCGCGCCGGTCTACGAGGGCATGGTGATCGGCGAGCACACCCGCGGCAACGACCTCGAGGTCAACCCGATGAAGGCCAAGCAGCTGACCAACATCCGCGCCGCCGGCAAGGACGAGGCGGTGCGCCTCACCCCGCCGCGGGCGCGCTCGCTGGAAGAGGCGCTGGCCTACATCGCCGACGACGAACTGGTGGAGGTGACACCCAAGTCGATCCGCCTGCGCAAGCGCCTGCTCGACCCGCACGCGCGCAAGAAGGAGTCCCGACTGAAGGATGCCGGTTGAGGCAATCTTAGCGAGGCTCCGAACTCGTTTGGGGCCTTTTGACGTCTACCTGCACCCGCGCGTCATCGGGATGCTGTTCCTCGGCTTCTCGGCAGGTCTCCCGTATCTTCTGATTTTTGGAAACCTCTCATTCTGGATGAGAGAAGTCGGCGTCGACCTCGCCACCATCGGCCTGATGAGTTGGGTCGGGATAACCTTCTCGATCAAGTTCTGCTGGGCGCCAGTGGTTGACCGTATTCCCCTGCCACCCATCGTCTCCCGCTTCGGCAAGCGGCGCGCCTGGATGTGGCTTGCTCAGATCGGCATCGCCGCCGGGCTTCTCGGCATCGCGAACAGCGACCCGGCCACGAATCTTGCGACCATTGTCTATCTAGCCTTCTTCGTCGCTTTTGCTTCGGCGACGCAGGACATTGCCATCGACGCCTATCGCATCGAGGCCGTGGATCGGTCCCTGCAGGGGGCGATGGCCGGCACCTACCAGGTTGGTTATCGCATTGGCTGGATCGTCGCCGGGGCTGGCGCACTCTACATCGCCGAGTTTGTTTCCTGGCCCTTTGCCTACACCGTAATGGCGGCCTTTGTGGGCGTCGGCTTCGTGACCGTCTTTATCATTCGCGAACCCGATGTTCAGCGCGATGAGGAGACGGAGCGTCGAGAAGCCGAGGTGGCGAAAGTCGTTCAAGGCCGGTCGGATGACGCCGATCCCTATGCCCCCACTATCAAGAAAGCCCTGCGTATTCTGCTGGGCGTCATCCTCGCAGGCATCGCAGGCGCTTGGCTCGCCGGCCTCAATGTCTACTATGCCGTTATTCCCCTTGGTCTCATCGCAGCGGTTGTGATCGCCCTTCGCCTCAGCGGCTCCGGCGGCAAGTTCAGCCAGTGGTTCTCCAGCGCGGTCGTCAGCCCCCTGGTCGACTTCTTTGCCCGGAACGGCAGCTTCGCGCTCGTCATACTGCTTTTTGTCGGCATTTTCCGCCTCTCGGACATCACCCTCGGCGTTATGGCCAACCCCTTTTACGTCGACCTCGGCTTCACCAAGGATCAGATCGCCGATATTGCAAAGCTATACGGAGTTGTCGCCACTCTCGTCGGTGCGCTGCTGGGAGGCGTGCTGGTGGTTCGCATCGGCATGCTGAAGTCCTTGCTGATTGGCGCTATCCTGGTCGCGGCGACCAATCTCGTGTTCGCTCTCCTGGCGGTCACCGGTCCCGATGTGCGCCTTTTGACCATGGCGATCACGGTGGATAACGTCTCGGCCGGACTCGCCGGTTCCGCCTTCATCGCCTATCTCTCCAGCCTGACGAACACCGCTTACACGGCGACGCAGTACGCGCTCTTCTCCTCACTCTTCACTCTGCCCGGCAAAATCATCGCGGGTGGTTCGGGCTTTGTCGTCGAAGCCATCGGTTACGAGAACTTCTTCTACTACGCCTCTGCTCTCGGTATTCCGGCGATTTTGCTGGTGCTCTATCTCATGTACCATTACCGGCAGCAGGAACGTTTGTCCCCCGCAGCCGGCGAGGCGGTACATGAGCAGCAATCCTGACGATCGAATTGAAATCGTTCCCGGCGACATCACCCAGCTGGATGTCGACGCCATCGTCAACGCGGCGAACGCGCAACTCCGCCCGGGCGGCGGCGTCTGCGGCGCCATCCACCGCGCCGCAGGCCGCAACTTGCGCGAGGCCTGCGCGAAGATTGGCCACTGCGACACAGGCAAGTCCGTCGCTACGGACGGCTTCGATCTGAAAGCCGACTACGTCATCCACACCGTGGGGCCGGTGTGGCACGGCGGCGGCCAGAACGAGGAAGCGCTGCTCGCCTCCTGCTATCGCAGCTCCCTCAAGATCGCCAAAAAGATCGGCGCGCGCTCGATCGCCTTTCCCGCCATCTCCACCGGCGTCTACGGCTTTCCGCTGGACCGCGCGACTGCGATCGCCGTGGCCACGGTGCGCGAATTTCTTGAGAAAGACGACAGCATTGACAGGGTGGTGTTCTCGGTCTTCGGCGATGCGGCCGAGGCCGCCTACCGCCGCGAACTCGGCCGCTGAGCGGGAGCGTTCCTGATCCAGATCATCGTGACGTCATCGGGAGATGCTAGGCTGGGGCCGCTCGCAACGCTTCGTTCCGCTGCACCGTTGAAGGATGCCCGCCGGTGACCATCCGCAATCTCGACGCCCTCTTCAAGCCGCGCGCCATCGCCCTCATCGGCGGCAGCCGGCGCGACGGCTCGCTGGGCGCGGTGCTGGCGCGCAACCTCTTCAACGGCGGCTTCGAGGGCCCGATTCTGCCGGTCCACCTGAAGCACGAGAGCCTGGAGGGCGTGCTGGCCTACCCCTCGGTCGAGGCGCTGCCGGTGGTGCCCGATCTCGCCGTCATCGCCACGCCGCCGCAGAGCGTGCCGCAGCTGGTCGCCGAGCTCGGCACCCGCGGCACCCGCGCCGTGGTGGTGATCACCGCCGGCTTCGGCGCGGAGGCGGAGGGCGGCGGCCTGCGCCAGCAGCTGCTGAACGCGGCCCGGCCGCACCTGCTGCGCGTGGTCGGCCCCAACTGCCTGGGCATGATGGTGCCCGGGCTCGGCATCAATGCCAGCTTCAGCCACATCGCGCCGCTGACGGGCGACCTCGCCTTCGTCACCCAGTCGGGCGCCATGGTGACGGCCATGCTCGACTGGGCGACGCCGCGCGGCATCGGCTTTTCCAAGATCGTCTCGCTGGGCGACAAGGCCGACGTCGACTTCGGCGACCTGCTCGACTACCTGGCGATGGACCCGGAAACCAAATCGATCCTGCTCTACGTCGAATCCATCGCCCATGCCCGCAAGTTCATGTCGGCGGCCCGCATCGCCGCGCGCAACAAGCCGGTCATCGTCATCAAGGGCGGGCGCCATGCCGAGGGCGCCAAGGCGGCGGCCTCCCACACCGGGGCGCTGGCTGGAGCCGACGCGGTCTACGACGCGGTCTTCGCGCGCGCCGGCGTGCTGCGGGTCTATTCCCTGGAAGAGCTGTTCGACGCCGCCGAGACCCTGGCCAACTACGCCGCCGCGACCGGCAGGCGCAGCGGCGAGTCGCGTCTTGCCATCCTGACCAACGGCGGCGGCCTCGGCGTGCTGGCGACCGATGCCCTGATCGACGCGGGCGGCCGCCTGGCCGAGCTGGCGCCGCAGACCATCGCCGAGCTGGATAAGCAGCTGCCGGCGACCTGGAGCCGCGGCAATCCGATCGACATCATCGGCGATGCTCCGGGCGCCCGCTATCGCGCGGCGACCGAGGCGCTGCTGCGCGATCCCGGCAGCGATGCCCTGCTGGTCATGCACTGCCCGGTCGCGGTCGCCGATCCCAACGAGGCGGCGCAGGCGGTGATCGAGGCACGCGCCGAGAGCGAGCGCCACCATCACCGGCCGGTCTTCGCCGCCTGGGTCGGCGAGCAGGGCGTGCGCGAGGCCAGGCAGCTGCTGACGCGCGCCGGCCTGCCGCACTACGCGACGCCGGAACAGGCGGTGCGCGCCTTCATGCACCTCGAGCGCTACCGCCACAACCAGTCGCTGCTGATGCGCGTACCGCCCTCGGTGCCCGAGTCCGTCGAGCCGGACAGCGCGGCAGTGCGGCGCATCGTCGCCGATGCGCTGGCAGAAGGTCGCGAGTGGCTGAATGAGGCCGAGGCCAAGCAGGTGCTGGCCGCCTACGGCATCCCGGCGCTGCAAGCCGAGGTGGTTGCCGATGCCAGGGCGGCCGGCCGGGCGGCGGCGGCCATCGGCGGCCCGGTGGCGCTGAAGATCCTGTCGCGCGACATCACCCACAAGAGCGACCTGGGCGGCGTGATGCTCGACCTGGAGGGCGCTGCGGCCGTCGAGCAGGCGGCCGAGGCGATGCTGAAGCGCATTGCGGCGGCGGCGCCCGAGGCGCGGCTCGAGGGCTTCACCGTGCAGGCCATGTGCCGCCGGCCCCGGGCGGAAGAGCTGATCCTCGGCGTCGTGAAGGACGCCCAGTTCGGCCCGGTCATGCTGTTCGGCCAGGGCGGCACGGCCGTCGAGGTGATCAACGACAAGGCGCTCGCCCTGCCGCCGCTCGACCCGGTGCTGGCCGAGGCGATGATGGCCCAGACCCGGGTCTACCGCCTGCTGCAGGGCTACCGCGACCGGGCGCCCGCCGCCATTCCCGAGATCGTCGCCTGCCTGCTGCGCCTGTCCCAGCTGGTCATCGACGTGGCCGAAGTGAGCGAGATCGACATCAACCCCCTGCTGGCCTGCAGCGCCGGCGTGATCGCGCTCGATGCGCGCATCCGCCTCGATCCCGCCGAGGCCGGCAAGGCGAGCGGTGCCGACCGCCTGGCGATCCGCCCCTATCCCAAGGCCCTGGAGCAGACCTTCACCCTGCCGGGGGGCGAGCGGATCTTCCTGCGCCCGCTCCGGCCCGACGACGCACCGGGCCTGCGCGAAGGCTTCCGGCGCCTCGATCCGCAGGACGTGCGCATGCGCTTCTTCGCCCATATGCGCGAAATGAGCGCCGACCTGGCCGCGCGCCTGACCCAGCTCGACTACAACCGCGAGATGGCGCTGGCCGCCTTTCCGGCCGAGGGCGAGGACCGCAGCGGCCTCGGCGTCGTGCGCCTGGTGGCCGACCCGGACAACCGGCGCGGCGAGTTCGCCGTCACCGTGCGCTCCGACGCCAAGGGCCGCGGCCTCGGCCGCGCCCTGATGGAGCGCATCATCGCCTACGCGGCCGAGCGCGGCATGGCGGAGATCTGGGGCGACGTGCTGGCCGACAACGCCCACATGCTGGCGCTCTGCGAGGAACTCGGCTTCAAGCGCGGCGGCTCGGAGAACGGCGTCGTGCGCGTCAGCCGGGCGCTGCAAAGGGCTGAAGAGGATCAGGCCGCGGGCCGGTCCAGGGCGTAGCCGGCCGAGCGCACCGTGCGGATCAGGTCCTCCCTGCCGCCCTGGTTCAGCGCCTTGCGCAGGCGGCGGATGTGGACGTCGACGGTGCGCGGCTCGACGTAGACGTCGCGGCCCCAGACCGAGTCGAGCAGCTGCTCGCGGGTGAAGACCCGCCCCGGGTGCTGCATCAGGTGGCGCAGCAGGCGGAACTCCGTCGGCCCCAGGTGGATGTCCTCACCGTTGCGGCGCACGCGGTGGGCCGCCAGGTCCATGGCCAGGTCCTCGAAGGTCAGCATCTCGCTGCTCAGCTCCGGCTTGCTCCGCCGCAGCACCGCGTTGATGCGGGCGATCAGCTCGGCCGGCGAGAAGGGCTTGGTGATGTAGTCGTCGCAGCCGCTGTCGAGGCCGCGCAGCTTGTCGGTCTCCTCGCCACGCGCCGTCAGCATGATGATCGGCACAAGCTTTGTATCGGGCCTGCTGCGCAGCTGGCGGCAGACCTCGATGCCGGACGTCAGCGGCAGCATCCAGTCGAGCAGGATGAGGTCCGGCACCTCCTCTTCGGCGGCGACCAGCGCTTCTTCCCCGTCGGTGGCGGCGTTTACCCGAAAGCCGGCGCCTTCAAGATTGTAACGCAGCATGGTGACCAGGGCTTCCTGGTCCTCAACGATGAGAACGAGAGGCTTCACGACCCGTCCTTCTCCTCTTCGCTTTTCGTGTCGGGATCGCTCTCGCCCACGGGCTCGACGACCTGGAAGCTCGACAGGTCTCCCTTGGGCCGGCCGCCGTGGATGCGCTTGCCGGTGGTCAGGTAGTGCGTGGTCTCGGCGATGTTGGTGGCATGGTCGCCGATGCGCTCGATGTTCTTGGCGATGAACAGCAGATGGGTGCAGGGCGTGATGTTGCGCGGGTCTTCCATCATGTAGGTCAGCAGCTCGCGGAACAGGGCCGTGTACATCTCGTCGACTTCCTCGTCCCGGTGCCACACGTCGAGGGCGCGGCCCGGGTCATGGTTGGCGTAGGCGTCCAGCACATCCTTGATGATCGCCTGCACCAGCTTGGCCATGCGTGGGATCGAGCGCGCGGCCTCGTGGGGCGCCAGCTGGTTCAAGGCCAGGGTGCGCTTGGCGACGTTCTTGGCATAGTCGCCGATGCGCTCCAGGTCGCTGGAGATCTTCAGCGCGCATATCACCGCACGCAGGTCGTTGGCCATGGGCTGGCGCAGCGCCAGGGTGCGCACCGCGTTTTCGTCCAGCTCAAGATCCATCTGGTCGATGGCTTCGTCGCCGGCAACCACCTTTTGCGCCAGCTCGGAGTCACGGCGCGCCAGGGCCTCGATCGCCCCGGCCAGCTGCGCCTCGGCCGCGCCGCCCATGCGCAGCACGACGGCGCTCAGCTGCTGCAGTTCCTCGTCGAATGCCTTGACGATGTGTTCGCTGCTCATGTCCTGCCAGTCCTTCGGGTCGTTGTCTGAGCGAGGGCTTGCCGATCCGGTCAGCCGAAGCGGCCGGTGATGTAGCCCAGGGTCCGTTCGTCGTCCGGGTTGGTGAAGATCCGCTCGGTCTCGCCCCACTCGACCAGCTCGCCCAGGTGGAAGAAGGCGGTGCGCTGCGAAACGCGCGCCGCCTGCTGCATGGAGTGGGTCACGATGACGATGGTGTAGTTCTCGCGCAGCTCGTCGATCAGCTCTTCGATGCGGGCGGTGGCGATGGGATCGAGTGCCGAGCAGGGCTCGTCCATCAGGATCACCTCGGGATTGACGGCGATCGCCCGCGCGATGCAGAGGCGCTGCTGCTGGCCGCCGGACAGGCCGGTGCCCGGCTCCTTCAGCCGGTCCTTCACCTCCTTCCAGAGGCCCGCCTTGGTGAGGCTCAGCTCGACGATATCGTCGAGCTCCGACCTGCCGGCGGCGATGCCGTGCAGGCGCGGCCCGTAGGCGACGTTGTCGTAGATCGACTTGGGGAAGGGGTTCGGTTTCTGGAACACCATGCCGACCCGGGCGCGCAGCTGCACCACATCGAGGTCGCGGGCATAGATGTCCTGATTGTCGAGCAGGATCTCGCCGCTGACCCGGCAGATCTCGATCACGTCGTTCATCCGGTTGAGGCAGCGCAGGAAGGTCGACTTGCCGCAGCCCGAGGGACCGATGAAGGACACCACCTCGTTCTCGTAGATGTCGATGCTGACGTTCTTGATCGCGTGGTTGTCGCCGTAGTGGACGTTGACGCCGCGGGCGACGACCCGCGCCTGCGCAGCGGCTGAAGCCGCGCCGTGGGGCGCGGCTGCGGTCGGTTTCATGGCGGGTCTCTCCAGCGCTTGCACTTCGGACATGGCTCGCGTTCCTTTTCTTCCGTCCTCAGCCCGTCGTGGCGGCCGAGGTTGTTCTGCACAGTCCTACCACTTCCGTTCCAGACGCTGGCGCAGGAAGATGGCGATGGCGTTCATGATCACGAGGAAGCCGATCAGCACCAGGATGGCGGCGGAGGTGCGCGCGACAAAGCCGCGCTCCGGCGAATCGGCCCAGATGAAGATCTGCGTCGGCAGCGCGGTGGCCGGGTCGGTGAGGCCGCCGGGCGCCGAGGTGATGAAGGCGTTCATGCCGATGAGCAGCAGCGGCGCGGTCTCGCCCAACGCCTGGGCCAGGCCGATGATGGTGCCGGTCAGGATGCCGGGCAGCGCCAGCGGCAGGACGTGATGCATCACCACTTGGTGGCGCGAGGCCCCGATGCCGAAGGCGGCTTCGCGGATCGACGGCGGCACCGCCTTCAGCGCCGCGCGCGTGGCGATGATGATGGTCGGCAGGGTCATCAGCGACAGCACCATGCCGCCGACCAGGGGCGCCGAGCGCGGTAGCCCGAAAAAGCCGAGGAAGACGGCGAGGCCGAGCAGGCCGAAGACCACCGACGGCACCGCCGCCAGGTTGTTGATGTTGACCTCGATCAGGTCCGACCAGCGGTTCTTGCGCGCGAACTCCTCCAGGTAGATGGCCGCGGCGATGCCCACGGGAAAGCTGATGAGAAAACAGACCAGCAGCGCGTAGAAGGAGCCCACCAGCGCGCCCGCCAGGCCGGCCAGCTCGGGAAAGCGGCTGTCCGGGGAGAAGAACAGCGCCCAGTTGAAGGGCGTGGAGATCAGGCCGCGGGCGACCAGCTGATCGTAGTAGCCGATCTGCAGGTCGCTGACCCGGCGCTGGTCTTCCGGCACGTCGCGCGGGGTGACACCCTTGTGGAACTGGTCCAGGGGATCGGCCAGGGGCGCCATGATCTCGACGCTTTGGCCGATCAGTGAGGGGTCGGCCAGCACGCGGTCGCGCAGCAGGTAGGGCGCGCCTGAGCTCAGCATGTCCAGGTAGGCACGCTGCTCGCTGCGGCTCATCTCCCCCGGGATCAGCTCCGCGAAGGCGTCGCGCACCAGCTTGCGGTAGTTGCCGCGTGCCGGGTTGTCGGGCTTTACCAGGTCCGGCGAGACGGTGATCTGCAGCGGCACCTTGGTCTGCACGAATGCGGTGTGGCCGGACAGGATGAGCGAGCCGAGCAGCACCCCGAGCAGGCCGATGGCCAGACCGATGGCGGCCAGACCGTAGAAGCGCAGGCGCCGGTCGGCGGCATGGCGGCGGGCAACGCGGCGGCGCGCGGCCGCGGAATGCCAGTCGCGCGACTCGGGGAGCGAAAGGCTGGCCATCAGTCGTACTTCTCCCGGTACTTCTGGACGATCCGCAGGGCGATGACGTTGAGCCCCAGCGTCACCAGGAACAGCACCAGACCCAGCGCGAAGGCGGCCAGGGTCTTGGGGTTGTCGAACTCGGTATCGCCGATCAGCAGCGTGACGATCTGCACGGTCACGGTGGTGACGGAATCCAGCGGATCGATAGTCATCTTGGCGATCAGGCCGGCGGCCATCACGACGATCATGGTCTCGCCGATGGCGCGGCTCAGCGCCAGCAGGATGCCGCCCATGATGCCGGGCAGCGCGGCGGGCAGCAGGACCTGCTGGATGGTCTCCGCCTTGGTCGCGCCCATGGCGTAGGAGCCGTCGCGCAGGCTGCGCGGCACGGCGTTGAGGGCGTCGTCGGACAGCGAGGAGATGAAGGGAATGATCATAATCCCCATGACCGCGCCGGCGGCCAGCGCGCTGTTGGGGGCGACCTCCAGCCCGATGGCGGCGCCGGCGCCGCGCATCGCCGGGGCCACGGTCAGCACGGCGAAGAAGCCGTAGACCACGGTCGGGATGCCGGCGAGGATCTCGAGCAGCGGCTTCACCGCGTTGCGGAAGCGCGGGCCCGAGTACTCGGCCAGATAGATCGCCGAAAACAGGCCGATGGGCACGGCCACGGCCATAGCGAGGAAGGCGATGACCAGGGTGCCGAGAAACACGGGGACGGCGCCGAAGGCGCCGGCGCCGGCGACCTGGTCGGCGCGGATGGCGATCTGCGGCTCCCAGTTGAGGCCGAAGAGGAACTCGCCGACCGGCACGCGCTCGAAGAAGCGGAAGGCCTCGAAGAGCAGCGAGGCAACGATGCCGAGGGTGGTCAGGATGGCGACCACCGCGCAGGCGATCATCAGCCCGTCCATGATGCGCTCGACGCCGTGGCGGGCCCGGAACCGCGGTGCGATGCGGCGGCGCGTGACGGCGAGGCAGGCCAGCGCGAGGCAGGTACAGCTCACAACCATGGACCAGCCGGCCAGCGCGGCCCAGGCATTGAGGCGCTCCGCCGCCTCGACCAGGGGCGGGTCGGGCTGGCCGAAGACCTGGCCGCCGGCGATGCTGCGGATCTCGCTGATCAGCAGCGAGCGCCGCGCCGCATCCAGGCCTTCGGTGATCTGCGGCGGCAGGCTGGCGAGGATAAGCCGGTCGACGACGGACTCCTGCAGCAGCAGCCAGACCAGCGCCAGGAAAAGCGCCGGCAGGCCGACCCAGAGCGCCACGAAGGCGCCGTGGTAGGACGGCAGCGAGTGGTTCTGCACGCCCGCCACCGTGGCCAGGGTCACGGCGCGGCGCCGGGCCGTCAGGTACCCGAAGGTCCCCAGCAGCAGCAGCACCAGAATGACGAACTCGAACATCGACCGACCGGAATAGAGGTTTGACCTTTACCAAGGGCAAGACCGCCGCGACAGGGATCGCGGCGGTCCGCCCGGAACAAGCTGTCCTCAGTTGCTCATGTGGCGGCCCATGTGCTTGCCGCCGAGCACCGCATCCTGAACTTCGGCGCGCTTCGCGTCGGACAGCGGCACCAGGCCGCGCTCGGAGAGATAGCCGTCGGGGCCGAGGGACTCTTCGCTCATGTACTCGCCGACGAAGTCCTCGAGGCCGGGGATGACGCCGCGGTGCGCGTTCTTGATGTAGATGAACAGCGGACGCGAGATGCCGTAGTCGCCGCTGGCGATGGTGTCGAAGTTGGGCTCGACGCCGTTCACCTTGACCGGCTTCAGGGTGTCCTGGTTCTCATAGAGGAAGGAGTAGCCGAAGATGCCGTAGGCCGAGGGGTCGGCGTTGAG
>JBFGUI010000088.1:0-14233 GCA_041565695.1 Kiloniellaceae bacterium
GAGCGTCATCCGCAGGCGATCTGGGCTTACAATCTTCTCGGAATCATCAAATCGAAGAGCGGCGATCTCGACGTGGCGCAGAAGTACTTTGAACGCGCTCTGGAAATGAAGAATAACTTCGTGCCCGCGATGGTCAATCTCGGAAACCTCTATGTCCTAAGGAACGACAGGGACAGCGCGATGGCGCAGTACGAGAGTGCCTTGGCTGCCGATCCGGCGAACGTCTTCGCCAATGTGGGGCTTGGCCGGATTCTGCTGCGGAACTGCAACTGGGTCGAGGCCACCAGGGTCTATGAGCGGGCCTTCGAAGCCGATCCCGGCATCTCCTCGGTCCTGGACGGCCTTGCGCAGGTGAAGAGGCACCAGGGGGATACCGCCGCGGCGCGGTCGCTGGAGCAGCTGGTCGCTGCCTCGAAGGCACAGAACGGGAAAGCCTCGGTGCGCTTCGACGCGTTACTGGAGTCAGCCATGCAGTGCGGCGCCGGCGGCTCGAAGATCGGCAGGTAGGGGACTGGCCGCTGCTGGCCAGCGATGGGCCAACAGAAGCCGAATCGGAGCCCGAGTCTCTGCTCTGCGCTTTCCCGGTGAGCACGGCGGGAATTGCTCACCCCCTGCGATCTGGAGCAGCGGAACCCCGGGCCGGCTCCTCACTCTCCGAACCACAGCGTGTCCATGCGGTAGCGGCCGAAGTAGGCGCCGGGGTCGTACATGTAGTTGGCCTCGTCCGGCAGGTTGCGCAGGCGCGCGTTGGCGACCACCGGCTGCTGCACGGCGCCGAGCAGGCCGATGGTGAAGACCTGCTCGGCGTGGAGCGCCAGCATCGCCTGCCAGATCTTGCGCTGCGCCTCGGCGTCGGTTGCGCGGGTCCAGTCCTGGTAGAGTTCGAGCAGTCGGCGCGCGGCGGGCAGCTCGGGGGCCTCGCCGGCCGTGCCGCCGCTCTCGTAGTGCAGGCCCCAGAGCGGCCAGTTGTTCTGCTGCTCGCTGGTCGGCGCCAGCTCGTCGGGTGACATCTCCGGGCGCGCCAGGCCGTTGGCGAGGCCGTAGAACACGCTCATCACCGTGGCGCCGCTGCCGATGCGCTGGCGCGCCGCCGCCCGGCCCTGGCCGCGCACCAGCACCGCGATGCCGATCCTGGCCCACTGCGCCTTGATGATCTCCAGGGCGTCGGTCTCGGCGGGGTCGACCTCGGCGGTCTCGATGACCAGCTCGGCGCGGCGGCCGTCGGGCAGGCGGCGGATGCCGTCCGGGTCCGTCCAGGTCATGCCGATCTCGTCGAGCAGCGCGTTGGCCTGATCGGGGTCGTGGCTCGCCCAGGCCTGGCGCAGGTCTTCGTCGTAGAGCGGCGAGCCGGGCAGCAGGGTATTGGCGCCGGTGAGAGCCGTGCCCTGGTAGAGCACCTGGTTCAGCTCGTCGCGGTCGATCGCCAGCGAGAGGGCACGGCGGAAGCGGACCTCGCGCAGCACCTGGCGCCAGCCCGGCGCGGCGGCGTTGAGGTTGGGATAGAGCGCCAGCTGCGAACCGCGGCCGATCGGCCAGAGATGCACCTTGATGGGCCTGCCGTCCTTCGCCGCCTGCTTCAGCGCCGCGGCGTCCTTGAAACTGAGGCCGCGGGCCTGCAGGTCGGTCTCGCCGGCGGCCGCCTTGGCGGCGATGAGGCGCGGTTCCGTGCGGTCGAGGATCACTTGGTCGATGTAGGGCAGCTGGCGCCCGCTCGCGTCGACGCGGTGGAAGAAGGGATTGCGCCGGGCGACGAAGCGCTCGGCCGGCGGCGCCGAGGTGTTGACCCAGGGCTGCAGCGTCGGCAGGTCCGGGTTGTCGAAGTTGAACTGGCGGTCCTTACGCCGGAAGAGCTCCGCCCAGGACCGCAGGCCGATGGCCTCGGCCTGGCGCTGCAGGGCCTGTTCGCTGATGTGGGCCGCGTGGAACTGCTTCAGGTAATGGGCCGGGCGGTAGATGAACAGCGGCGAGGCGGCGGCCAGCGCCGGCAGGAAGCGCGGGTTGGGCGCGTCCCAGGCGTAGCGCACCTGGGTTGCGCTGGGGAAGCTGACCTGCGGCGGCCGCCCGTCGGCCAGCAGCTCGGGCGGCAGGCCGCGCGGCGAGAGCTCCGGGTTGTTGGCGACCTCCGCCCACCAGAAGCGGAAGTCCTCAGCCGTGAAGGGCCGGCCGTCGGACCAGCGGTGGCCTGCGCGCAGGGTGAGGGTGAAGACCCGGCCGTCCTCCACCGCGACGCTCTCCAGGATGTCCGGCACCAGCTGCAGGTCCTCGTTCCAGACCACCAGGCGGGCATAGCCGAACAGCACCAGGTCGCGGGCATCGCGCCCGCCGCGCGCCAGCATGGTGAGGCTCCCGCCGTAGCGCCCCGCCTGCCAGTCTGCGCGGGCCGGCAGGTCGCGGCGCGGCTGGGCGGGCAGGCGCTCGGCCAGGGGCGGCAGCTCGCCGGCGGCCAGCGCGATGCGCAGGCTGGGCGGCTCCTCCGGCGCGGCGGCCGGGCCGCCGTCCTGGGCGCTTCCCTGGGCCAGGGCGGCGGCGAAGGGCAGGACGGCAAGGAGAGAGGCGAGGGCGAGGCGTCGCATGGCGCTCTTATAGCTTTTCTGCGCGCCCGCCTCCAAACGAAGACTCGGCGGGGCCCGCAGAATGGCACAGGCCGGGGGGTGCCCCTTGCGGTGCTTCGCCCCGGCCTTCATATTTTACTTATGAGCAAGCAGGAAGAGACGAAAGCGGCACCCCGCGATCTCAAGAAGGGCCGCGCCAAGGCCGGCGCCGCGACCCTGGCCGAGTTCGAGCTGCGCCCCGACCCCGCCGACCCGCGCCTCACCAAGCGCGTCGAAGGCGTCGACCAGGACGGCCGGGCGGTGGAGACCTCCGTCGTGGTCGAGCGGCCGCTGACCCTGTTCCTCAACGGGCAGGAGATCGTCACCATGATGACGATCGGCGACTATCCCGACTACCTCGCCGTCGGCTACCTGCTCAATCAGAACATGCTGCGGCCCGACGACGTCATCGAGGCGATCGACTACGACGAGGAGCTCGAGGTGGTGGTGGTGCGCACCGAGCGCGCGACCGACTACGAGGAAAAACTGAAGAAGAAGGTGCGCACCTCCGGCTGCGCCCAGGGTACGGTCTTCGGCGACCTCATGGAAAAGTTCGAGACGGTGCAGCTGGCCGAGGACGCGGTCCTGAAGACCTCCTGGCTGGCCGCGCTGTCGAAGAAGATCAACTCGGTGCCGAGCCTCTATCTCGAGGCCGGGGCGATCCACGGCTGCGTGCTCTGCCAGGGCGACCGCCCGCTGCTCTACATGGAGGACGTCGGGCGCCACAACGCGGTCGACAAGATCGCCGGCTACATGCTGCTGCACAACGTCAGTCCCGAGGACAAGATCTTCTACACCACCGGGCGCCTCACCTCCGAGATGGTGATCAAGACCGTGCAGATGGGCATCCCGATCCTGGTGTCGCGCTCCGGCTTCACCGCCTGGGGCGTCGAGCTGGCCAAACAGGCGAACCTCACCCTGGTGGGCCGCGCCAAGGGCCGCCGCTTCGTCGCCCTGGCCGGTGCCGAGCGCCTGGTCTTCGACCACGACCCGGCGTCGCTCGAAGACGAGGACCCGCGCCACCAGCGCAAGGGCGGCCGCGCCGACGATGCCGCTTAGAGGGGGCGGCGTGACCCGATGAGCGACAGGAACGACGTGGCCCCAGGCGAATTGGTGGGCGTGCTGCTGGCCGGCGGGCTCTCGCGGCGCATGGGCGGCGGCGACAAGTGCCTGCGCGATCTCGGCGGCCGGCCGATCCTGGCGCACATCATCGAACGCGCGGCCCCGCAGGTGGGCAAGCTGGTGCTGAACGCCAACGGCGACCCGGCACGCTTCGAAGCTTTCCACCTTCCGGTCGCCGCCGACGTGGTGGCGGGCTATGCCGGGCCGCTGGCCGGCGTCTTGACCGGGCTCGACTGGGCGGCGGCCCACGCGCCCGGCGCCCGCTGGCTGGCCAGCTTCGCCTGCGATGCGCCCTTTTTTCCGGCCAACATGGTCGAGCGCATGCGGGCCGCGGTGGAAGCGGCCGGCGCCGATCTGGCCTGCGCCGTCACCCACGGCCGCACGCACCCGGTCTTCGGGCTCTGGCCGCTGGCCCTGCGCGAGCAGCTGCGCCGCGCTATGCTCGAAGAGGAGATCCGCAAGGTCGACGTCTGGACCGCGCGCTACAGGCTGGTCGAAGTGACCTTTCCCGATCTCGACACCCCCGCCGGCCCGCTCGACCCCTTCTTCAACACCAACCGCCCGGAAGACCTGGAAGAGGCGGCGCGGTATCTGGGGTAGGCCGGATGTGTGGTGTCCTAACATAAAGACCCGAGGTCTCACATGAAGGCGATAGCGTTGTGGGGCTGAACCCGGAGTGGCATGCAACGAGCGGGGGACGTCTGTTATCCGGGGCTCAGCGGACATCTGCTGATGTCCGAAGTGCCGGCAGCTCTTGACCCAACCCAGGCCGCTGCGTCCGGCAGACCCCCTCTGAACCGAAGGGGACCTTTTAATCTGCGGCCGCCTTCGGTGGCACCTCTAATCCCGCCTTGCGCAAGCCTTCCATCAAGGCCTCAATCAACTCCGGTTGCATGCCGCGAATGGAATAGGGCGCGCGTGGATCCTCAGGATAGTCAGGGCGAATTCTGAGGAGATGCTTCAGCGCCTCCTCTGCTCTGCTTTTGTCGCCTAGCATGCCGTAGGTGGCAGTTAGAGCTGCCTGGATGATGTAGTTGTTCGGCAGGTTTATCTTCAGAGCAACGTCTCGCGCTTCCTTGTACTCACCGTTCAGGTAGTGATGGAGGAGCCAGATCCAGTCCCACCAGCTTTGGTGATTGGGGTTGAGCTGTTTTGCCCGATCGACGAGTTCCTTGCCCCTCTCCCAGGCCCCTGTGTAGGCGATCCAGGTGCCGAGATCGGCAAGCACAAAGGCATCGTTCGGATTCAGCTCGATAGCCCGTTCGGCGAAGTTACGGAACGTAGTGGCGTCTTCGCGCAACATCTGACTGAGTATTGCCAGCGCGTAGTATGCATCCGGATTGTCCGGATCGAGATCGATAGCCTTGTCTGCTGCCTGGCGGCTCAACTCTGCCCAATTCGGCGGCGTATCAATCGCATATTTTTTCGACTCGATGTAGCTGAACGCAAGGCGAGACCAACCTAACGAGTAATCAGCGTCGGCCTTGAGTGCGCGTTCCAGGCAGGCACGGGCCTTGCGGTGGCGCTCCGGCTCGAAGGTCTCGTAGAACCAGTACGAAAGCAGGACGCAATCGTAGGCTTCGAGGCTGTCAGGTGCTTTGCGGCGCAGCGTGCGCTGGACTTCCGCGTTGAAGAGCGGTGCATCGGCTGAGCCGATCTCTGCCGCCACCTTTCTTGCGATCTCCAACTGAATATCAAGGACGTTGGCCAGGTTCAGATCGCGGTCGAATGGCCCCGGTGCGTCCAATTGTCGGCACGTCTCCGCGTTTATGAATGCAGTGGTGACACGGATCTGATCGAGCGAGCGACGGACAGTGCCCGTCAGGATGTAATCAGCGCGCAGTTCGTTGCCGATCCTCGTGCAGTCTGCGCTTTCACGATACGGCGTGCCGGCGGCAGGCGCGATCACGAAGAGGTTCGAGAACTTCGATAGGTGCGCATTGATATCCCGGGTGAGACCGTCACTGAAAAAAGCATCTTCAGGATCGCTGCTCAGATTCTTGAATGGAATTACAGCTATCCGCGGACCTGTCGGTAGGGGCTTTTCTTCTGGCTGACGAATCAAGAAATAGGCGCCGAGAGCCACGCCGAGAAAAATCACCGCGACCAATGGTGTCCATCGCTGCCAACTTCTCGACGACCTCCGCATTTTCTTCGCGTGCGCGCTTGGCCAGCACCAGACCTCAAGGGGACTGGCAATATTCTTTAGTCGATGAAAACCGGCGCAGGCAAAGTCAGTTTCGATCTTGCCGCGAACCTGCTCTGCAACCTGTTTAGAGATGCAAACCCCATCGGCGGGGGCAAGGGCCTCAAGACGGGCAGCAACGTTAACCCCATCGCCAAAGACGTTGCCTTCTTCCAGTATCACATCGCCGAAGCTGACACCGATCCGAAAGGACATTCGCTCGGGTTCGGCCAGGCGATTGTTTAGATTCGAGATTTGGTCCTGGATCTCCACCGCCGACCGCACAGCTTCGACGGAGCTTGCATACTCAGCGACAACGCTGTCGCCGGCCTCGGAAAAAATTCGCCCGCCGTGTTTTCTGATGACACCATCAATGATTGTGCGGCGCGCTGATAATGCACAGAGCGCCGCTTCTTCGTTCGCTCCCATTTGCTTGCTGTAGCCGACGGCATCAGCAGCCAGTATTGCAGCAAACCTGCGTTCCAAGCGGTTTCTCCCTCTGACGGAAGTCTATAGGCTATTGCGTGAAGAGGCTATGCTTGGTCTTTGAAGCTCGAACGGCTGTTGGTGGCACTTGGCGGCGGTTGTTATCGACTAGCGGATAGCTGCGCTGTTTGGCGCCTAGCTGACATCAGCGGACAGTGACCGTGGCTTGCCTTTTGGGAAGCCACTCGCTTCAAGAACGCGGTTAGGTGAGACTCCCGCACCACCTTATCGGAGACGATTTCCAGCTTGGTCATTGATCTTGCGGCAGCCCCTAGACGCACTTTATGTGAGAGGCCGCGCCGCCGTCTAGAGGCTGCGTCCGGCTCATGACAGCGTCCGGCGGAGATGCTCAATCGACCTTGATCAGCAGCTTGCCTTGGTTCTCGCCGCGATAGAGCATCTGCAGGGCGCCGGGCGCGTGGTCAATCCCTTCGAGCACGTGCTCACGGCAGGTGATCTTGCCGTTGCGGACCCACGTCGCCAGTTGGTCGACGGCTTCCGAGTAGCGGTCCTTGTAATCGAGCACCAGGAACCCGGTCATGCGGGCCCGGGCCACCAGCAACTGCCGGTGCACGCGGGGGCCGAGGGGCAGCGGGTCCCATTCCTGGATCGCTGCCGTTCCGCACACCGTGATGCGCGCCTTCAGCGCCAGGTTCTCGAACACCGCATCGCTGATCGGCCCGCAGGTGTTGTCGAAATAGACGTTGACGCCATCGGGGCAGGCATCGGCCAGCACGGAACGTAGATCCCGAGTGGCCTTGTAGTCGATCGCGTGATCGTAGCCGAACTCTTCCAGGCACATACGAATCTTCTCCGGCCCGCCGGCGATGCCGACTGCTTTGCAGCCCTTAATGCTGGCTATCTGCCCGACACAGGAGCCGACGGCACCGGCGGCGGTGGACACCACCACCGTCTCGCCTTCCTGCGGGTCGCAGATATCCAACAATCCGAAATACGCGGTGATTCCGTTCAGGCCCAGTACGCCGAGGGCCAGGGAGGGGGAGAGGTCGGAGTCGGTCAGTTTCCTCATGACATCGGCGCCATCGCTGATCGCGAAGCGCTGCCAGCCGAACAGGCCGGCAAGGACATCCCCCTTGGCATAGTCCGGATGGTTGGACTCGACGACCTCGCCCACGGCGAAGGCCCGCATGACGTCGCCGACCGGGACCGGCGGCAGGTAGTTGGGGGCATCGTTCACCCAGCCGCGCATGGCAGGGTCGACCGACAGAAAGGAGTTTCGAACCAGAAATTCACCGTCCTGCAGATCGGCGACTGCCCTGGTTTCGACGTCGAAGAACGCGGGACCCGGAACACCGACGGGGCGCGCATTGAGAACAACGCAGCGGTTTTCCTGCTTTGCCATCTGCATTCCCCCTTGTGCCGGACAGGCCCCGCCTAGCGCTGCGCCGCCGCGGCGATGATCTGGGCGATCTCGCCGTAGCCCCTGTCCCTGGCGTGGGCCAGCGGTGTGACGCCGCTGCGGTCGGCGATGGCGGGGTCGGCGCCGGCCTCGACCAGGGCGCGCACCGTCGCCACGTGATCGGGCCCGCCGTCGCCGAGGATCACCGCCTCGATGAGCGCGGTCCAGCCGAGGTTGTTGACGTGGTCGAGCGGCGCGCCGGCGGCGATAAGCCGGCGCACCACCTCGGCGTGGCCCAGGTGCGCCGCGGCGATCAGCGCGGTGCCGTCGTAGGGGCTGGTGACCAAGTCGGCGCGGTTGCCCAGCGCGATCGCAAGGGACATCAGCTCGGGGTCGTCGGCGACCGCGGCAATGGTCACCACGTCGTAGGCTTGGTACTCCAGTGCGTTCATGTCGGCGCCGGCCTCGGCCAGCGCGCGCAGGGCGTCATCGTTGGAGGCGAAGGCCGCGACATGGGCCGGCGTGCGGCCCCTGGCGTCGCGGGCATTGACATCGGCGCCTGCGCCGGCGAGGCGGCGGAGGACTGCCACGTCGCCCGCGTGGGCGGCGCGGTGCAGGCCCTGGTAGACAGCAATCTCGCTCGGTGACGGGGGCGTCTGGGCGGCGGCCGGGAAGGGCGCCAGAGCGCAGAGCAGGGCCGCGGCGAAGCGGGTACGGGCAGGGCGGCGTTGCCGACATGCTGTGCTCTTGTTCCGCAAACCGGCTTTCATGGCCCGCCCGCCTCGCTGTCTGGGATCCTTCGACCGCATCGTAGCCTGACCACCGGCAGGCGTCGAACCGGATGCGCCGCCTTGCCGGATAGCGGTATTCGCAATGGGGAGCCGCGGCACGGGGCGGCGCAAACCCCTCGGGCCCCTCGGAAGAGGGGCGAGTGGGGTCGCCCGTTGATCTATCTCAAGTCTCTCGGCCGGGGCATGGCGTATCTTTTCCCCATAAAGAGTGAGGAAAAGCCCATGGAAGCTCACAGCGCCGGCCCGCACGGGCATATCCGGAACATCCTGAGGATGATGGAACGTTGCGGGGTCGATCTGGCGCGCTTCGCGCAGCGCCGCTTGGGTACCACGATGGTCGCCGCCACGGAGGCCTGTCTCGACTGTCCCTGCCCGGAAACCTGCCGCAAGTGGCTGGATTCCCGCGAGGAGGGCGAGATCCAGGCACCGCCGGATTTCTGCCCCAACGCGGAACGCTTCCGCCGCGCCGCCGCCCGCTAGGGCGGAGTCAGGGGCGGTTCAGGTTTTATGCGGCTGCCCGAGGCGGCAGAAAGTAAACGCGCGCGGACGAGCCGGCGGTTGCCGTCGGACTTGTCGGCATGGCCGATTTCTCTCTGAAACCAGACTGGCCTAGCCGATCACACGGCGGCGGTCGCCGGCAGAGCGTCTTCCGGAAAGATGGTTTTCATGCCGGTTTCCGGCAGCACGCCGGTGCGCGCGCCGTCCAGGCAGGTGTCCTCCAGGTGCGCGCCGCTGAGGTCGGCGCCGCGCAGGTCGCAGCCCGAGAGATCGGCGCCGCGCAGGTTGGTGTCGGTGAAGTCGCAGGCCGCCAGCACAGCGCCGCTGAGGTTGGTGTTCCTGAGATTGGCCCGGGCGAAGGAGATCGTCGCCAGGCTGCGCCCCGAGAGGTCGAGACCCGAGAGGTTGTGCTCGGAGAAGTCGGCCCGCAGGCCCTCGATGCCGCCGCTGGCGACCCAGGCCGCGTGGCGGCGCAGGGCGTTGTTGAGGCGGATCGGGTCGATGGGGCGGAGAGGCGTGGCCAGGATGCCGCTCAGCTCGGCATCCATGTTGCTGAAGGACGCGCCGCGCATGTCGGCCTCATGAAGCCAGGCCTGGCTGAGGCCGACGGAATCCAGATCTGCGCCGGTAAAGCGCGTGCCGCGCATGTCCGCGCCGTTGAGCTGTGTCTCCTTCAGCCGGGCACCGGTGAAGTCGACGTTCTTCAGGCGGGCGTTGCTCAGGTCCGCCTCACCGAGGCGGGCATTGCGGAAGGAGGAGCGCACGTCGCGGATCGCCACGTCTTCCTGCTCGTCGTCCCCGCCACTGATGATCCCGCTCATGCGCAGGTCGGCCTGGTCGAAGCAAGCCTGGGTCAGGATCGCCTTCTCGAAGGAGACGGCGCGCAGATCGGCGCGCGTGAAGTTGGCGCGGGTCAGGTCGGCGCCTTCGAAGCTGGAGGCGAAAAGCCGCGCCCGCGAGAAGTCGGTCTCCACCAGGTTCGAACCGGTGAAGCGGCAGCCGAGGAAGTGGGCCTGCGCAAAGCACATGCCCTGGAAGTCGAGCCCGGCCAGCACGCAGTGCTCCATGATGATCCGGCGGCCGTCGCGGCGCGCCGCGGCGAAGCGGCCGTGTGCGTTGGCGAGTTTCTGGAGAGCGTCCTGCCCGATGGTGCGGCGCTTGAGAACGACGTTGCGGCTGTTTGTGAGCATTGGCGGTTGCGGAGCCCTTGGTGGCTATCTTGCGTGGTGCACAGCTGACGACTCTACCCGCAGAGCGTGTGCCCGCAAAGCTTTTTCGTTTCGTAATTTATTGAAATTGCGTCGAAAATGGGAACGGACAGATGGCGCCGGGCGGCTGAGTCAGCCCTCGGTCGCAGCCTGCCTGGGTTTGCGTGGCTAACGGACCGTGAACGGGGACCGGCGGGTTGAGGGGTGCGCCGTGCGATTCCTCCGTCGGTAGGACCTCGCTGTGCTACGGTTTGCGGCGCGCGGGAATACAGGGGGATGCAATCATGTCCGACCAGCCGCTCGGGAGTCCCGACGACGCCGGCCTGCCGCCGGCCGGCGGCCTGGCGAGCCGGCCGCTCAGCGGCGCCATTCCGGCGGCGGAACTGGGCGCGGTGACGCTGACACCCGGCGGTGACTTCGTCGCCGGCAGCTACCAGACCTTCACGCTCACCTACACCGCCGGCAAGTTCGGCATCGACGATTCCGGCTCGCTGCGCATCTGCTTCCGCTTCGCCAGCGACCAGACCCGCCCGCAGTTCGAGGATCCCAAGGGCCCGAACTACACCACCATCACGGCTTCGAACTCGGCCGTGCTGCAGTATCACTACGACCCCAAGGGCAACGTACGGCCCTGGGACCGCACGCTCTACATCAAGGTGGTGCGCGGCTTCCTGCGCGCGGGGGACAGCATCACCGTGACCTTCGGCGACACCTCCGGCGGCTCGCCGGGCATGCGTCTGCAGACCTTCTGCGAGGACAGCTTCGAATTCCACACCCTGGTCGATCCCATCGCCACCTACTGCTACCAGCCGCTCCCGGAACAGCCGACCATCCGCATCGTGCCGGGCGCGCCGGAGACCTTCGTCGCGGTGGTGCCGACCCTGCGCCGCGTCGGCGAGTCCTTTGCCCTGAAGTTCAAGGCGGAGGACCGCTGGGGCAATCCCTCGGACCGCTGCGACTTCACCCTGCGGCTGGAAAGCAACGTTGCGGTCGAGGGCCTCCCAGAGACCGTACGTCTGAAGCCCGGCGACTTCGCCGGCAGCGTCGAGGGGCTGTCTGTGGCTGCGCCCGGCGACGTCGAGATCCGCCTGCTGCATCAGGATGGTCGTGTCGCGACCGCCGCCAATCCGCTGCGCATCGTCGAAGGGGCCGAGTTACTGCACTTCTGGGGCGACCTGCACGGCCAGTCGGAGGAGACCATCGGCACCGGCTCCGCGCGGCAGTACTTCGCCTTTGCCCGCGACCGCGCCTTCCTAGATGCCACCGGTCACCAGGGCAACGACTTCCAGATCACCTCTCCCTTCTGGTGCGAACTGGACGCGCTCTGCGCCGAGTTCGACGAGGCCGGCCGCTTCGTCGCCATTCCCGGCTACGAGTGGTCGGGCAACACCGGTCTCGGCGGCGACCGCAACATCTACTTCCCGGAGGAGGGCCGCGTGCTGCGGCGCTCCTCCCACGCGCTGGTCGAGGACCGCTCCGACATCGCCACCGACGCCAACTCCGCCGCTGCGCTCTTCGAAGCGCTCGCCGCGAACAGGGAGTGGGACGTGGTCGGCTACGCGCACTGCGGCGGGCGCTACGCGGACGTGAAGATGGCGCACGACGGCCGCTTCGAGAAGTCCATGGAGGTGCATTCCTCCTGGGGCACCTTCGAATGGCTGGTCCAGGACGCCTTTGAGATGGGCTACCGGGTCGGCATCGTCGCCAATTCCGACGGGCACAAGGGGCGGCCCGGCGCCAGTTATCCCGGCGCCTCGCTGTTCGGCGCGGTCGGTGGCCTGACCTGTTTCCTCGCCGAGGACCTGTCGCGCGAGGCGATCCTCGAGAGCATGCGCAAGCGCCGCCACTACGGCACCACCGGCGGTCCCGGCGGGCGCATGGTGATCGACGTCCGGGCCGCGTTCGAGACGTCCGGCACGCTCTATCATGACGACCCGCGCCTCGGCCCCAGCGAAGGCTATGCGGCTTCCGAGGCGCTCATGGGCGACATCGTCCACCTGCCGTCCGGTGGCGCCGAACTGAGGGTCGACATCGCCGCGGCGGCGTCCATCGAGCGGATCGACATCTTCAACGGGCTCGAACACCTGGAGACCATCCGGCCCTATCGCCAGGAGGAACTCGGCAACCGCATCCGGGTGATCTGGGAGGGGGCCGAGTACCGTGGCCGCTTCCGCCAGGTGATCTGGGACGGCGCGGCGCACCTCTCCGACAATCGCATCGTCGACGCCCGCGCGATCAACTTCTTCAACCGCGACAAGACGCTGGAGCGGACCTCCGACACCGCGCTCGCCTGGCGGGCGCTCACCACCGGCAACATCGGCGGCTTCGACCTCTGGGTCGAGGATCCCTACGGCGGCACCCTGAAGATCGAGACGCCGCTGGTGAAGTGCGGCGTGCCGCTGGAGGAGATCGGCCTGGAGGACGAGGTCTTCGATGCCAGCGGCGTCCTGCCGCGCTATCTAAAACTGTTTCGGCTGCCGGCGGAGAACCCGCACCGCAAGATCAGCTTCACGCGCTCCATCGCGCTGCGCCCCGAGGGCGACAACCCGATCTTTATCCGCCTGACCCAGGAAGACGGCACCCTGGCCTGGACCAGCCCGATCTATCTCTACCGGTGATCCACGTCAGCGCGCGACGCGGTAGAGACGCTTGTACTCGCCGGGGTTCTGGTTGATCGAATCGGTGGCCTCGAGAAAGACGCACAGCTCTTCCGGCGACATGGCCGCCGTCTCCATCTCCAGGGTCTCGCGCTTCACCGGCACGCACTGGGCGATCGGCGTGCCGGCGGGCAGGGTGCCGACGAAGTCGGGATCTGTCCACACCGCGGGAATGTGGGTGAAGACGTCGTGGTAGCGGTCGTTGTCGACCAGCCCGGTGATGGTGCGGTAGGGCAGGTCGAGGCGGTTCAGCGGATGGGTGTAGAGGATCGACCAGCCGTCCTCGGGCTCGGCGGCCCAGAGGTTGCGGAACTTGACCGGCACCCAGCCGGGGCGGAACAGCGGCGAGCCCTCGACCTGCTCGGCGACATGGAAATGAATCGGCGAGCGCGGCACGTGCGGCGGCAGGTTGTCGGGCAGCGCGTCCCAATGCCACTCGAAGCGCCCGCGCTCGACGGTGAGGTCGCAGGCCAGCGGCAGCAGGAAGCCGTGGGTCATGGCATCGATCACCGGCGGGCAGCCCTTGACGGTCTTGACCTCCTCCTCGAAGTCGCCGGCCCAGGCGGTCAGCGGCATGGTCTTCAGCCAGTCGGGCGCGCCGCGCTTGGCCGGCACCGGCTTGGGCAGCACGGGCTCGAGCTCGGGAAAGGTCCTGAATCTGATTTTCATGTGTCCCCGTCTTCCGCCGTGGCGGACCTGTCTTCGGTGAGCAGCCGCTTCGCCTCGGCGAAATTCAGCCAGAATGGACCGCGCGGCTGGCTGACCAGGGCGAAGAGCACGGTCTTGTAGAGCTTGGGATTGTGTTTCAGCGCCCGGCGGTAGCTGTCGAGCGCCGCCGCGGCCGCGCCGTCGCGCTGCAGGCAGATGGCCAGTTCGAGATGCGCCCAGGCATAGTCCGGCTTGATCTCCAGGGCGCGGCGGTAGCGGGCCCGGGCCGCGGCGCTGTCGCCCAAATCGCGGCGGATGTTGCCGATACGAATCTCGGCCTCGGCGAAGCCGGGAAAGATCGAGATGGCGCGCTGCAGCCGTGTCTCGGCCTCGCGCGCCTGCCCGGCCTTGAGCAGGGCCAGGGCCTCGTTGCGCAGCTGTGCCGCCTGCCTGACGTGCGGCGGGACGCCTGCGGCGGCGGTCTGCGGTGCCTTCTGCGGTCCCTGGAGCGTCATGCCCGCGAAGGTAGTCCGACTTGCCGGACCAGGGCAATGGGGCCGGTCATGCCGCTTCCGTCGGCGCGTCGAGGTCCGTGAGGCTGCTCCGCAGGCCGTCGGTGATGCGCGCGGCGGTCTCCGCCCCCTGGCCGCGGCCTTCCAGCGCCGCGCCGCCCGGGGGCGCGGCGAA
>JBFGUI010000089.1:0-14050 GCA_041565695.1 Kiloniellaceae bacterium
AAGGATCTGAAGCTGTCCCAGGCCGCCGCCGACCACGTCGGCGCCGCCACCCCGCTGGGGGCCGAGGCCGCCGCGCTCTACACCCTGTTCGTCAACGCCGGCAACGGCGGCCTCGACTACTCGGCCATCATCAAGCTGATCGAAGGGGCGAAGGTGTAGTATTTCGCCATGGGTTTAATGCGAAATCGGGCGATTAAGTTGGCGAGGCTCTGAGTAGGGCCAGCGCCCTATCTTTTACTCTCAGGCCAAAAGGTACTTGCTGAGGGCATAGTCTAATGCCCTTCCAGATCTTCTTCCTCTCCCTCTTCCTCAGGCGGATCATCCGCCTTGCCGCTAAAGCCGACATGGACAAAGTGGCGGCTCTCCTCATCTCTTTCGTAGACCTTGATGTACCCGGTGTAGGGATCCGGTTTACCGCGAGGCGGCACGAAGGCAATTTCGAACATGATCCAATCGTCGCCATCGAGGTCTACGGCGAACTTGATTGGATCATAATTATGGGAAGGATCGAACCCTATTTGCATCCCGCTAGAGTCGATTCCGAGGATGTAATAGCCGTTTCGGTTTGCCGGTCCCAGGTTCGTGCACTGCACTATGAGCCTAATTCGCCTTGAGTCGGTGTTTGTGATCCGTACCCGCTCTCTCTGAGCCCCAGATAATTGGACGGGGGCAATGCGATCTCGAAATCTGATACGTTCATCAACTTCATCATTGAATGTTTCGCCCGCCCATTCGATATGAAGGTCTCCTTTGGCTTCTAAGCCAACACCTTCTCCCACCAGTTTTAGAGTTGTCGCGCTTCCAGGTGGAGGAAAGCCTTGGAAGAAAATTCTGGCACTGAAAGATTTTGACTCATCCGGTTTAAAGATAATCCTGTACTCAGCATCTTCGCTTGCATCGATGGCCAGTACCTCAGGCAGTTCCGGAATTACAGTGAACTCCTCGCTGCCAAGCCTGACTGGGTTCACTTCGACCGCTTCGTCTTTGATGTTCTCGACCGTAACTATCTCATCAGCGGAACGGCCAACGTAGACCTTTCCGAGATCAAGTTCGCATTCACCTGCAGAGTTCTGATTGCAGGGATCAATTCTGATCTTGGTCTCGCAGGCGGTTGTGAGCGCTACCATCGAGAAGCTGAGAACGACTACGATTGGTGAGGTTGAGGCCATTGCTTCCTCCCTCGGATCGATTCAATCTGTGATCTCACATGGACCAAGCGCGAACTTCATGGCGGGCAAGGCCCACGCACGAAACGTCCGGAGGTTGGTAGGACGTTAGCTTCTCGGCAAGATAGCGTACTGAAGTGCCAAATCACAGCCTTGGAAACTGCTTCGATGCTGGCGGTGATGGTCTCGACTGTTCTGCCATCGCAGGATCGCTCGAAGGCGCCGAGGACTGTCCTGCGCGTTTCTTGTCGTGCCCCCGTGCAGCGCCCGGTTGAGGCCGGGCGAGGCAGCCCCGCCCTGCGGTCGACGCCGGGCTGTGGCATTCCCGGGAAGGCGCCAAAAACATAAGTATTTTCAATGGGATAATTCGGCTATCTGTTAAGTAAAGTTTAACGGGCTTCCCGCTAACCTTTGCAACAAAGCCTGCCGGCTTTGGAGCAACGATTCATGCGAGGGTATCGTGAAGGACAAGTATCTCGAATTGATCGGACTGATCGAGCGCCTGCACCGTCAGTGCCTCGAGGTCATCAAGTCCGAACTCGACCGCCAGGGCATCCGCGACCTGAACAACGTCCAGGCGCTGATCCTGTTCAACATCGGCGAGGAAGAGCTCTCCATCGGCGAGCTGACCCAGCGCGGCTACTACCTCGGCTCGAACGTCTCCTACAACGTGAAGAAGATGGTCGAGAACGGCTATCTCATCCAGGAGCGTTCGCCGCACGACCGCCGCTCTTTCCACGTGCGCGCCGCCGACAAGGGCGTTGCGGTCTACCGCAGCATCTCGGCGCTGTTCGACCAGCATGCCACGCAGCTGAGCGACATCCAGATCTCCGAGGACAAGCTGGACTCCGCCAACCACGCGCTGCGCCGCGTGCAGCAGTTCTGGTCGACGCCGGCCAGCATGGCGCGCAACCTGAGCCCCGCCGCTTAAGGTTTCCACCCGCGCCCGTCACCGGCGGGCGCTCTCTCCAGCACGCATCCCTCGCTCACCTGCGATAGCCCCGGCCACCCGGCCGGGGCTTTCCGCGTTTGTGGGCGGCGGGTTTCTTGTCCCAGGGCCGCTTTTAGAAGAACGCCTGAATGCCCGTCTGGGCGCGGCCGAGGATCAGGGCGTGGACGTCGTGGGTGCCCTCGTAGGTGTTGACCGCCTCCAGGTTCATGACGTGGCGGATCACGTGGTACTCGTCGGCCACGCCGTTGCCGCCGTGCATGTCGCGGGCGGTGCGCGCGATGTCGAGGGCCTTGCCGCAGGAATTGCGCTTGCACAGGGAAATGGCCTCCGGCGCGCCCTTGCCGGCGTCGAGCAGGCGGGCGAGCTGCAGGCAGCCCTGCAGGCCCAGCGTGATCTCGGTCTGCATGTCGGCGAGCTTCTTCTGGATCAGCTGGTTGGCGGCCAGCGGCCGGCCGAACTGCTTGCGCTCCAGGGTATAGCTGCGGGCCGCGTGCCAGCAGAACTCGGCGGCGCCCAGCGCGCCCCAGGAGATGCCGAAGCGCGCCTTGTTGAGACAGCCGAAGGGGCCCTTGAGGCCCTCGGCGTTGGGCAGCAGGTTTGCTTCCGGCACCAGCACGTCGTCCATGACGATCTCGCCGGTGATCGAGGCCCTGAGCGAGAACTTGCCCTCGATCTTGGGCGCCGAGAGCCCCTCCATGTCCTTCTCAAGGATGAAGCCGCGGATCTTGTCGTCCTCGGTCTTGGCCCAGACCACGAAGACGTCGGCGATGGGCGAGTTGGTGATCCACATCTTGGCGCCTTTGAGGCGGTAGCCGCCGTCGACCTTCCTGGCACGGGTCTTCATGCCGCCGGGGTCGGAGCCGTGGTCCGGCTCGGTCAGCCCGAAGCAGCCGACCAGTTCGCCGGTGGCCAGCCGCGGCAGGTACTTCTGGCGCTGCTCCTCGCTGCCGTAAGTGTAGATCGGGTACATCACCAGGCTCGACTGCACCGACATGGCCGAGCGGTAGCCTGAATCGACACGCTCGACCTCGCGGGCCATGAGGCCGTAGCAGACGTGGTTGACCCCGGCCCCGCCGTAGGTCTCCGGCAGGGTGGCGCCGAGGAAGCCGAGGGCGCCCATCTCGGTCATGATTGAGCGGTCGAAGGTCTCGTGGCGGTTGGCTTCCAGGATGCGCGGCATGAGCTGATCCTGGCAGTAGGCGCGGGCCGCGTCGCGCACCATGCGCTCCTCCTCCGAGAGCTGCTCTTCCAGCAGCAGGGGGTCCTCCCACACGAACTTGGCCGGGGCGGCGGCGGGGGCGGGGCTGGGCGCGGTTGCGGCGGGGGCCTGGGACATAAGTCTTGTTCCTCGTCGGGGTTCTGCCGTGACGGCGGTCCTGGCCCAGATATAGCGCAATTTGGCGGGGGCCTAAAGCCGCGCGGCTTTGTCACGCCGGCGCCGCAATTCCGCAACAGATGGCTGTTAAGGGTTTGTTTGCCATAGATGATCGACAATGGGCCCATGCCACAGACACGTGAAATCATCTTCGAGTTCCAGCGCGTCGGCGGCTACGTGAAGGTCTCCGCCGTCGACACCCTGACCTCCGCCGAGGTCAGCATCGTCGGGCCGCCCTCCGCCGGCCAGGTCCAGCTCGAGCGTCTCGCCGCCCGGAAGTTGGAATACGTGCTGGCCAAGCGCGCCGCCGGCAGCAGGCGGGGCGGGCTCATCGCCTAGCAGGCGCGGTTCGGACGGCGCGCTGGCGCCGCTGCGACATCTTCCGGCCTGAATCCGGCGCCGCGAGACCTTGTGGCGCCTTTTCATCAGATTGCGACATATGGTAGGGTCCGCCGGTTTCCGAGACAGGCAGGCGTTTCCCAACCATGGCATTCAAGTCGCTCGCAATCGGCTCTGATCACGCCGGTTTCGACCTCAAGGCGAAGCTGGCCGAAGAGCTGCGTTCTTCCGGCTACGAGGTGCTCGACGTCGGCACCAACGACGGGGCGAGTTCCGTCGACTACCCGGATTTCGGCAAGGCGGTGGCCGAGGCGGTGACCTCCGGCAAGGCCGACGGCGGGGTCGTCGTCTGCGGCACCGGCATCGGCATCTCGATCGCCGCCAACCGCCACCCAGGGATCCGCGCGGCGCTGTGCCACGACGTCACCATGGCGCGGCTGTGCCGCGAGCACAACGACGCCAACATCCTGGCCCTGGGCGCGCGCCTCATCGGCGAAACCGTCGCCAAGGACTGCCTCGACGCCTTCCTCAACACCGAATTCGCCGGCGAGCGCCACGTCCGCCGGGTCGAAAAACTGGGCTGACGGCCCGATTCCGAGGAGACGCAAGCAACCCATGACCGCTGCCAACGCTGCCAAGACCCAGTCTCTCCAGGATGGTTTCTTCACTGCGCATCTGGGCGAGACCGACCCGGAACTGGCCGAGGCCATCCGCGGCGAACTGTGCCGCCAGCAGGACCAGATCGAGCTGATCGCTTCGGAGAACATCGTCTCCCTGGCGGCGCTGGAGGCGCAGGGCTCGATCCTCACCAACAAGTACGCCGAGGGCTACCCGCACCGGCGCTACTACGGCGGCTGCGAGTACGTCGACGTGGTCGAGGAACTGGCGATCAGCCGCGCCAAGCAGCTGTTCGGCTGCGAGTTCGTCAACGTGCAGCCGCATTCCGGCGCTCAGGCCAACCAGTGCGTCGCCCTGGCGCTCTTGAAGCCCGGCGACACCATCATGGGCATGGCGCTCTCCGCCGGCGGCCACCTGACCCACGGCGCCGCGCCGAACCTCTCGGGCAAGTGGTTCAACGCAGTGCAGTACGGCGTGCGCAAGGAGGACGGCCTCATCGACTTCGACGAGGTCGAGCGCCTCGCCGTCGAGCACAAGCCCAAGCTGATCATCGCCGGCGGCTCGGCCTATCCGCGCTTCATCGACTTCGCGCTGTTCCGCGCCATCGCCGACCGGGTCGGCGCCTATTTCATGGTCGACATGGCCCACTTCGCCGGGCTGGTGGCGGCCGGCGTACACCCGAGCCCGCTGCCCCACGCCCACGTGGTCACCACCACGACCCACAAGACCCTGCGCGCCGGGCGCGGCGGCATGATCCTCAGCAACGACCTGGAGCTCGGCAAGAAGATCAACTCGGCCGCCTTCCCGGGCCTGCAGGGCGGCCCGCTGATGCACGCCATCGCCTCCAAGGCGGCCGCCTTCGGCGAGGCGCTGAAGCCGGAGTTCCGGGCCTATTCCCAGGCCGTGGTGGACAACGCCAAGACCCTGGCCAAGGCCATGGTCGACGAGGGCTTCAACATCGTCGCCGGCGGCACCGACACCCACCTCATGCTGGTCGATCTGCGGCCCAAGAAGCTGACCGGCAACATCGCCGAGGAAAGCCTCGACCGCGCCGGCATCACCTGCAACAAGAACGGCGTGCCCTTCGATCCGGAAAAACCGACGGTGACCTCGGGCATCCGGCTCGGCACGCCGGCGGCCACGACGCGCGGTTTCGGCACGGCCGAGTTCAAGCAGGTCGGCGCTTTCATCGGCCGCGTCCTCGACGGCCTGGCCCGCGACCGCGACGGCAACGGCCGGCTCGAGCAGGAGGTGCGCGCGGAGGTCAAGGCGCTGTGCCAGCGCTTCCCGATCTATCCGGACATGCAGATCTGAGCAGCGAACCAGCAGGACAAGGCCCGGCAAGGCCGGCCGCAGGCCGGCCGGGCGGGCAGGGGGAAAGGAAAAGGGGGATCCATGCGCTGTCCGTTTTGCGGTAACGAGGACACGCAGGTGAAGGACTCGCGGCCGACGGAGGACAACTCGGCCATCCGCCGCCGCCGCCAGTGCTCCAACTGCGGCGCGCGCTTCACCACCTTCGAGCGGGTGCAGCTGCGCGAGCTGACGGTGGTGAAGTCGACCGGCAAGCGCGAGCCCTTCGACCGGGACAAGCTGATGCGCTCCATGTCGCTGGCACTGCAGAAGCGCCAGGTCGACCCGGAGCGGGTCGAGCGGGTGGTCAACGGTATCGTGCGCCGGCTGGAGTCCTCCGGCGAGTCGGAGATCCCGACCAAGCTGATCGGCGAGCTGGTGATGGACGCGCTGGCTAATCTCGACCAGGTCGCCTACGTGCGCTTCGCCTCGGTCTATCGCAACTTCCGTGAGGCCCGCGACTTCGAGGAGTTCGTCGGCAAGCTCGGTGAAGGAGACGACTGACACCCAGGCCCGAGAGGGCGACCAGCAGTTCATGCGCGCCGCCCTGACGCTGGCCGCGCGCGGACTGGGGCGGGTCGCGCCGAACCCGGCGGTCGGCTGCCTCATCGTCAAGCAAGGCCGCGTCCTCGGCCGCGGCTGGACCCGGCCGGGCGGGCGGCCCCACGCGGAAACCGAGGCCCTGAAGCAGGCCGGGGCGGCGGCGCGCGGCGCCACCGCCTACGTCACGCTGGAGCCCTGCGCCCACCACGGCAAAACCCCACCCTGCGCCGAGGCGCTGGTGCGTGCCGGCCTGGCCCGCGTCGTGGTGGCGGTCGAGGATCCGGACACCCGGGTCGCCGGGCGCGGACTCAAGATCCTGCGCGCCGCCGGCATCGCCGTCGAGGTCGGCGTCTGCCGCGGCCAGGCCGAGCGACTCAACGCCGGCTTCCTGAAGCGGGTGCTCAAGGGCCGGCCCCTGGTGGTGCTCAAGCTGGCGACCTCGCTGGACGGCCGTATCGCCACCCACAGCGGCGACAGCCAGTGGATCACCGGCCCCCTGGCGCGGCGCCGCGCCCACCTGCTGCGCTCGCGCGCCGATGCCATCCTGGTCGGCAGCAGTACCGCCGTGCTCGACAACCCGCGCCTCGACGTGCGCCTGCCGGGCCTGGAGGACCGCCGGCCGCTGCGCGTGGTGGTCGACGGCCGCCTGCGCCTGCCGCTGACCCACGACCTGGTGAAGCGGGCGAAGGAGCGGCCGACCCTGCTGGTCACCCATGACGGCAATCCCGCGGCCCGCCTCGCGGCCTACCGCAACGCCGGGGTCGAGGTGGTGCAGGTCGCGGCCGAACCCGGCGGGCACGTCTCCCTGCCGGCCACCCTGGACCTGCTGGGCGAGCGCGGCGTCACCCGCCTGCTGGTCGAGGGCGGCGGACACCTGGCGGCCTCGCTGCTGCGCGACGGCCTGGTCGACCGCCTGGCCTGGTTCCAGGCCCCGCTGGTGATCGGCGGCGACGGGGTGGCGGCGGTCTCCGGCTTCGGGGTGGAGCAGCTGGACCAGGCGCCCCGCTTCCTGCAGGCGGCCATGGCCCAGCTCGGCCGCGACCGCATCGACATTTTCAGCTTGGACAGTTAGCTCCAGGTTTCTAGGTTGGCGCATGTTCACCGGGATCATCACCGACCTCGGCGCCGTCAGGGCGGTCGAGAAAGCCGCCGCGGCGAGCGACGCGCGCTTCGTCTTCGCCACCGGCTACGATACCGCGGCCATCCCCGCCGGCGCCTCGATCGCCTGTTCCGGCGTCTGCCTGACCCTGGTCGACAAGGGGCCGGGCTGGTTCGCCGCCGACGTCTCGGGCGAGACGCTGTCCCGGAGCACACTGGCCGCCTGGCAGCCGGGCACCCCGGTCAACTTCGAGCGCCCCCTCAGGATGGGCGACGAGCTGGGCGGCCACGTGGTCTCCGGCCATGTCGATGGCCTCGCCAGGCTGGTCGCGCGCCGCCCCGAACAGGGCTCGCTGCGCTTCACCTTCGAGGCGCCGGCCGAGCTGGCGAAGTTCGTCGCGCCCAAGGGGTCGGTGGCGCTGGACGGGGTCTCGCTCACGGTTAACGAGGTCGAGGGCGCGCGCTTCGGCGTCAACATCATCCCCCACACGGCGCAGGTCACCACCCTCGGCGCCTTGCAGCCGGGCGACCGCGTCAACCTGGAAATCGACATGCTCGCGCGCTACGTTCAGCGTCTCATGACGGCCTCTCACGGATAGCAGGGTACAGATGAACAAGTCCGAGGAGCCCTGGCGGCTCACCTTCAGCGAGATGGTTTCCCCCATCGAGGAGATCATCGAGGAAGCGCGCAACGGCCGCATGTTCATTCTGGTCGACGACGAATCGCGTGAGAACGAGGGCGATCTGGTGATCCCCGCGCAGATGGCCACGCCCGATGCCATCAACTTCATGGCGCGCTACGGGCGCGGCCTGATCTGCCTGGCCATGACCCGCGAGCGCATCGAGGAGCTCGGCCTGCCGCTGATGGCGAGCAAGAACGAGTCGCGCCACCAGACCGCCTTCACCGTCTCCATCGAGGCCGCCGAGGGCGTCACCACCGGGATTTCGGCGCCGGACCGGGCGCGCACCGTGGCGGTCGCCATCGACCCGACCAAGGGCGCCGCGGATATCGCCACGCCGGGCCACGTCTTCCCGCTGGTGGCGCGCGACGGCGGCGTGCTGGTGCGCACCGGCCATACCGAGGCGGCGGTCGACCTGGCGCGGCTCGCCGGCCTCAATCCCTCCGGCGTGATCTGCGAGATCATGAACGACGACGGCACCATGGCGCGGCGCGACGACCTCATTGCCTTCGCCCAGCGCCATGGCCTCAAGGTGGCGACCATCGCCGATCTGATCTCCTACCGGCGGCGCTACGACCACTTCGTCGAGCGGCGTCTCGACAGCCGCTTCTCCAGCCGCTACGGCGGCGAGTTCAACATGGCGATCTTCGTCAACACCCTGAACTACGCCGAGCACGTGGCGCTGTGGAAGGGCGACATCAGCGGCGACGAGCCGGTGCTGGTGCGCATGCACGCCATCAACGTGCTGGACGACGTGCTGGGCGACAGCTCGAGCGGCAAGGCCGGCGACCTGCAGCAGGCCATGCGCATGATCGGCGAGGCCGGGCGCGGCGTCGTGGTGCTGATCCGCGAGCCCTCGGCCGACGCGCTCTCGACCTCGCTGCAGGCGCGCCTCGAGGGTAAGCCCAAGGCCGGCACCCGGCTGCGCGACTACGGTGTTGGCGCACAGATCCTGCTCGATATCGGCGTGCGCGACATGGTCCTGCTGTCCAACACACAGCGCACCATCGTCGGCCTGGAAGGCTATGGCCTGCGGGTCGTCGGTCAGCGCGCGATCGAGCCGCTGGGCAAGGCGTGACAGGGGCCGGCGATGAGTGACAGCAACCACGTCCAGCCCCACATCCTGGTGGTCGAGGCGCGCTTCTACGAGGACATCGCCGATGCGCTCTACGCGGGCGCGAGCGCGGCGCTCGACGCCGCCGGCGTGGCTCACGAGCGCATCTCCGTGCCGGGCGTCTTCGAGATCCCGGCGGTGATCCGCATGGCGGTGCGCTCCATGGACTTCTTCGCTGGGCGCCGCCGCTTCGACGGCTACGTCACCCTCGGCTGCGTCATCCGCGGCGAGACCACGCACTACGACTACGTCTGCTCGGAGAGCGCGCGCAAGCTGCAGGACCTGGCCTGCGATCACACCCTGGCGCTGGGCTACGGCATCCTGACCTGCGAGAACAAGGAACAGGCCTGGGTGCGCGCCGCCGTCGACCAGAAGAACAAGGGCCGCGATGCCGCCGAAGCCTGCCTGGCCATGCTCGACGTGAAGCGGCGCTTCCATCTCTTTCCCCGCTGACCAGCGGCAGCATTCACGGAACCTGTAGCTCTTGACCGACCCGAACGATTCCAACAAGGCCGCCACCGGTGGCAAGCGCCGGCGCCCCTCCGGCCTCAGCGCGGCGCGCCTGCTCGCCGTGCAGGCCCTCTACCAGATGGCGCTGGGCGAGCAGAGCGCACGCGACGTGCTGCGCGAGTTCCTGCAGCACCGTATCGACGAAGACATCGAGGGGCTGAAGCACGCCTCGGTGAACCGCGAGCTGCTGAGCGAGCTGGTCGAGGGCGTGGCCCGCATGTCGGGCGAACTCGACGACATGGTGGCCGCCGTGCTCGACGAGGACTGGACCATCGAGCGCCTGGAGATCACCCTGCATGCCCTGCTGCGGGCGGCGACCTATGAACTTGCCGAGCGCCACGAGGTGCCGGCGCGGGTGGTGATCTCCGAGTACGTCGACCTCGCCAATGCCTTTTTCGACGGCCGCGAGACGGCCTTCGTCAACGGCCTGCTCGACCGCCTGGCCCACATCCTGCGCGCCGAGGAGTTCGGCGGCAGCCCGGACCTCTCCAGGCTGCGCTAGCGGAGGAGGCGGCCGCCTTGAGCAAGCTGCCCGGCGAGTTCGAGCTGATCGAGCGCTACCTGGCGCCGCTGGCGGCCGGCAGCGAAGGCACCTTCGGCCTGCACAACGATGCCGCGGTGCTGCCGCTCGCCCCCGGCGAGCGCCTGGTCGCCACCGTCGACACCATGATCCAGGGGCGCCACTTTCTCGACTGCCCGCCCGACCTGGTGGCGCGCAAGCTGCTGCGGGTCAATCTTTCCGACCTGGCGGCCATGGGCGCCAGGCCCTTCGGCTATCTGCTGGCCTCGGCCTGGCCGCTGGACCTGGAGGAGTCCTGGGTCGCCGCCTTCTGCGCAGGCCTGGCGCGCGACCAGGCGATCTTCGGCGTGACCCTCTACGGCGGCGACACCACGGGGACTCCGGGGCCGATGACCCTCAGCCTCACCGCCTTCGGAACGGTCACCGGCACCCGGGTGCTGGATCGCGGCTCGGTGCAGCCGGGCGACGACTTTTACGTCTCGGGCAGCATCGGCGAGGCCTATCTCGGCCTCTGCGCGCTGCGCGGCGAACTCGGCGGCCTGCCGGCGGATGCGCGCGACACGCTGGTCGGGCGCTACCGCCTGCCGGAGCCCCGCCTTGCGCTGGGCCAGGCCCTGCTGGCCGAAGGGCTGGCCCGCTCCGCCCTCGATGTTTCCGACGGCCTGGCCGGCGACCTCGGCCACCTGCTCGAGGCCTCGGGCGTCGGCGCCGAGATCGACTTGCCGGCGGTGCCGGTCAGCGCCACGGCCCGTGATGCGCTGGCGCTGCTGGGGGCGCCGCCGCAGCGCCTGCTGGCCGGCGGCGACGACTACGAGCTGCTGTTCGCCGCGGCGCCGGCGGCGCGCGCGGCGGTGGCGGCCCTGGCCGGGCGCCTCGACCTGCCGCTCAGCCGCATCGGCCGGGCCCGCGCCGAGCCGGGCCTGCTGCTGCGCGCTGCGGACGGCACCGCGGTCCCCCTGGAGCACCGCGGCTGGACCCATTTCTAGGTTTGTTTTCAGATCTTTAACACTTAACGCCATATTTACCCTGAAGGCCTATGACGGAGGCTTGCTGACGCAGTTCCGCGGCAGGAAAGGGCATCCGTGCGCATCGTCATTCTCATAGTCGTGGCTTTGATTCTGCTGGCCGGCGGCGGCGGTGCGGCATGGTGGTTTCTCATGGGCCCCGGCGCCGAGCGCACCAACGAGCTGATCGCCAAGATCAACAAGCCCGAGCCGTTCTACATCCCTGTCGAGCCGCCGCTGACGATCTCGCTGATTCAGGAGAGCGAGGTCACCCACCACGTCACCATGCAGCTGACCCTGATGCTGAACGACCGGTTCGATGCCGGCATGACCAACCAGAACATGGCGCGGCTGCGCGATTCCTTCCTGACCGAGCTGCACAGCCTCTTCGCCCTGCGCCTGGTGCGCACCGCCGGCTTCGAGTCCGAACTGGTGCGCGAGCGCCTTCTCAAGGTCTGCGACCGCCTGCTCGGCAAGGGCATCGTCGGCGACATCATCCTGCGTGAGCTGGAGAGCCGCCCGGCGGGGGTCAGCTGACCTGATCGCGCTTGCTTTGCGTGCATGGCTGCCCTGCACGGCGGCTTACGAGACTGCCTTAGGCGATCCGATAGGGTAAGTTGCGTCCCATGGCTTCCGTGGCGCGCGAAAAATCCGGCCTGCCGAGCGTGGCGGTTCTGGCGGTCTGCCAGGCGCTGGGCATGAGTTGCCTGGCGCTCTCGATCACCGTGACCGCGCTGGTCGGCAGCGGCCTGGCGCCGACGCCGGCGCTGGCGACCCTGCCGCTCGCCCTGCAGTTCGTCGCCACCGCCGCGACCACCATTCCGGCCTCGCTGCTCATGGGCCGCTACGGCCGCCGCGCCGGCTTCACCCTGGGCAGCCTGCTCGGGATCGCCGGCGGCGTGGTTTCCTGCCTGGCGGTGTTCCAGGCCGATTTCTGGCTGTTCTGCGCCGGTGCCGCGCTGCTCGGCGGATTCGGCACCCATATCGCGCTGTACCGCTTCGCCGCCGCCGACGTCGCCGGGCCCGCCTACCGCAGCCGGGCCATCTCCTACGTCATGATCGGCGGCATCGTCGCCGCGGTGCTGGGGCCGGAGCTGGCCAAGTGGACCAAGGACCTCTTCGCGCCGGTCACCTTCGCCGGCGGCTATGCCGGTATCGCGGCGCTGGCCTTCGGCACCCTGGTGCTGATCCAGTTCGCCGCCCTGCCGCCCCCGCTGTCGCGCGAAGCGCGCAGTCAGGGCCGGCCGCTCAGTGAGATCGTGCGCCAGCCCACCCTGATCGTCGCCGTGCTCTGCGCCATGGTGGCCTACGGCGCGATGAACCTGGTGATGGTGTCGACGCCGCTGGCAATGGTCGCCTGCGCCCATCCCTTCGAGACCGCCGCCTTCGTCATCCAGTGGCACGTGGTCGGCATGTACGCGCCGTCCTTCGTCACTGGCCACATCATCCACCGGGTCGGCGCCCTGCCGGTGATCGCCGTCGGCGGCCTGCTGATCCTCGGCTGCGCCCTGGTCAACCTGACCGGCGTCGAGGTGCTGCAGTTCTGGGCCGCCCTGGTGTTGCTGGGGGTCGGCTGGAACTTCATGTTCGTCGGCGGCACCACGCTGCTGACCGAGACCTACCGCCCGGAAGAGCAGGCCCGGGTCCAGGCCTTCAACGAGTTCATGGTGTTCGGCACCACGGCGGTGACCGCGCTGGCCTCCGGCGCGGTCTTCAGCGCCCTCGGCTGGCAGGCGGTCAACATCGGCATCCTCGTTCCCGTGGCCCTGGCCACCGGCGCGGCGCTCTGGCTGCGGCATCGGCGCCGGGCGGCAGCAGCGGCCTAAACTCCAGGACTAGGGCCGTTTCCCGACGCGCCCTGTAACGGTTGCCTTCCCGGGGCGCTTCTGGCATTTTCCGCGCGATTTTCGGGGTGCCGCGGGTTCGCGGCCGAGTCTTTGTGCATGGTCCGTCCGGCCTGCCTTGCTATCTTGAGGGAATCCCACATGACTATCGTTTTGATCTTGGTGCTGCTCTGCGGCGCTCTGGCGCTGCTCTACGGCGCCTGGGCCGCCAAGTCGGTGCTCTCGGCGCCGGCTGGCAACGAGCGCATGCAGCAGATCGCCGGCGCGGTGCAGGAGGGCGCCAAGGCCTACCTGAACCGCCAGTACCGGACCATCGGTATGGTCGGTATCGTCATTTTCGTGCTGCTGGCCGTCTTCCTCGGCGTCAAGGAAGGTATCGGCTTCCTGATCGGTGCCATCCTCTCCGGCGCGGCCGGCTACATCGGCATGCACGTCTCGGTGCGCGCCAACGTGCGCACCGCCGAGGCCGCGCGCAAGGGGCTGGGCGCGGGGCTCTCCATCGCCTTCCGCGCCGGTGCCATCACCGGCCTGCTGGTGGCCGGCCTGGCGCTGCTGTCGGTGGCCGGCTACTACTCGATCCTGCTGTGGTCGGGCGTCGGCGAGCGTGAGATCTCCATCGCCCTGGTGGCCCTCGGCTTCGGCGCTTCGTTGATCTCCATCTTCGCGCGTCTCGGCGGCGGCATCTTCACCAAGGGCGCCGACGTCGGCGCCGACCTGGTGGGCAAGGTCGAGGCCGGCATTCCCGAGGACGATCCCCGCAACCCGGCGGTCATCGCCGACAACGTCGGCGACAACGTCGGCGACTGCGCCGGCATGGCGGCCGACCTCTTCGAGACCTACGTGGTCACCGTGGTCGCCACCATGGTGCTGGCCACCATCTTCGCGGTGAACGACCCCAACATCTCCGCGCTGGTGATCTACCCGCTGGCGCTGGGCG
>JBFGUI010000090.1:0-13785 GCA_041565695.1 Kiloniellaceae bacterium
AAGCTGATCCCCAAGCTGACGGAAGAGGATTTCGAGAAGGACGAGAAGGCGCGCTCCGTCACCTATACCGAGACCGGCGCCAACCATATGGAAGAGCTGCTGCGCGAAGCCGGCCATATCGAGGAAGGCGGTCTCTTCGACATCCAGAACGTCTCACTGCTGCACCACGCCAACCAGGCGCTGCGCGCCCACAAGCTGTTCCAGCGCGACACCGATTACATCGTCAAGGACGACAAGGTCGTCATCATCGACGAGTTCACCGGCCGCATGATGGAAGGTCGGCGCTATTCGGAGGGCCTGCACCAGGCGCTCGAGGCCAAGGAGGGCGTCTCCATCCAGCAGGAGAACCAGACCCTCGCCTCGATCACCTTCCAGAACTACTTCCGCCTCTATCCCAAGCTGGCCGGCATGACCGGCACGGCGATGACCGAGGCCGGCGAGTTCATGGAGACCTACGGTCTCGAGGTCATCGAGATCCCGACCAACGTGCCGGCGATCCGCATCGACCACGACGACGAGGTCTACCGCACCGCCAAGGAAAAGTACCAGGCGATGCTGGAGCAGATCCGCGACTGCCAGCAGCGCGGCCAGCCGATCCTGGTGGGCACGGTCTCCATCGAGAAATCGGAGTTGCTCGCCGACACGCTGAAGCAGCAGGGCATCAAGCACCAGGTGCTGAACGCGCGCTTTCACGAGCAGGAGGCCTTTATCATCGCCCAGGCCGGCGTGCCCGGCTCGGTGACCATCGCCACCAACATGGCCGGCCGCGGCACCGACATCCAGCTGGGCGGCAATCTCGAGATGCGCATCGCCCAGGAAGCCGCCCCGATCGAGGACGAAGCCGCCCGGGCCAAAAAGACCGCGCAGATCGAGGCGGAGATCGCGGAAGCGAAGAAAAAGGCGCTGGATGCCGGCGGCCTCTTCGTCATGGGCTCCGAGCGCCACGAGAGCCGGCGCATCGACAACCAGCTGCGCGGCCGCTCTGGCCGCCAGGGCGACCCGGGCGCTTCCAAGTTCTTCCTCTCCCTGGAAGACGACCTGATGCGCATCTTCGGCTCGGAGCGCATGGATAGCATGCTGCAGAAGCTGGGCCTGCAGGAAGGCGAGGCCATCGTCCATCCCTGGGTCAACAAGGCCCTGGAGAAGGCGCAGCAGAAGGTCGAGGCGCGCCACTTCGAGGGCCGCAAGTACCTGCTGAAGTACGACGACGTGATGAACGACCAGCGCAAGGTTGTCTTCGAGCAGCGCAAGGACCTGATGCGCGCCGACGACGTGCAGGAAACCATCGAGGAGATGCGCGCCGACGTCATCGATTCCCTGGTCGGCCGCTTCATCCCGGCCCAGGCCTATTCCGAGCAGTGGCAGATCGGGTCCCTGCACGAGGAGGTGCTGCGCCTCTTCAACCTCGACCTGCCGATCCAGGACTGGGCCCAGGAAGAAGGCATCGCCGACCAGGAGATCAAGGAGCGCATCGCCGCCGCGGTGAAGCAGCGCATGGCCGCCAAGTCGGCCAACTTCGGGCCCGAAGTGATGCGCGGCCTGGAAAAGCAGATCCTGCTGCTGGTGCTCGACCGCCAGTGGAAGGACCACCTGCTGTCCCTCGACCACCTGCGCCAGGGCGTGCAGCTGCGCGCCTACGGCCAGCGCGACCCGCTGATCGAGTACAAGCGCGAGGCCTTCGACCTCTTCGAGAAGATGCTGGCCGAGGTGCGCGAGGAGACCGTTAGCCTGCTGAGCCGCGTCGAGCTGCGCCCGCAGGAGCCGGTCGAGGTGCCGCGCCCGCAGCAGGTCATGCACGAAGGCCGCCAGGACGTCGCCATGGCCGGTGCCGGCGCCGAGGCCGGTGCCGGTTCGGGCAACGGCGCCATGCCGCCGCAGGGCCGCGCCGCGGCCCAGCCCATGACCAGCCGCGCCGCCGCCGCCGAGATCGACCCCAACGACCCCTCGACCTGGGGCAAGGTCGCGCGCAACGCCGCCTGCCCCTGCGGCTCGGGCCGCAAGTACAAGCACTGCCACGGCAAGCTGGGCTGAAGGTCCGTCGCTTCACCCCAGAACCGATTGTCACCCTCGGGCTTGACCCGAGGGTCCATGGCGCCGCTCGCAACAGCCAGTCCGGCATTGAAATGGATGCTCGGGTCAAGCCCGAGCATGACAGCGGTATGGTGGCGCCGGCTACTCCCCCGCCCGCGCCAGATTGAGATAGCCGTCCCGCGTCTGCGGCAGCTTGCGCTCGAGGATGCGCGAGGCGATCACCGTGCGGAGGATCTGCGCGGTGCCACCGCCGATGGTGAACATGCGGGCGTCGCGCACCATGCGTTCCAGCGGGTTGTTGCGCGAGTAGCCGGCGGCGCCGAAGACCTGCAGCGCGTCGTTGGTCACCCGGATCGCCATCTCCGAGGCGAAGACCTTGGCCTGCGCCGCTTCCAGCACATCGGGGAAACCGGCGCCACAGTCGGTCGCCTGGCGGATCAGCGCGCGGGCGGCGGAAAGCTGGGTCGCCATGTCGGCCAGCATCCATTGCAGGCCCTGGAACTCGCAGATCGGCCGGCCGAACTGCTCGCGCCTGCCACTGTAGGCCAGCGCCTGCTCGTAGGCGCCCTGGGCGATGCCGAGGGCCACGGTGGCCGCGCCGACGCGCTGGGCGTTGTAGGCGGACATCAGGGCCCCGAAGCCGCGGCGCAGGCCCTGGGGCGGCATCAGCAGCATGTCGGCGGGGATCTCCAGGTCCTCGAAGAGCACCTCGGTCTCGGGGATGCCGCGCAGGCCCATGGTCGGCTCGCGCCGGCCGATGCGAAGGCCCTTCGGCGTGCCCGCCTGCGCATCCCGCACGACCATGAAGCCGCCGATGCCCTGCTCGACCCCGTTGTCGAAGACCCGCGCGAAGATCAGGTGCAGCTGCGAGACGCCGCCGCCGGTGATCCAGTGCTTGCCGCCGTTCACGACATAGCGGTCGCCCTTCCTGTCGGCGCGGGTGGTCATCTCCGTCGCCGCGCTGCCGGCGCCGGGCTCGGTGATGCAGATCGCCGGCTTGTCGCCGGACAGCACCTGCTTGGCGGCCAGCCGCTTCTGCGCCTCGCTGCCGTAGGCCATGACGGCGCTGATCGCGCCCATGTTGGCCTCCACCGCGATGCGCCCGGTGACGCCGCAGACCCGCGCCATCTCCTCGATCACCAGGGTGACCTCGGTGAAGCCGAGGCCCGGACCGCCGTAGTCCCTGGGCACGGTCATGCCGAAGAAGCCGGCCTCGCGCAGCGCCCGGCAGTTGTCCCAGGGATAGGCCTCGCTGCGGTCGACCTCCGCGGCCATCGGGGCGATCACCGCCTCGGCCAGCTGGCGCGCCTTTTCCCGGATGGATTCCTGTTGTGCCGTGAGCCTCGTCATGACGGCGCTGTCCTCCCTGCCTGTCTGCCGCGAGTATCCGGGGCCGGGCCGGGGGCGGTCAAGGCGGTGCGGGCAGGAAGGACGCTCCGCGGAGCCGGTCGCTTTGCCCTGTGGCCGGCACGCGAGCGGTGTTATCCTGGCCGCGCCGGTCCGCCGGCCATCCGACGCCGGCCGGAACCAGGCAGGGAGATCACGGATGACGATCTATATCACGCAGGGCCGTTACACCCGCGACGCCGTCAGGGGAATGATTGCCAAGCCGGAAGATCGGTCTGAGGCCGTTGCCGGCCTCGTGAAAGCCGCGGGCGGCAAGCTGCTGAACTACTATGTCACCCTGGGCGAGTACGACTTCCTGGTGATCATGGAGAGTGACAGGAACCTGGCCGACATGATGTCGGCACTCTTCGCGGCGGCCGCCAGCGGTGGCGTGACCGATCTGCACACCACCGCGGCGGTAACCTCGAAAGAGGCGGTAAAGGCGATGAAGCAGGCCAAGAAGATCCAGGCCGGCTTCCGGGCCGCCGGACAGGGCGCCTGAAGCCGCGGCAGCTTCGCCCGTCTCACTCCCGCCAGTGGTGGCAGGCGACGAGGTGGCCGTCGCCGGAGCCGTCCTGCTCCAGGGCCGGCATCTCCTGCGCGCAAAGATCCGTCGCCCTGGGGCAGCGGGTGCGAAAGACGCAGCCCGAGGGCGGGGCCAGCGGCGAGGGCAGATCGCCCTCGAGCACCAGGCGCTGCTTGCCGCGCTCCTTGTCCGGGTCGGGGATCGGCACGGCGGAGATCAGCGCCCGGGTGTAGGGGTGGCGCGGGAGGGCGTAGATCGCCTCGCGGTCGGCCAGCTCCATGACCTTGCCGAGATAGAGCACCATGATGCGGTGGCTGATGTGGCGCACCACCGAGAGGTCGTGGCTGATGAAGATCAGCGACAGGCCGAACTCCTGCTGCAGGCGCATCAGCAGGTTGACGATCTGCGCCTGGATCGAGACGTCGAGCGCCGAGACCGGCTCGTCGCAGACGATCAGCCTGGGGTTCAGGATCATGGCGCGGGCGATGCCGATGCGCTGGCACTGGCCGCCGGAGAACTCGTGCGGGTAGCGGTTGATCATCTGCGGCAGCAGGCCGACCTTGGCCATCATGTCCTTGACCCGCGTCCGGATCGCCTGCCGGCCGATGCCGGGCTCGAAGGTGGCCAGCGGCTCGCCGATGATCTCGCCCACCGTCATGCGCGGATTGAGGCTGGCCAGCGGGTCCTGGAAGATGATCTGCATGTCCTGGCGCCTGGCGCGCATCGCCGCGGCGCCGAGGGACGACAGCGCCTCGCCCAGCCAGACCGCCCGCCCGCCGGTCGGCTCGATGAGCCGCAGGATGGCGCGGCCGAGGGTCGATTTGCCGCAGCCGGACTCGCCGACGATGCCGAGCGTCTCGCCGGCCTTGAGCTGGAAGCTGACGCCGTCGACCGCCTTCAAGGGCTTGTAGCGGCCGATCAGCACGCCGCCGACGCGCACCTGGAAGTGCACCTTGAGGTCTTCCACGGCAAGCAGGGGCTCGCTCATGCCGGCGCCTCCGCCTGCAGCTGCGCCGCATCCAGCCGCTCCAGGTGGCAGGCCTTGGCCCGGCCTTCTCCGGCCGGCAGCGGGCGCAGCGCCGGCGCTTCGGCGGCGCAGGCCTCGAAGGCGAAGGGGCAGCGCTCGCGGTAGGCGCAGCCCGGCGGCAGGTTCTGCAGGTTGGGCGGCTGGCCGGGAATGGCGGCCAGCGCCGAAACGCCGGATTCGTCGATGCGCGGCATGGAGCGCAGCAGGCCCAGGGTATAGGGATGCTGCGGCCGGTAGAAGATGTCGCGCACGCCGCCGGTTTCCACCACACGGCCCGCGTACATCACCATGACCCGCTCGCAGAGCCCGGCGACCACGCCCAGGTCGTGCGTGATCATGACGATGGCGGTGCCGAAGTCGCGCTTCAGGTCGGCCATGAGCTCGAGGATCTGCGCCTGGATGGTGACATCGAGCGCCGTGGTCGGCTCGTCGGCGATCAGCAGGTCGGGCTCGCAGAGCAGCGCCATGGCGATCATCACCCGCTGGCGCATGCCGCCGGAGAACTCGTGGGGATAGCGGTCGAAGCGCTCCTTCGCCGAGGGGATGCCGACCCGGTCGAGCAGTTCGATGGAGCGGGCCCGCGCCGCCGCCTCGTCGAGCCCCTTGTGCTCGACCAGCACCTCGGTCATCTGGCGCGAGATGCGCAGGTAGGGGTTCAGCGAGGTCATGGGGTCCTGGAAGATCATCGACAGGGTGACGCCGCGCACCTTGTTTAGCTCGCGCGGCGGCAGGCCGAGCAGCTCCTTGCCGCGGTAGCGCGCCGAGCCGGTGGCGCGGCCGTTCTTGGCCAGCAGCCCCATGACGGAGAGGAAGATCTGGGTCTTGCCGGAGCCGGACTCGCCGACCACGCCGAGGCTCTCGCCCTCGCCGATGTGAAAGGAGACGTCGTTGACCGCGTGCACCTCGCCCTCCGGCGTGGCGAATCGGGTGTCGAGCCCTTGAACTTCGAGAACCGCCGTCATGTCACCGGTCTTTGGGCCAGTTCTTCATGGTCACCGGTCCTTCGGATCGAGGGCGTCGCGCAGCCCGTCGCCGATGAAGTTGAAGGCGAAGAGCGTCACCGCCAGGAAGGTCGCCGGGAAGACCAGCATCCAGGGCGCCTGCTCCATGACGCGGGCGCCCTCGGCGATCAGCACGCCCCAGGAGGTCAGCGGCTCCTGCACGCCGAGGCCGAGGAAGGAGATGAACGACTCCGTCAGGATTACCTGCGGGATGGTCAGCGTCATGTAGACGATGACCGGCCCCAGCACGTTGGGAATGATGTGGCGGAAGATGATCTTGGCGCTGGAGACGCCGCCGGCCTGGGCTGCCTCGATGAATTCCTTGCGCTTCACCGAGAGCGTCTGGCCGCGCACGATGCGCGCCATGGTGAGCCACTCGACGGCGCCCAGGGCGATGAAGATGAGGAAGATGTTGCGCCCGAAGATCACCATCAGAAGGATGACGAAGAACATGAAGGGCAGCGAGTACATGACGTCGACGAAGCGCATCATGAGGTTGTCGATGCGCCCGCCGAGGAAGCCGGCGATGGCGCCATAGCTGACGCCGATCACCAGGCTGACCGTGGTCGCCAGGATGCCGACCATGAGCGAGACCCGCGCGCCGTAGAGGGTACGCACGAAGAGGTCGCGGCCATTGCCGTCGGTGCCGAACCAGTGGGCGTTGGCGAAGTCGGGCGGCGCCTGGATGCGGTCCCAGTAGAGCTCGTCGTAGGGATGCGGGCTGAGCCAGGGCGCCAGCACCGCCATGACGGCGATGACGCCCAGCACCACCATGGAGACCACCGCCGCCTTGTTGCGCAAGAGGCGCGCCCGAGCGTCCTGCCACAGGCTGCGACCCTCGAACTCCTCGACCCGCGCGAGGCCGTCGCTCGATGCCGTGGTGTGGATCATCAGACGTACCTCACCTTGGGATCGAGCACCGCGTAGAGCAGATCGACGACGAGGTTGAGGACGATGATCAGCACGGCATAGAAGATCATCACCCCCATGACCAGAGTGTAGTCGCGGTTCAGCGCCCCCTCGATGAAGTAGCGGCCGATGCCGGGAATGCCGAAGATGCTCTCGATCACGACGGAACCGGTGACCACCGCCGCGGTCGCCGGACCGAGGTAGGAGACCACCGGCAGCAGCGCGCCCTTCAGAGCGTGGCGCACCACCACAAGCTGCTCGCGCAGGCCCTTGGCGCGGGCGGTGCGCACGTAGTTGGCGTTCATCACCTCGACCATGGAGCCGCGGGTCAGCCGCGCGATGTAGGCGATCTGCGGCAGGGCCAGCGCGATGACCGGCAGAATCTTGTTGGCCAGCGCCCCGCCGCCCCAGCCGGCCACCGGCAACAGCGAGAAATAGACACCGAAGACCAGGGTCAGCAGCGGCGCCATGACGAAGTTGGGCACGGCGATGCCGGTCATGGCCACGCCCATCACCACGTAGTCAGCCAGACTGTTCTGGCGCAGGGCGGCGAAGGCGCCGAGGGAAATGCCGATGGCGATGGCCAGCAGGATAGCGGCACCGCCGATCTGCAGGCTGGCGGGAAAGCCGGAGCCGATGAGTTCGGCCACGGTGAAGTCGCGCACCCGGAATGAAGGGCCGAGGTCGCCCTGGATCAGGCCGCCGACGTACTTCAGGTACTGCTGCCAGAGCGGCAGGTCGAGGTTGTAGTGGGCCAGCACGTTCTTCTCGATGGCCGGCGGCAGCACCCGGTCGGAATCGAAGGGACCGCCCGGTGCGGCACGCATCAGGAAGAAGGCGATGGTGACGATCACGAAGAGCGTCGGCACCGCGACCAGCAGTCGGCGGACGGCATAGGCGAACATCGCTTCGGCCTTTCCGGTCTTCAGAAGACCTGCTGCCGGGAGACCTACGGCAACAAAGTAGCCGACCCCCTCCCGCAGGGCGAGAGGGGGCCGCTAACGGTCAGGGCCTACTTGAGCGACAGATAGCGCGTACGCTGGATGTCCTTAACGTTCGCTTCCCAGCCGGCAACCTTGGCGGAAACCAAGTTCTTGGAGACGTAATAGTAGATCGGAATGATCGGCTGTTCCGCCATGGCAATGGCCTCGGCCTGGCGCAGCAGCGCCGCCCGCTTGTCCATGTCCGTGGTGGTCGACGCCTGCTCCATCAGGCCGTCGAACTCCGGATTCGACCAGCGGCCGTAGTTCTGGCGGCCGGTGCGGGTTTCCAGCAGGTAGAGGAAGTTCTGCGCGTCGTTGTAGTCGGCGATCCAGCCGGCGCGGGCGACGTCGAAGTCGTTCTGCTCGAGCTTGTCGTAGTGCGGCGTGACCTCCTGGTTGAAGAGTTCGGCCTCGACGCCCAGTTCCTTCTTCCACATCGACGCCACGGCGATGGCGATGCGCTTGTGGTTTTCGCTGGTGTTGTAGGACAGCGTCAGCTTGATCGGGTTGTTGGGGCCGTAGCCGGCTTCGGCGAGCAGCGCCTTGGCCTGCTTCACGCGCTCGGCATAGGGCGTCTCCATCCAGCCGACATAGGCGGGGTCGCCGTAATTGCCGGTGCCCGGCGGCACGAAGCTGTAGGCCGGCACCTCGCCGGTCTTCAGCACCTTGTCGGTGATGGCCTCGCGGTCGATCACCATGGAAAGCGCCTGGCGCACCCGCGGATCGTCGAACGGTGGCTTCTTGGTGTTGATCGGATAGTAGTAGATGCCGAGGTAGGGCGCGACGCGGGTCTCGTCCGGCAGCTCCTTCTTCAGGAAGTCGAACTGCTCGGAGGCGAAGTCCTTGGCGATGTCGATCTCGCCGGCGCGGAAGCGTTTCTGCACGGCGCCGCGGTCCTCGGTGGGATAGAACTCGACCTTCTCGATAGCGACGTGCGCCGCGTCATAGAAGCCCGGGTTCTTGGTCAAGCGAACATGGGTGTTGGGGACCCATTCCTCCAGCACGTAGGCACCGTTGCTGGCGATGTGCTCTTTCTTGATCCAATCGTCGCCGAACTTCTCGACCAGGTGCTTCGGCACGGGGAAGGCCGTGTAGTGGGTGAGCTGCTCGATGAAGTAGGGTGTCGGCGCCTTCAGCGTGACCTCCAGGGTCTTGGCGTCGACCGCCCGCACGCCGAGGTTTTCCATGCCCTGCATCTTGGCAGAGTTCAGTTCCTCGGCGTTCTTGATGGGATAGAGCAGCGAGGCGTACTTGGCCGCAGTTTCCGGATGCAGGATGCGGCGCAACGCAAAGACGAAGTCGTCGGCCGTCACCGGCGTGCCGTCAGACCAGCTGTGGTCGCGCAGCTTGAAGGTATAGGTCAGGCCGTCATCGCTGACCGTCCAGCTTTCGGCGGCGCCCGGCACCACGCTGCCGTCCTGGGCCTCGGTGGTCAGGCCCATGAAGAGGTCACCGATGATGCGGTTTTCCCAGACGCCCGCCACGTGATGCGGGTCGAGGGTCGCCGGCTCGCCCATGTTGCCGACGCGCAGGACATCCTGCGCCGCGAGGCCGCCGGTCAGTGTTGCGCTCAGCGCTACGGCGAGGCCGGCGCGTTTGAGGGTCGTGAGAAGCATTTTGAGGGTCTCCCTGCTGTTGTCGCGGCTTGGTGCCCCTGGCGGCCGGGCGGCCGGCAGGGCCGGCGATCTGGCGCCGGTTGTTGGCGTCATAATAGCGCCGCAGACGGCGCCTGGCACAAGCCCCATACCACCTTAAATCGCAGCGGAGGGTTGCATTGTTTGCCGGGGAACTGGAAGAAAATGACCGGGCCGGCCCCGGCGGCCTTCAACCGCGCCGGGAGCAGACCGCGGCGCTCAGCCGAGGCCCTTCTGGCCCATCTGCAGGAACTTCTGGCGGCGGGCCTGCTTCAGCTGGACGCCGCCCTCGCGCAGCAGATCGCGCAGACCCTGTTCCAGTTTGTCGCCGACCGCCGTGATGGTCATCTTGCCGGCGCGGTGGGCGCCGCCCAGGGGCTCGGGAATGATGTCGTCGATGACGCCGAGGCGCAGCAGGTCCTGGGCGGTCAGCCGCAGCGCCTCGGCCGCCTCCTGGGCCTGCTCGGCCGAGCGCCAGAGGATCGAGGCGCAGCCTTCCGGCGAGATCACCGAGTAGATGGAATGCTCCAGCATGTAGACCCGGTTGGCCGCGGCCAGCGCGATGGCGCCGCCGGAGCCGCCCTCGCCGATGATGACGGAGAGCAGCGGCACCTCGACGTCCAGGCAGACCTCGATGGAGCGGGCAATGGCCTCAGCCTGGCCGCGCTCCTCGGCGCCGACGCCGGGATAGGCGCCGGCGGTGTCCACCAGGGTGATGATCGGCAGGCCGAAGTGCTCGGCCGTGCGCATCAGGCGCTGCGCCTTGCGGTAGCCCTCGGGCCGGGCCATGCCGAAGTTGTGCTTCACCCGCGAATTGAGATCGCCCCCCTTCTCGTGGCCGAGGATCATGACGGAATAGCCGCGGAAGCGCCCCAGGCCGCCGACAATGGCATGGTCCTCGGAATAGAGCCGGTCGCCGGCCAGCGGCGTGAAGTCCTCGATCAGGGCGGAGATGTAGTGCTGGAAGTGGGGCCGGTCGGGGTGGCGCGCCACCTGGGTCTTCTGCCAGGCGGAGAGCTTGCCGTAGGTCTGGCGCAACAGCCGGTCGACCTTGCCCTGCAGTTTTTCGACCTCGTCGGCGATGTTGATCTCGCCGTCGTCGGAAAGGTGCCGCAGCTCTTCGATCTTACCTTCGAGTTCTGCGATCGGCTTTTCGAAGTCGAGGAAGTTGTGCATGACAGACTATCTATCACAGCAGATCGCGTCTGGCACGCCTAAGCTTAGCCAGCGCGACCCGCATTTTCCCCAGGGTTTCCGCCGTCTCGGGCCGGTCGGGCGGCGCCGGAAAGGGCGAAGCCGGCCCCCCTTGGCGGGGCTGCCGGATTCTTGCCGTCTCAAGGCTTCCGATCAGCCCTTGGCGATCTGGCGCGCCTTCTTCACCATCACCTCGGCCTGCTTGATCGAGGCGATGTCGATCAGCTTGCCGTCCAGGGAGACCGCGCCCTTGCCTTCCTTCTGGGCCTGACGCATCGCCTTGAGGATGCGCTTGGCCTTGTCGACCTCGGCCTTGGAGGGGCTGTTCACCTCGTTGGCCAGGCCGATCTGGCTCGGGTGAATGGCCCACTTGCCCTCGCAGCCGAGCGCGGCGGCGCGGCGCGCCTGGGCCTTGAAGCCCTCCGGATCGGAGAAGTCGCCGAACGGCCCGTCGATGGGGCGCAGGCCCGCGGCGCGGGCGGCGACCACCAGGCGGGCGATGGCGTAGTGCCACATGTCGCCCCAGTGGTACAGGCGCTCGCCCTTCGCATCGGGATCGGTCAGCACGCCGTACATCTCGTTCGGGCCGCCGATCACCGTGGTGCGGGCCTTGGTCGAGGCGGCGTAGTCGGCAACGCCGAAGTGCAGGCTCTCGTTGCGCGGCGAGGCCTTGGCGATCTCGTCGATGTTCGCCATGCCGAGCGCGGTTTCGATGATCATCTCAAAGCCGATGCGCTTCTTGCGGCCGACGGCCTCCTCGGCCTGGGTCACCAGCATGTCGACGGCGTAGATGTCCGCCGCGGTGCCGGCCTTGGGAATCATGATCAGGTCGAGGCGCTCGCCGCCCTGCTCGATGATATCGATGACGTCGCGGTACATGTAGTGGGTGTCGAGGCCGTTGATGCGCACCGACATGGTCTTGTCGCCCCAGTCGATCTCGTTCAGCGCCTTGATGATGTTCTTGCGGGCCTGTTCCTTGTCGTCCGGTGCGACCGCGTCTTCCAGGTCGAGGAAGATCACGTCCGCGTCCGAGTCCGCCGCCTTCTTGAACAGCTTCGGATTGCTGCCGGGCACTGCGAGTTCGCTGCGGTTCAGACGCGCCGGCGCCTGATCGACGATGGTAAAGCTCATTGAATTTCCCCTGCGTGGTCAGAGAACGCTGTTCGGTGAACGCCGGCCTGCCCGGGGCGGATCCGCCCTGCCGTTTTCAGATGCGGAAACTGGTCATACCAGTGGGGCTTGTCAACCGGAAGATCGCCCCCCGGCGCGACAAGGGGATCATCCGCCGCGCCGCCGCCCCGCCGCCCTGCCGGCAAGGGGATGACGCGTCTGCACCAGGGCCTTCAGGCGCTCGCCCAGTACATGGGTGTAGATCTGGGTGGTGGAAATGTCGGCATGGCCCAGCATCTTCTGCAGCGCCCGCAGGTCGGCGCCGTGGTCGAGCAGGTGGCTGGCGAAGGCATGGCGCAGCACGTGCGGCGAGACCTTGGCCGGGTCGATCCGCGCCCGCCGTGCCAGGTCCTTCAGCAGCTGGGCGACGCGGTGGCGGGTGATGTGCCCCGCCGCGGCGCGGGACGGGAACAGCCAGGGTGAGGCGGCGCGGCCGCGCCGCGCCGACCTGACGTCCTTTCCCGCCTTGGGCAGGAAGTGGTCGCGCACCGCCAGGTAGTCGGTCAGGCTGCGCCGCGCCGCCGGGCTCAGCGGCACCATGCGTTCCTTGCCGCCCTTGCCCTGGACGATGATGAGGCGCTGGTCGCGCTGCGCCGCGGCCAGGCGCAGCCCGACCAGCTCGGAGATCCGCAGGCCGGTGGCATAGAGCAGTTCCACCAGGGTCGCGAGGCGCAGGGCTTCCGCCCCCTGGCCGCGGTGGGCTTCGTCCAGCAGCCGCCCGACCTCCGCTTCGCTGAGGATCTTTGGCAGGGCGCGGCCCTGGCGCGGGCTGTCGATCTCGGCCGAGGGGTCGTCGCCGCGCCGTCCCTCACTCACCAGGAAGCGGTAGAATTGGCGCAGCGCCGAAAGCCGCCGCGCCGCCGTGCGCGGGGCCAAGCCGGCGCGGGCCAGGCGGCCGAGAAAGGCGCGGATGTCCTCGGCCCCGGCCTGCTCCAGCCGCCGCCCGCGCGTGCTGAGGAAATCCGCGAAGGCCTTCAGGTCGCGGCGGTAGGCCTCCTGGGTGTTCAGGGCGGCGCCGCGCTCGGCGGCGAGCATTTCGATGAAGGGCTCGATCTGGAGGCTGTCGGTCCGCCGCGCAGGCGCCGCCGGCATCGCCCCGCCCTCAGATGCCGGCCGCCAGGGCCGCCTCGATGGCCAGGGCCCGGGCCTCGTTGCCGAGGCCGACGGCGGTCAGGGCGGAGACCGCATAGCCGAGCGCCAGGGGGTGGCTGTCGCCCGGTGCCGCCGCCCCCAGGGCGGTGGCCGCCAGCAGCACGGTCTCGCCGCGGCGCCCCTCGGCGGCGGCGTCGGCGAGCGCCAGCAAGCTGGCCAGGCGCGGCAGGGGCCGGGGCGCCGCCTCTTCCCCCTGCGCCAGGTCGAGCCAGGCCGCTTCCTCCTGCCCGAGGGCGCGCGACAGCACCAGCAGCAGCAGGCGGGCGTCGGCCGCCGCGCCCTCCGGCTCCGCCGCCAGCGGCTCGCCGCCGCCCGCAAGGCGGCGCAGCGGCTGCAGAGCTTCGTAGGCCGCCTGGGATTCCGGGTTCTTCAGGCCATCGACGCGCAGCACCGACAGCCAGGCGCCGGCCCGCTCGAACTGGCCGATGCGGAACAGGCTGCGCGCCGCCTGCGGCGCGAACCATGCCAGCTCGGGCGTCGGCGGCAGCTCGGCCATCAGCGGCAGGGCCGCGCGGGCCAGGGCGTTGGCCCGGCCGTCGGCCTCGGCCGAGAGGAAGGCGGCGCGCAGGATCTCGGCCCGGGTCGCCGCCAGAGATTCGCGCTGGGTGGCGCGGAACAGCAGCCCGCGGCTGCGCGGCCCCGAGGTGCGCTCGGCTTCGCCGAGGGCGTCGCCGAGTTCGGCCTCGGTGAATTCGAAGGCGCTATAGGCCCCGGCCAGGCGTTCCCCCGGCAGCGCACCGACCTCGACCAGCCGCTCCACGGCGCCGACGTG
>JBFGUI010000091.1:0-13636 GCA_041565695.1 Kiloniellaceae bacterium
TGGTCACCAGGCCGTCGGGGCCCTTGAGCGTGACGTCGATGCGCCGGCTGCCGAGGTTGACCTCGGCGACGCGGGTGCCGTCGTTCATGGCGTCGATGGAAATCGCCAGGTCGCGGGCGGAAAGCCCGGCCTTGGCGAGGCGGCGCAGGTCGGGGGTCACACGGATCTCCGGCGCCCCGAGCTGCAGGCCGGGGTCGACCCGCACCTGCACGTCGCCCTTGCCCGCGAAAACGGATTCGACCAGCTTGTCGCCGCGCTTGGCCACCTCGATGATTTGGTCGATCTCCGGCCCCGTGACATTCAGGTAGATGGCGCGCGAACCGCCGATCGAACGCCCGAAGATCGACGCCTGCGAGACAAAGCCGCGGGTACCCGGATCGCTCGACACGGCCTTCTTTAGGATCGGCACCAGTTCCCCGGCGCGGTCGATCTCGGTCGAACTGGCGCCCACGAACATGATGTTGCGCAGGGCCACGAAAAAGAAGTTCTCGATCTGCGGCGGCCCGCCCGGCTCCGGCGGCGCCTGCGCCTCGGAGGCCCAGTACGGCCTGGTCGTCGCCTCGATGCGCTCGGCCAGCTCGAAGGTCGTCGCGAGGTTGTAGCCGGGCGGCGGCTGAACGCGCGAGAACACGAAGTTGCGGTTGCCGTCCGGCAGGTAGTCCAGCTTGGGCATGAAGGCATAGGTGGCCAGTGCCGCGCCGCCGCAGATCACCGCGACCACGCCCAACGCCATCACGCGGCTGGCGACGATGCCGCGGATCGAGGCGATCACGGCGCGCACGAAGAGCCCGGCCAGGGCGTCGACCAGCGGCAGGTGGAAGCGCTTGCTGAAGTCGGCCTCCTTGGCCCCCAGCATCCGGTTCGACAGGGTCGGGATGACCGTGATGGCCACCAGCAGCGACAGCAGCACCGAGACCGAGATGGCCACGGCGATGTCGCGGAACAGCTGGCCGGCCGGCAGCTCGAGCAGCAGGATGGGAATGAAGACCACTACCGTGGTCAGGGCCGAGGCCAGGATCGCCCCCCAGACCTGGCGCGCGCCTTCCCGCGCCGCCGCGGTCGAGGAAGCCCCGCCCTGGCGCAGTCGGAAGATGTTCTCCAGCACCACGATGGCGGCGTCGACCACCATGCCCACGGCAAAGGCGATGCCGGCCAGGGAGATGACGTTGAGCGACCGCCCGACCAGCGCCATGGCCACGAAGGTGGCGATCACGGAGATCGGGATCGAGACCACGACAACGAAGGTGGCCCGCCAGGAGCGCAGGAACAGGATGAGGGTCAGCGCCGCCAGCGCGCCGCCGACGAAGATGTTCTGCTGCACCAGCTCGATCGCCGACTTGATGTAGATCGTCTCGTCGTAGAACAGGATCAGCTCTACGCCCTCGAAGCGCAGCGGCCCGGCATTCAGCTCCTCGATGGCCCGCCGCAGGCCGTTCATCGTCTCGATCACGTTGGCGCCGCTCTCACGCACCACATTGAGACGGATCATCGGCTGGCCGTTGAAACGCCGGTTGCTGCTCGGCTCTTCGTAGTCAAGGCGCACTTCGGCGATGTCGCCGATAGTGACGTCTGACAGCCGCCCGCCGCCGCCGGGTCCGCCGCTGTCCTCGTAAGAGGTCTGCAGCACCACCGAGCGAACCTTCTCCACCGTCGACGTCTCGGAATCGGTGCGCACGATGTAGCGGCGCTTGCCTTCCTCTACCGCCCCGGCGGTGAGCGAGATATTCGCCTCGCGCAGCGCCCGCAGCACATTCGGCACGGTCAGGCTATAGCCGGCCAGCACCGCCGGGGCGATGATGACCTGCAGTTCGCGGGCACTGCCGCCGGCGTAGTCGACCTGGGAAACCCCCGGCACGCGCTGCAGGCGGTCGGCCACGGTGTCTTCGACCAGGTCGCCGTAAGTGTCGATGTTGCGGGTGTTTCCGGCGCTGCGGACCATTGCGAGGCGGGCGATCGGCACGTCCTCAGAACCGGAGGTGCGGATCGACGGCTCGCCGGCCTCGTCGGGCAGGTCGGAGACGTTGCCCAGCCGGTTCGACACCAGCATGAAGGCGCGGTCCATGTTCTGGCCGATGTTGAACTCGAGCGTGATGCGGCTGCGTCCGAGATCGGAGTCGCTCGACATCTCGGCCACGCCCTCGATGCCCGCCAGCTCTTCTTCCAGGCGGTTGGTGATCTCGCGCTCGACTTCCAGCGGCGAGGCGCCGGACCACGAGGTGGTGATCTGCAGCACCGGCCGGCGCACATCCGGCGTCAGCTGAATCGGAATCGTCTGCAAGGCGACGAGGCCGAGCGCCAGAACGATGAGCACCGCCGCAGCTACCGCGGTCGGCCGCTTGATCGCGAGCCCGATAAGGTCCATTCAGCTGTGTCCGCTGTCGGCCGGCACACCCAGCCGGCGAGCATGAGTATGAAACTCCCTTCCATTCCGGCGCAATGACTTCCTGCGGCTTCCAGCCGGGCCGGAAACCCGCGGCTGAGCGCGATTCAGTCCGCGACCTCGCCCGGCTGCGGGATCCAGCCCACGGCCACCGCGCCCCGGGCCGCGGCCGGCGGCGCCACGGCGCGGGCCAGGATCGCGCGCTTCAGCTCGGCCGCGCCCCACTGCGGATGGGACGCCTTGAGGCGCGCCGCCAGTGCCGCCACGCGCGGCACCGCGAAGGAGGAACCCGAGCCCCGGCTCGCCGCGCCGTTGAACCCGATGACCGGCTGATCCTCGGCCGGCACCATGAGGTCGACGCTGGTGCCGCCCCAGTTGGAGCCCGGGGCCGGCAGGCCCTCCGCGTCGCTGGAGGTGACCACGATCATGTTGTCCAGCGGCAGGACCGCGGGATACAGCGGGCGGACGGCATCGATGTCACGCCCGTCATTGCCGGCGGAGACGATGAACAGCAGCTGCGGGTGGGCCAGGGCCGCCGCCTCGAAAGCGAGCCAGTCGGCCTGCTTCGTGCTGCCCATGGGCAGCAGCACGATCTCCGCGCCGGCAGCCGCGGCCGTGGCGACGACGTCGCTCATGCGCGCCATGTCCGGGCGCGGATAGCGCAGCGGCACGAGGCGCGTCTCCGGCGCCTCGCGCAGCAGCAGGCTCGCCACCTCGGTGCCGTGGCGCAGCGGAAAGAAAGGCGAGCGCCCGGTGTCGCCGTCGAAGGGGCGCGGGTCGAGATCCCAGAAGTCGTAGCCGAGGATTTTACCCTCGACACTGCGTGCCAGGCGCCCGGCGATGGCGGGCAGCAGGTAGTTCACGCCGCTGTCGATGTGGGCCACGGTAACGCCGCGCACGTCGCTGCCCGGCGGCACCGGCGGATCGAGTAGCTCGCGGCCGACCTCCCGCGTCAGGTCGGGCGCCAGCACCGCGATCTCGCTGGCGCGCCCTTCGGCATACTGCAGCAGCCGCGCCTGGAAGACCCTGCAGTCGCCGCCGGCCAGCGCCAGCATCACCGGCCGGTCCTGGGAAAGCACCCGGACTTCGACATCGAGCCGCCGCAGCGTCCCGCCCGGCCGCAGCGCCGTTGCGGTGAGCGCCTGGTCGGACGCAGCGTTGACCAGGCGAATACGGCGGCGCAGCCACGCGTCCGCCGGGCCGTCGTCTTCCACGTCGCTGAGCACGAAGCCCGGCAGTGCCTGCTCCAGTTTCTCCGGGTCCTCGACCCCGTCCGGGCAAAGGCCGTCGAGCGCGGCCGTGACGGCGCCCTTCGGATCCGCCGTCGCCGCAGTCCCGGCCGGCGGTGCCGCCGCCACGAGCAGCGCCGCACAGATCCAGCTCAGCGCCTTGCCCGTCTTGCCTCCTCGCAGCACGCCTCTCTCCCCAAACCCGGCCTTGCGGAGACTCCGCCACAAGCCTGCGCGCGACTCAAGGCGCGACATCCCTCCGCTGTACTCAGCGCGGCGCCGGCACCAGGCCGACGAAGTCGAGGACACGCTCTTCGAGGTAGGAATAGAAAGGATTCCAGCGCAGCCGCAGCATGTCCTCGGCGGACACCTTCAGCGCTGCGCGCTCGCCGCGCAACGCCAGCACGCCGAGTTCGATTCCCGGGCTGTTGTGCCCGGTGCCGTCGCCGTAGAGCTGATCCCAGGCCGGAAAGGGCAGCGCAACGTGCGACAGGGAAAAAACGCCCCGCGGCCAGGCCAGATCGGTGGCCAGATCGACGAACTCCTTCGAGCCCGCCGCGCGGCGGCGCACCACGATCTCGGGCTGGTCGGGCCGCCGGTTGGTCAGCAGAGAGAGCGTGAACCGCAGTTCAGATTCCGTCAGAAGTCCTTCGACGAAGTTGCGCGGATCATCGGCCAGCAGCGCGAAGGCATCGGTCATCTGGTTGACGTCGAAGAGCACAAGCTCGTTGCGGCCGGGCGGCAGTCTGCGGAACAGGTCGTCGACCACCGCGCGCGAGGAGACCGTCGCGTCGACCGCCGACTGGAAGGCGAGAACCGGCGGCAGCTCGGGGAGCCTGCCCGCCAGCTCAAAACGCTCGAAACCCGCCTGGATCTCCTCGGTGAGCAGGTAGGACTGGTAGGCCGCGTTGATGGTGAAGGAGCCGTACTTGAAGGGATCGTATTCGAGGCCGATCGCGTTCCAGGCAACCTTCCTGAGGCCGAGCAGGCGTCCCGTCCTGGCCTGCACGGCGGCCAGGCCGGCCAGAGGCGACAGGCCGATGGCGGGCGAGATCAGCACCAGGCCCTCGACCTGGCGCGCGCCGCTCTCCGCCGCTGCCAGGGCATGGTGGACCGCCAGCGCCGCGCCGATGGAATAGCCGACGACATAGACCGGTCGGTCGGCGGCGGCCCGGCGCTGCGCCTCGGCGATGGCTAGTGCCACCGCCGCCGCCATGTCCTGCCAGCGCGCCTCCAGCAGGCCCGCCGGCGCGGTGCCGTGGCCGGGCAGCCTGAGGCCGATGACCTCTCCGCCCGTGTCGTGCAGCGCCAGCGCCAGATTGTGCAGGCTGTAGGGCGAGTCGGACATGCCGTGGATCAGGACGAAGACGGCCTTGGGCGCCTGCTGTGCCAGCACGTAGCTGCGGTTCCAGTTGCGCGGCCAGATCCGCGGGTCCGAGAGGCTGCCGCGATGGTAGCGGTTGATGGCCGTGCGATCAGACGACGCGACTCTGTCGAGGACCTCCCGCTCGAGCTGCTCGAAAAGCCGCGCCTCCAGCGCCAGATAGCCGGCAAAGTCGGCGACGCCGCTCTCGGCCTCGAACTCCTCGCTCAGCACCGCCGTGTGCCAGGGCTTGAGGTCGGCGCGCCCTTCCAGCCAGGCGATCGCGCCCCCCGCCAGCGCCAGGAGGGCGACGGCGGCGCCCGCCAGGAGGTACTTGGCGAGCCCCTTCAGGGTCGCAGCGGTCCATCGCAGCATCATGATCACGGCCATCCCAACGATTCGCTTTCCGGGCCGGCGGCAGTCTACTGCCTCACGCCGGAAAATGGCGGCTCCCGCGACCGGCCGCCAATTTGTGCCTGAATGGCAATAATCCCTTTCCCTGAACCGCCATTCTATTCCGATGTCCGAGTGATCATCTCTCTGGGACGCCGCCGCCGGCCGCAGCCGGCGCCACTGAGGAGAAAAGCCATGTTTCAGGCCATCACCGTCCAGGAACAGCACAGCCGGCCTGAACCGACTGCCGATGTGCAGGCACTGCTGAACTTCATCCGCCCGCAGAGGGAAAAGCCGGTGTTCGAAAGCGCCGCCTTGACCGGCGGCGCGCCGCGGCTGCACTTCGCCACCGAAGCGCGGCCGGTAACGGTGCGCGATCTGCGGCCCGAGGCGGCCCGCTGGCGCCTCGATGGCGCGGGCTTTGCCCTGCGCCGCCAGGCCACGACCGTCGACGACCTCTACCACGACGCCGCGGTGGAACGGCACTACTTCCCGGAGACCGCCGCCCTCCTGACTCAGGAGCTCGGCGCCAGCCGGGTCGTGATCTTCGATGCCACGCGGCGCTCCGACGCCGCCACCGGGGCCGCCAACCGCGACGGCGCCCGCGGCCCGGCCGGCCGCGTGCATGTGGACTACACCGCGGCCAGCGGGCCGCAGCGCGCGCGGGACATCCTCGGCAGCGCCGAAGTCGACCGCCTGGCCGAGGCCGGCGCGCGCATCGTGCAGGTCAACGTCTGGCGGCCGATCCGCGGGCCCGTTCAGCGCGCGCCGCTGGCCCTGGCCGATGCCTCGACGGTCCGCCCGAAAGACCTGGTCGCAACGGACCAGGTCTTCCCCGACCGCACCGGAGAGATCTACCACCTGGCCTATCACCCGGCGCAGCGCTGGTACTACGCGCCGGAAATGACGCGCGACGAGGTGCTGCTGATCAAGGGCTGGGACAGCCTCGACGACGGCCGCGCCCGCTTCACCCCGCACAGCGCCTTCACCCTGCCGGGCCAGCGCGACGACGCACCGCCGCGCGAGTCCATCGAACTGCGCGCCTTCGCCGTGATCGAATAGCGAGCGCGGCAGCACCGCGGGGCTTGCCCCCTGTGCCGCATCACGCTACCCCCTCCTGTCAGCACCACGATGCAGGAACGGGGGAAGCAGCATGAAGGCCGTAATCGTCGGACTGGGCTCCATGGGCTATGGCATGGGGCTCTCGCTTCTGAGAAGCGGAATCGAAACCCTCGGCGTCGACGTCGCCGCCGAGCGGGAGGAAGCCTTCCGCGCCGACGGGGGCAGCGCGGCGCCGCGCGCCGAGGCCCTGGCCGCGGCCGACGCCGCGGTGATCGTCGTCGTGAACGCGGCGCAGTCGGACAGCGTCCTCTTCGGCGACGAGGGCATCGCTGCCTCGTTGAAGAAAGGTTGCGTGGTCATCAACAGCCCGACCGTCTCCCCTGCCTACGCGCGGCAGACCGAGGCCCGCCTCGCCGATATGGGCCTGCTCTATCTCGACGCGCCGATCTCCGGCGGCTCGGCGAAGGCCGCCGAGGGCAGGCTCACCATCATGGCCTCCGGCCGGCCGGAAGCCTTCGCCGCGGCCCGGCCCGCGCTCGACGCCATGGCCGAAACCGTCTTCGAGCTGGGTGATGCCGCCGGCGCCGGCGCGGCCATGAAGGTCGTCAACCAGCTGCTGGCCGGCGTCCACATCGCCGCCGCGGCGGAGGCGATCACCTTCGGCATGACCCAGGGCGTCGACCCGGCCAAGACGGTCGAGGTGATCTCGAAGTGCGCCGGCTCCTCCTGGATGTTCGAGAACCGCGGCCCGCACATCGCCAAGGGCGACTACACGCCCCACTCGGCCGTCGACATCTTCGTCAAGGACCTCGGCATCGTCTCCGACATCGCCCGCGCCGCGCGCTTTTCCGCGCCGCTCGCCGCCACGGCGCTGCAGCAGTTCCTCGCCGCCTCCGGCGCCGGCCACGGCCGCGAGGACGACGCCGCCGTGGCCAAGATCTACGCCCGCAACGCCGGGCTCACCCTGCCCGGAGAGAAGTGATGCTGCTCGGCTGCATCGGCGACGACTTCACCGGCTCCTCCGACCTCGCCAACACCCTGGCCAAGGGCGGCATGAAAGTGGTGCAGTACAGCGGCGTGCCCGCGGCGCCGGCGGCGGCCGATGTCGAGGCCGGGGTCATCGCCCTCAAGTCCCGCACCAACCCGCCGGCCGAAGCCGTCGCCCAGTCGCTGGCCGCGCTCGACTGGCTGCGCGCCCAGGGCTGCCGGCAGATCTTCTTCAAGTACTGCTCGACCTTCGACTCGCGCCCGGAAGGCAACATCGGACCGGTGGCCGATGCGCTGATCGAGGCGCTGGGCGCCGACCGCGTCATCGTCTGCCCGGCCTTTCCCGCCACCGGGCGCTCGATCTACCAGGGCCACCTCTTCGTCAAGGACCGCCTGCTCAACGAGTCGGGCATGGAGCACCACCCGCTGACCCCGATGACCGATGCCAACATCCGCCGCTGGCTGCGCCCGCAGACCAGGCACGCGGTCGGCCACGTGAACGCGGAAAGCGTGCTGTCCGGCAGCGCGGCGATCCGCACGGCCCTGGACGCCGAACGGGCGGCCGGCCATACCCTCATCGTCGTCGACGCCATTCGGGACGCCGACCTCATGGCGATCGGCGCCGCCGCCCACGACCTGCCGCTGATCACCGGCGGATCCGGCGTGGCCCTCGGCCTGCCGGAGAACTTCCGCCGGGCCGGCCTCATCTCCGGCAGCGGCGCCGCCTGGCAGGGACTTTCCGGCCCCTGCGCCATCCTCTCGGGCTCCTGCTCCACGGCGACACGCGGCCAGGTCGAGCGGCACAAGGCCGCCCACCCCGCCCGGGAGATCACCGCCGAGGCCGTCATGGCCGGCGAGGTCACGGCGCAGGCCCTGGCCGACTTCCTGCTCGGCCAGGGCGACAGCCTGCCGCTCGCCTATTCCTCGGCCGACCCGGCCGTGGTGAAGGCGGCGCAGGCGCGCTTCGGCCGCGAGGCGGTGGCCGCGGCCATCGAGGGGCTCTTCGCGGAGACGGCGCGCCTGCTGGTGGCCGGCGGCGTGACGCGCCTGATCACCGCCGGCGGCGAGACCTCCGGCGCGGTGGTCGAGGGCCTCGGCGTCGAGGCCCTGGAGATCGGCCCCGAGATCGACCCCGGCGTGCCGGCGCTGAAGGTCGTCGGCCGGCCGCTGACCCTGGCGCTCAAGTCCGGCAACTTCGGCGCCCCCGATTTCTTCGACAAGGCGGCGCGCGTCCTGGAAGGTGCGGCATGAGCGCCGAAACGCGCCTGCGCGAGACCATCTGCGATTTCGCCCGCTCGATCTTCGAGCGCGGCCTGACCGGCGGCGCCTCCGGCAATATCTCCGCCCGCACCGCCGACGGCGGCCTGCTGGTCACGCCCACGGGCTCCAGCTTCGGGCGTCTCGACCCGGCGCGGCTCAGCCGCTTCGATGCGACGGGGCGACTGGTCGACGGCGACAAGCCGACCAAGGAGATGCCGCTGCACAGCGCCTTCTACGAGACCCGTGGCGACAGGGCCGGGGCGGTGGTGCATCTGCACGCCACCCATTCCGTGGCGCTGTCGATCCTGCCGGACAGCGACCCCGAGAGCCTACTGCCGCCGCTCACCGCCTACTCGATCATGCGGCTCGGCAGGGTGCAGCTGCTGCCCTACTTCCGCCCCGGCGACCCGGCCATGGGCGATGCCGTGCGAAGCCTTGCCGGCAAGCGCTCGGCGGTGGTGCTCGCCAACCACGGCCCGGTGGTGGCCGGCAGGGATCTGGAGGCCGCGGTCTATGCCATGGAAGAGCTGGAGGAGACCGCCAGGCTGGCCCTGCTGACCCGCGGCGCCAACCCCGTCGGCCTGACCACGGCGCAGATCCGCGACCTGGTGCAGCACTTCGACATCGAGTGGGACGACTGAGCAGCGGCCCCGGGCCTTACTGCTCGGTCCTGAGGCGGCTGTTCTGCACCAGCAGGATCACGGCCAGCGGCAGCGCCACGCCGATCAGCGCGACGGTGATCAGCAGCCAGCCGAGCTCGCCATAGTCCGCCGCCACCTCGATCGTCCCGGTGACACGGTCGCGCACCTCGCGCGTCACGAGGAAGACCTGGTTGAGGTACTTGGTGAGCAGCGCGCTTGCCGAGAGCGCCAGGTTGGTGAAGGAGGCCATGACGGCAAAGAAGGTCGCCTTCAGATGCGGCGGCGCGTTGCGCGCGATCCAGGCGAGCATGGGGATCATCGCCACCTGGCCGAGCGGCGATTCCAGGGCCGTATCGATCAGCGCGATGAAGCGGGCATCGACGATGCCGCCCGACCACTGCGCCGTCCAGTCGTGCAGCCCGTAGTAGAGCCCGATGTTCGGCAGCGAAAGCACGCCCGCGACGATGGTCAGCAGGGCGACGATGTAGGCGATGGAGCGGCGCGTCATCAGCGGGCGCAGCACCACTAGGCCGACCAGCGCCAGGACCGAGGTAATCAGCGACAGCACGGAGATGAACTGCTGGTCGAAGCCGAGCACGTCGATCTCGAACCAGGTGGCGCCGGGACCGGGCAGCGGCGCGGCCCGGAACACGAAAACGATGAGGGCGGTACCGATCAAGGGCGCGCGCAGCTCGGGCGCCAGCTCCATAACCAGGCGCTGGATCAGGAACAGCACGATCGCCATGGAGCCGAGGAAGATGATCTCCTGCGCGAAGGGCACCTTGCCGAGCCCCATGACCAGCGTGAAGACGACGAAGGCGCCGCTGCCGCCGAGGATCCACCAGTTGGGCTGCGTCGCTTCCGACGGCGTGAACAGCGCGGCCTCAATCTTGTCGGCGCTGAGGCCCTGCGCGCGCAGCTGGCGCGCCCGGCGGCGCAAGCTCACCGCGCCGAGCGTCACGCCGATGACGGAGATCACCGGGATGATCAGGGCCATCAGATAGATGTCCGCGTAGATCGCCGCCTTCTGCGCCGCGTCGAGATCGGCGACGCCCTCGAACATGGCGATGTTGACCAGCGCCACCGCCACGGTGCCGCTGATGATGGCAAAGCGGCCCAGGGTCTGCATGGTGGTATGCATGGCCTTGATCTCGGCCTCGGCGAAGCGTTCGCCGCGCGCGTCGAAGACCGGCACGGCCTCAACCGTCATGGCGTCGGCGACCACGTCCTGCACGACGTAGCCGCTCGGCGCCAGCAGCGCGGCCAGGACGTACCAGGCCTCGGCCGGCATGACCGCCGTCATCGCCGCGGTGTGGGCGATCAGGCCGTACATCACGCCGACGCTGATCGCGATCAGCCCGGCGCCGAGCCAGACCAGCAGCGCCTTCCAGCGCCACATCAGGTCGACCAGGTGGCCGAGCGGCATCTTGAGCGCCCAGGGGATCCCGGCCCAGAAGCCGAGGCCGGCGAGAAAGGCCGCCGAGAGCCCCAGGTAGTCCTTGACGAAGAAGGTGCCGACGATGGCCGTCAGGCCGGAGACGCCGGCCGCCAGGTAGACCATCAGAGGCGGCAGATAGGACCAGCGGAACTGACGGCCCAGATCGATGAAGGTATCGAAGATCCAGGCGCGTAAAGCGGCAGCCACGGTCTGGAGGGCACCCTCCGATGTGCTCAAGTCACGGTCCTCGGAATCTAGGGCAATTCGCTGGCACCAGCATATCGCTGAACGGACGCGGGGCTAGGGACGGTCTGCTGACGCCGCCACGAACCAGGCGCCGTTCAGCGCTCCCCGTTTCTCCACATCAAAAGACCCCCGGCCGGGACCGGGGGTCTTTTGATGTGGCGGAGAGGGAGGGATTCGAACCCTCGGTACGCTCGCGCGTACAACGGTTTTCGAGACCGCCCCGTTCGACCACTCCGGCACCTCTCCGCAGGCATGAGGCGCGGCGGCCCCGGATCACAGAACTGGATCGTCGAGCGGGTCCGCCGCGAACGGCGCGCCCTTACTAGCCCAAGGGCCGCCGGCCTTGCAAGCGCGGGCTGAACGGTTCGGCGGCCGGACCCCGCTTTCCCTGGGGTTGAAAAAGCGGCTCTGCTATAAATGTCGGCGTGATGCCGCCGCGCGAAGCCTCCCCTAAGCTGCCCGCGATCCCGCTGCACGACGTGGCGGCGCCGCTTGACCTGCTGAGCCTGGAGCCGCGGCGCCTGGCGGCCCTGATCGAGGCCGCCGAGCGCAGCTATCCGGCCGCGGCCATCGCGCTCGGCGACCGCCTGTCGCGACGCTGGCTGCAGAAGGCGCAGAACCCCTACCTCGGCGAGATCGAGGCCGTCGCCCGGACGCTCGGTCGGCCCGGCGCCTGGTTCCTCAACCTGAGCTACGAATGGGCCTGCACCTGCTCGGTCTGGCCGCTGGCCGGCGGGCGCGGCAGCCGGCTCACCCGGGTGCTCGACTGGCCGTTCGACGGCCTCGGCGCCAATCTCGTCGCCGCCCGGCAGGCCACCCCGGCCGGTCCCTGGATCAATCTCACCTGGCCGGGCTTCACCGGCGCGATCCAGGGCCACGCCCCCGGGCGTTTCGCCGCTGCCTTCAACCAGGCCCCCTTGCGCCGGCGCAGCCCCTCCATGGTCATCGACTGGGGACTCGACCGCCTCGGCCTGTGGCGCAGCCGCGCCCTGCCGCCGGGTCACCTGCTGCGCCGGGTCTTCGAGCAGGCCGCCAGCTTCGCCGAGGCCAAGGAGATGTTGACGCGCCGCCCCATCGCCCTGCCGGCGATCTTCTCGCTGGCCGGACCGGGCCCGCAGGAACAGGCGGTGATCGAGCGCCTGGAGGACCATGCCGAGGTCCACGAGGGCCCGCAGGTGGCGGCCAACCACTGGCTGGGGCCGATGCCGAAGGCCCGCCCGCGCGGCACCGAGTCCAAGGGCCGCGCCCGCCAGATGCGCGGACGGGCCGCCACCGCCGGCCCCGACCTGGCCTGGCTCGAGCCGCCGGTGCTGAACCCCACCTCCCGCCTCGCCTTCTATGCCGAGCCGGCCAGCGGCCGCCTGGTCGCCCAGGGCTTCGAGGCCGAAGGCCGCGACGGCGTTGTGCCGGCCACCGCGGTGACCGAGATTCTGGCGGGAGAACGGCAAGGATGACCTTGCGAAGATTGTCCCTGTTTTCCGTTGTGTTGCTTGCGGCTGGTGTCGGGTACTGGGGCTGGGAGGAATGGCAGCTGCGGCAACCCGGATTCCATGAGCAGGACTGCTGGTTCGAGCAGACCATCACCGGCCCTGTCCACTGCGGCCTGTTCACCGTGCGCGAGAACCGGCAGAAACCTGACAGCCGGACCATCCAGCTTCCCGTGGTCATCTTTGGAACCGAGCGGCCACAGCCGGACAAGGAGCCGATCCTCTATCTGACCGGCGGTCCCGGCGCGCCGGCGGATCTGGGGGAGCAGTGTCGGGTGAACCACTGGTGGGCGATGCGGCGCAGCTTTCCCGCCGGACACGACCTCATTGTCATGGGTCAGCGCGGTACCGGGCTTGAAGAACCGGATTTTGAATGCCGGGAACTCAGCGAGTTGGAGGTTCCGCCTGAAGCACCATCGGACAACATCCGCTCGCTTCAAATAGATGCAGCGGCTCGCTGCGCCGACAGACTGCGCAACGACGGCGTCGACCTCGCCGCCTACAACAGCCGGGAAAGTGCCGCTGACATTGCCGAATTGCGAAGCGCACTCGGCATAGAGTCCTGGACCTTGTTCGGTCGGTCCTACGGAACGCGGCTCGCTCTCAGCGCGCTGCGGTACCATCCAAAGGGCATTCGCGCCGTGATCCTCGATTCCGTTGTGCCGCCACAGGCTGACTGGCTGACCCAACTTGCTGCCGACTTCCGCAGCGCTCTGGAAAAGGTCTTCGCCGACTGCGCCGCGGATGACGGCTGTGCCCAGCAGTACGGCGATCTCGCCACCGCTTACGAAAAGGCCATAGAGCGGCTGTCGGCACCACCGACAAAGACGTTCAGCGTTCGAGAGTTGCTGGGTCACGGCGAGCGGACCTACCGCATCGGCGGACGCTGGCTGCGCTTCTCGCCTGCCTCTCTCTCCGAGGTGGAGGACCTGGAAATCCCGTTCGACGCGGAAACCGTCGACGTCGTGTACCACTCCCACATGCTCGAGCACCTGGACCGGACGACGGCACGAGCGTTCATGGCCGAGGTGCGACGCGTGCTCAAGCCGGGCGCGCCGTTCATCGTCTTTTTCTCCAATCGTATGTTTCCCACCAAGGCCGTGCGTATCTGGCAATCGCTCCGTGATGAGCGACGCGCGGAACTTATACA
>JBFGUI010000092.1:0-13608 GCA_041565695.1 Kiloniellaceae bacterium
GAGGCCTGCCGCGCCGCCGGCGCCGAGGTCGCCGCAGCCGTCATCGACGTGCGCCAGCGCGAGGCGCTGGCCGCCTGGCTCGCCGAGCGCGACCGCGCGCGCGCGCTCGACCTGGTGATCGCCAACGCGGGCATCTCCGCCGGCACCGGCAGCTTCGGCGAGACCGCCGAGCAGGTGCGTGAGATCCTCTCGGTCAACGTCGACGGGGTGGTCAACACCGCCCTCGCGGCCGCCGAGCTGATGCGCCCGCGCCGCCGCGGCCAGATCGCCCTCATGTCGTCGCTGGCCGCCTTTCGCGGCTTTCCGGGCGCGCCGGCCTACTGCGCCTCCAAGGCGGCGGTGCGGGTCTGGGGCGAGGCGCTGCGCGGCATGCTGCACGGCGAGGGCCTCGGCGTGACGGTGATCTGTCCCGGCTACGTCAAAAGCCGCATGACCGCGGTCAATGACTTTCCCATGCCCTTCCTGATGGAGGCCGAGCGCGCCGCCGGCATCATCCGCCGCGGCCTCGCCGCCGACAAGGCGCGCATTGTCTTCCCGCGCCGCCTCTTCGCCGCGGTCTGGCTGCTCGGCCTCTTGCCGCCGGCCTGGACCGACCCCCTGCTGCGCCGCCTGCCGGAAAAGCCGGCGGCGCCGGACTAGGCGATCGTGTCTCCGGTTGTCGGGACCGGTCAGCGGCCGGGTGTGCCGCGACCGGCGATGCCGAGCGGCGGGACCCGGTCCCGCCAGGGCATGTCCTCCTCCAAGAGAGCGCCGATCCCGAGCAGGTCTTCGTCGTGCTGCGGCCTGGCGCCGAACTGGATGCCGATGGGCAGGCCCGTGGAGTGCATCGCCAGGGGAAGCGAGATGGCCGGCGCGCCCATCACGTTGTACATGAAGCAGAACTGCACCGGCTTGTCGCCGTAGACCAGGTATTCCGCTGCCTCCATGTCTTCGATGTTGAGACCGTAGAGGCCATGGCGCGGCGCCGGCACCGCGCAGGTCGGCGTCAGCAGCAGGTCGAAGCCCTCGAAGAACGCGCCCAGCCGGCGCCGCGCCTGGTTCATGTACTCGAGGGCGGCCAGAAAGCGATCCGGCCCCAGCGACTTCGCCATCTCGTAGATCTTGAGCACCACGGGCTCGACCGTGTCGGGCCCGACGCGCCGCCCGCAGCGCTCGGCATAGCCGTCCAACCGCTTGTCGAAGCCGAAGAACCAGAGGTCCGGCATGACCAGCGTCGCCTCGACATGGTCGAAGGGCGGCGCCGCCTGCTCCACCCGGTAGCCGAGTTCCTCGAGCCGCCTGGCCGTCGCCTCAGTCGCGGCGGCGACCTCGGGGTCGACCGGCGCATCGGCGATCAGGGGCGCGGCGGACCAGGCGATCCGCAGGGAGCTGTCGGGCGGCGCCAGGGACTCCCGGTAGGGCCGGCCGGGACGGCGCACCTCGAAGGGATCGCCCGGCAGAGTCACGCTGAGGCAGTCCATCAGGGACGCGGTGTCGCGCATCGTCTTGGTCTGAACGAAGTTCATGGCCAGGCCGAAGCCGGCCTCGTCGCTCGCCGGTCCGGCCGACACCATGCCACGCGAGGGCTTGAGGCCGATGCAACCGCTCCAGCCCGCCGGAATGCGGATCGATCCCCTGATATCGGAGCCATGGGTGACCGGCACCATGCCGGCCGCGACGGCCGCCGCGCCGCCGCCCGAAGACCCGCCCGCGCTGAATCCGGCCTTCCAGGGCGTCGAGGTGTTGCCGTACAGCAGGTTCTCGGCCGAACTGGCGATGGAGAACTCGGGCGTGTTGGTGCGGCCGATGACGTTCAGCCCGGCCTTGCGCACGAGACGGATGAAATTGCTGTCGATCGCAGCCACCATCCCGGCACAGAGGCGGGAGCCGAACTCGATCTTGCGGCCCTTCTCGTGACCGCCGACGTCCTTGATCAGGAAGGGCACGCCGCGAAAGGGGCCGTCGCCGAGCGCGGCCTCATCGAGATCCTCGATGCGGTCGGGATAGGTCTCGACCACGGCATTGAGGAGGCCGTTGGTCGCCTCGATCGCCTGCGCCGCCACCCCGGCCAGTTCCCTGGGCGATACCTCGCGCCGTGCGACCAGTTCGGCCAGGGCGGTGCCGTCCAGGGCCGCGTATTCGTTGATATTCATGCGAAGCCCCGGCAGTGGACTGGCAAACCAAGTATTGTCGCTAGATCAGGCATAAGCGGAAATGGGCTGTCAATAGACGAAAGCCGACTGTGCATGAAAATTGCGCTTGGCAGCGGGGGGGACATTTCGCCAAGATTTCACGAATACAGAAAGTGCGGGGTGGGGGAGTTCAGACTTGGCGCGCGCAGGGCATCAAGACCGCTATTCGATTGAAGTCCGAGAAGTAACCAAGATCTTCGGAACCGGGGCGGGGGCCGTCAAGGCGGTCGACGACGTCTCCCTCGATATCCGCGGAAACGAGTTCCTGACCCTGCTGGGGCCGTCCGGCTGCGGTAAGACGACCTTGCTCCGCATGATCGCGGGCTTCGAGCACCCGAGCAGGGGACGGATCCTGCTTTCTGGCGAGGACATCTCCCATTTGCCGCCGTTCAAGCGCCCCGTGAACACGGTGTTTCAGAGCTACGCGCTCTTCCCCCACATGACCGTCGCTCAGAACATCGCCTTCGGCCTCGAGATGCTGGGCCAGGAGCAAACGGAAATTCGCGAGACCGTCGCCAGAATGCTCGATCTCGTCCGCATGACCGAACTCCGCGACCGGCGCACGGACCAGATCTCCGGCGGCCAGCAGCAGCGTGTCGCCCTCGCCCGGGCGCTGGCGCCTCACCCCCAGGTCCTGCTGCTGGACGAGCCGCTTTCCGCCCTGGACTACAAGCTGCGCAAGGACATGCAGATCGAGCTGAAGCGCCTGCAGCATGAAACCGGAATCACCTTCATCTTCGTCACCCACGACCAGGAAGAGGCGCTGACGATGTCGGACCGGGTTGCGGTGATGGACAGGGGCAAGGTCCTGCAGGTCGGGTCGCCGCGCGACATCTATGACCATCCGGCCGAACGCTTCGTGGCCAACTTCATCGGCGACACCAACTTCCTGGACAGCACAATCGCCGAGAACGACGGCCGCAAGGTAAGGCTGAGGCTGGTTTCGGGCAGCGAAGTCTCCGCCGATCTGCCCGAGGGCTTCGCACCGCCTGCGATCGGGCAGAAGGTCACGGCCGTCGTGCGGCCCGAGCATGCTAAGATATCTCACCACGGCAAGGGCCAGCTCGGCGGCAAGTTGTCCAACATCGTCTACGTCGGCACCGACACGCACTACTACGTCGACATCGACGAAGGCGGAACCTTTGTCGCGCGCATTCAGAACTCGCGCGGCGGCGACCCGGGCTTCCGTGTCGGGCAGGAGGTCGACATAGCCATCGAGGACAATGCCGTGCAGGTGCTCCGGGACTAGGGATGAGCGAGATGCCCGCAGTCGAAGAAGATCCCGTCGCGCGCGCCAAACGCGCGGACGTCCGGACCCGCTGGCTGCTGAACACCCCGGCGTTGATCGTGCTGTTCTGTGCGGCCTCGGGGCCCCTCCTCATCATGGTGATCTATTCCTTCCTGAAGCCGGGCGACTACGGCGGCATCGAATGGGCCTTCTCCATGGATGGCTGGGTCAGCGTCGTTCTGCAGCGCGACATCTTCGACGATACGCTGTCGATCGCGGATGCCCACGTATCGATCCTGTGGCGGTCGGTCCGCCTGTCCATCTTGACCACCCTGACGTGCTTTGCCCTCGGCTTCCCCACCGCCTACTTCATTGCGACCCGCCCGCGGCATACCCGCAACGTCTGGCTGTTCCTGATCACCATCCCGTTCTGGATCAACCTGCTGATCCGCACCTTCGCGATCATGGAGCTGATCCGCAACCAGGGCGTGATCAACACGATCCTCATGTCCTTCGGCATCATAGACGCGCCGATCCAGATGCTGTTCACCGACTTCGCCATCATGGTCGGCATGACTTACGTCTACCTGCCGTTGATGGTCCTGCCGATCTATGCCTCGATGGAGAAGTTCGACTTCCGCCTCGTGGAGGCCGGCTACGATCTCTACGCGACGCGCTTCAAGGTCCTCAAGCGGATCATCCTGCCCCTCACCAAGCCGGGCATCGTCGCGGGCTCGATCCTGGTCTTCATCCCCTCGCTGGGCGCCTATGTCACGCCGCGCATTCTGGGCGGCGGCAAGAACATGATGCTGGGCAACCTGATCGGGCTGCAGTTCGGCCAGGGCAGGAACTGGCCGCTCGGCGCGGCCCTCGCCCTCACGCTGCTGATGATCGTGATGGTCGCGCTGCTGCTCTACGTCAGGTCGGTCACCAGGCAGGAGAGCGGTCGTGAGCAATAGGTTCATGGCCCTGCTGCGGCGTCCGGGCCGCCGGCCGTTCTCCGTGCAGACCCAGACGGGTTTCACGCAGATCGCCGTGCTCTGCTTCCTGGTGCTCTACGCGCCGCTGTTTCCGCTGGTGATCTATTCCTTCAACGCCGGCACCTCGCTGGCCATCTGGGAAGGGCTGTCCTTCCGCTGGTACGTCTCCGCCTGGGAGAACGAGCTGGTTCAGGAAGCCACCATCCGCTCGCTTGTCCTGGCCACCTCGGCAGCGCTGATCGCCACGGTGCTCGCCACCATGGCGGCCCTGGGGACGACCCGGACCGGCAACTACCGCGGACTGACGACTGTTTATGCCCTGATCAATCAACCTCTGATGGTACCGGAGATCGTCACCGCCGTGGCTCTGCTGATCCTCTTTGCCATGATCAAGGCGGCGACCAACTACCACGGCATGGCCTACCTGATCATCGCCCACACGGCGTTCTGCATCCCCTTCGCCTACCTGCCGATCCGGGCCCGCCTGGAGGGCATGGACCTCACGCTGGAAACCGCGGCGGCCGATCTCTACGCCACGCCCTGGCAGGCCTTCCGCCGCGTCACCCTGCCCCTGCTCTGGCCCGGCATCCTCGCCGGCATGATGCTGGCCTTTGTCATTTCGCTCGACGACGTGGTGATCACCGAACTGGTCAAATCGGCCGGCCAGGACACCCTGCCGACTTACATGCTGGGCCAGCTGCGGCGCGTCATCACGCCCGAGGTCAATGCCATTTCGACCGTGCTGCTGGCCGTCTCGGTCGTCATCGTCACTATTTTCTTCTTCCTCAACAGGGAAAAGCGCTAACGTTTGCCAGGGACAAATAAACAGGGAGACTGCTTATGAGGAGGTATATCGCAGCGGCTGCCGTCGGAGCCGCGATGGCGTTCACCGGAGGACCGGCGTTTGCCGCGGGTGAGTTGAACCTGTTCAACTGGGGCAACTACACCAACCCTGAACTACTCGAGAAGTTCGAGAAGGAAACGGGGATCAAGGTCACCGTCACCGGTTACGACGACAACGACAGCGCGCTGGCCAAGGTCAAGGCGGGCGGCCACGGCTTCGACATGGTCGTGCCCTCGTCGAACTACGTGCCGATCTGGATCAAGGAAGGCCTGCTTCTGGAAGCGCGGCCCGACCAGATGGCGAACTTCAAGAACCTGGAAAAGCGCTGGCAGGACGTCGACTGGGATCCGGGCCGACGCTACACCGTTCCCTGGCAGTGGGGCAGCGTCGGGGTGATGGTCGATACCGCTGTCTACAACGGCGACATCAACACCTCCGCCATCATCTTCGATCCGCCGCCCGAGCTGGTCGGCAAGATCAACGTCGCGCCGGAAATGGGCGACGTCATGGGCACGGCACTGCGCTATGTGGGCAGCAAGCCCTGCACCGACGACAAGGAGGCCCTGAAGAGGGCGCGTGACGTCCTCCTCGCGGCCAAGCCCAAGTGGCTGTCGATGGAGTACGGCGTCATCGAGAAGATCGCCGCCGGCGACCTTGCCGCCTCGCTCTACTGGAACGGCGCGGCCTTCCGCGCCCGCCTGCAGAACCCGAACATCAAGTACGGCTACCCCCGGGAAGGCTACTCGCTGTGGATGGACAGCGTCGCCGTCCTGAAGGACGCCAAGAACGTCGAGGAAGCCAAGACCTTCATGAACTTCATCATGGAGCCGGAGAATGCCGCGCTGATCTCCGCCTTCGCCCGCTATGCCAACGGCGTCGAGGGCTCCGAGAAGTTCATGCCCGAGGACATGGCGACGGCGCCGGAAGTCGTGATTCCCGACGAGTTCAAGGACTCCGGGCAGTTCGTGCCGCCCTGCCCGCCGGAGGTGCAGAAGATCTACACCGCCATCTGGACGGAACTCCAGAAGTAGGCCGTTCGGCCATTCCGCGGAATTCGGGCCGGCGCACGCCGGCCCGTTTTCTTTGCACGAATGGTTATGGCGTCAGGCGGAGAGCCTGCGGATCACGGACGCCTGCTTCTCCGCCCAGGGCATCGCCTCTTCCAGCTCGGCCGCGAGGCCCATCAGGACCTCGTCGTCGCCGAAGGCGGCGGCGAGGTGGACCCCGACCGGCAGGTCGTCGTCGGTCCAGTGCAGCGGCAGGGAGACCGCGGGCTGTCCGCTCGCATTGAAGGCCGCCGTGAAGGGGGAGTAGGCGAACACGCCCTGCGGGCCGGTGCGATAAGCGAGAAAGTCTTCGTTGTCCGGCTTGAAGCGCCCCACCCTGGCAGGCGGCTCGGCCAGCGTCGGCGTCACCAGCACGTCGATACCGGAGAGATGGCGCGCCATCTGCCGGCCGAAGGCATGCACGGTCTCGACCGCCGCGAGGTATTGCTCTCCCGAGATCTCCGCGGCAAGGCGCACCGCACCGAGGGTCACGCCGTCGAGCTTTCCGATGTAGACCTTAGGATCGGTGGTTTTCGCATGCACGCTGAGCGCCGTGCCGCAGGCGACGATGCGCGTCCAGGCCCGCATCATGGCCTCGATCTCCACCTTCCTGTCGAAGGGCGCGACGTGATGGCCCAGCGACTCCAGCACCCTGGCTGTCTTCTCGACCGCCGCGGCGCAGGCGGGATCGACCGGATCGCCGGCAAAGGTCCTGGTGTGAACCGCGATCTTCAGGCCCTTCGGCCGCCTCGCCATGGCCCGGACGTAGGACCCCTTCATCGGCGGCGCATGGTAGGGCGCGCCGAGATCCGGCCCCGCCACGGCATCGAGCAGGCGGGCCGTGTCGCGCAGGCTGCGGGTCAGGAAGCCGTCGATGGCCATGCCGGCCCAGCCCTCGCCGGCACCCGGCCCGTCGGGCAGCCGCGCCCGGGTCGGCTTGAATCCGACCAGCCCGCAGCTCGAGGCCGGAATGCGCACCGAACCGCCACCGTCCGAGCCGTGGGCGGCCGGCACGATCCCGGCGGCGACCGCGGCAGCGGCCCCGCCCGACGATCCGCCGGAGGTACGCTCCGGGTTCCAGGGATTGCGCGTCGGCCCGCCGTTGGCGCCGGCTTCCGTCACCGGGCCGATGCCGAACTCGGGCGATGCAGTCCGTCCGAAGGTCACCAGGCCGCTATTCCTGAGGCGCAGGTACATCTCGGAGTCATAACCGTGCACCTTGTCCTGGTAGAGCCGCGAGCCGTTCGTCGTCGGAAAATCGACGGCTTCCGCGCCGAGATCCTTCAGCAGGAAGGGCACGCCGGTGAAGGGTCCCTCGGGCAGGCCCGCGGCGATGTGGCGCCGGGCGACGTCGTCTGAACGCACGGTAATCGCATTGAGGATCGGATTGAGCGCATCGGCGCGCGCGATGGCGGCATCCAGCAGGTCGCCTGGGGTGATGGCGCCGCGCGCGACCAGCTCGGCCGTGGCGGTCGCATCCAGCTCTGAGAGCTCCTGGCTCAAGATGTTCACTCCGGAATCGGTTTGTCGGGCAAGACGAAAGCATGTGTTGCTTCAGGCGCGCAAGTGCCTCCAGCAACATGACCTTGCCGTCACGGGCCGCGTGAATCGGCACGCCGTCCTCGTACGAAGAATACCGCCGGCGCGGCCGCGTTTTCGACCGCTATGCTCCGGACGCGGCATTGCGCAACCCGATGAAGGGGGCCGTTCTCGGCGCCGTCATGCCAGCAGCAGTGGCAGCATCAGGGTGGCGATGCTTAAGACCAGGAAGAAACCGCACATGTCGGTCACGGTCGTGAGGATCGGGCCCGAAGCGACGGCGGGATCAACACCCAGGTGCTTGAGCAGAAGCGGCACGCAGCCGCCGATCGACACCGCGACGAAAGTGTTCAGGGCCAGCGCACTCGCCACGACAAGGCTCAGGTAGATGTTCTCTTTCCAGAACCAGGCCGCGATCCCAAGCAGACAACCGAGCGAAAGCCCGTTGATCACGCCCACCGTGATTTCCTTGCCCCAGACCCGAAGCACCTCACGCGGTTTCACGAGACCCAGCGACAGCTCGCGCATGCTGACCGCCACGGCCTGGTTGCCGGAACAGCCGCTCATGTCGGAAATGATGGGGAGAAACACGGCGAGCGCAATCACGGCGCTCAGCGTATCCTCGTATAAAGCAATGACACTGGCGGCGATGATGTTGAGCAAGATATTGATGCTGAGCCAGGACAAGCGTCTGCGCGAGCGCTTCAAAAGCGGCATCGTACGGATTTCGTCGCCACCGACAATGCCCTGCAGCTTCCTGTATTCCTCTTCCGCCCGTTCGTTCAATGCCTCGACAACAGCTTCCTGCGTGACAACCCCGATAACGCGCGCATGCGGATTGATGACGGGAAGAGTCGAGATATCGCTCCGGTCGAACATTTCCGCCAGCTCGTCGAGTTTAGTCGCCGGCGTGACGAAGGACGACGGCGTCACCAGGTCCGCGATCGGCGTCGTTCCGCGTGACAGAACGATGTCGTTCAGACGGACCACACCGATAAGTCTTTTCCATCGGGAAATCACATAGATCTCCCGAATCTGAGGGACTTCGCCGCTTTCGCTGGCTGCACTCAATCTCTCGAGCACTTCCTTCACCGAAACGTCCTCTTCGAAGGCAAAGACCTCCGTCATCATGAGGCCGCCCGCCTCGTCGTCCTCGTACTGCATCAGGCGACGGGCATCCTTGGCTTCTTCCGGCGCCATTTCGGCAAGAATCGCCTCGGCGTCCTCCTCGTTCATTTCGCCAAGGACGTCGGCCTGGTCGTCGCTATACATCTCGTTCAGGATTGCCGCCGCATTTCCGGTAGGCAGCTGCTCGATAATGTCGGCGGCATGTTCGTCCGGTATGTCTTCGATCAGGCCGGCAGCTTCTTCAGGCGAGAGCTTGGTCAGAACAAGCTCGCGATCCTCTGGACTGAGATAAAAGATGGCGCGCAGCGCCTCGCCCGGAGAAAGTGAGTCGATGAAAGCCTTGAGCCCGGCGATATCATCGGCAGCGACCAGGTCGCGGAGGTTCTCCCAGGGTTGGTGCTCTGTGCGCTGGTCCATAGCCGACTCCCGCCTGAGTTAGGAAAGCAAACCGCCAAGTCCGGTGCTTGTGCTGTCGACAATCTATCAGGTCAGGGCGGAGCTGAGATGGGCAATGTACGAGAACCCAGGCGTTTCCGGACCAGCGGCATGAGGGCGGCCCCCCGCTCCGCTGCCACAGACTTTTCTTCCGGATCGGCCGGATAGCATGGCTGTGGTGGCACCTGCGTCTGCTTTCCGGCGCGCCCTGCCGGCGTCGAGACCGTAGGCTAGTTCGTCTGCTTCTTCTTGAGGCTGCGCAGGTGGCGGCGCCACTTGGCGACGTTGCGGTTGTGCTCGGCCAGCGTCTTGGCGAAGGCATGGCCGCCGTTGCCGTCGGCGACAAAGTAGAGGTACTCGGTCGCCGCCGGCTGCAGCGCGGCCTCCAGCGCCGCGCGCCCCGGATTGGCGATGGGGCCCGGCGGCAGGCCGGGGATCTGGTAGGTGTTGTAGGGCGTCGGCTGGTCCAGATCCTTGCGCGTCAGCGCGCGGCCCAGCGGCGTCTTGCCCTCGGTGATGCCGAAGGCGACCGTCGGGTCGGACTGCAGCGGCATGCCCTTGTTGAGCCGGTTGACGAAGACCCCGGCGACCAGCGCCCGCTCGCTGTCGACGCCGGTTTCCTTCTCGACGATGGAGGCGAGGATCACCGCCTCCTCCGGGCTCGCGAGCGGCAGGTTCTCGTGGCGCTGTTCCCAGAGCTCTTCCAGCGCCTCACTCATCGACTGGCGCATGCGCTCGAGCACCGCCGCGCGGCTGTCGCCGCGGTGGAAATGGTAGGTCTCCGGCAGCAGGCTGCCCTCCGGCGGGATCTCGGCGATCTCGCCGTCCAGCGCCTCGGCCTCCTGCAGCAGGGCGACGACCTCGACGCTGGTCAGCCCCTCGGGCACGGTCAGGCGGTGCACCACGGTGCGCCCGCTGGCGATCAGCGCGGCGACCTCCGCCATGGAGCTTTCGGGAGCAAAGGCGTACTCGCCGGCCTTGAGCGCGGTGGCGTCGGCGAACAGCCGGACGCCGAGCACGAAGACCTTGGCATCGGAAATCACGCCGGCCGCGGCCAGGTCCTCACCGATCGCCGACAGGCCGGCGCCCCGAGGCACCACCAGGATGGTCTCCTCGGCCAGCGGGCCCGGGGCGGTAAACTGATTCTGCAGGTAGATCCAGGCGGCGCCGGCACCGAGCGCCAGCAGGCCGACGACAGCAACGGCGAGACCGGCCAGCCGCCGCTTCATCGCGCGCCGCTACTGGTATTCGGCCAGGATGACACTGGCGTTGGTGCCGCCGAAGCCGAAGGAGTTGGACAGCGCGCGGCGCACCGGGCGCTCCTTGGCCTGGTGCGGCGTAAGATCGATGTCCGCGCAGCTCGGCGAGGGATTGTCGAGGTTGAGGGTCGGCGGCACCACGTTGTCGCGGATGGCGAGGATCGAGAAGATCGATTCCACCGCGCCGGCGGCGCCCAGCAGGTGCCCGATCGCCGACTTGGTCGACGACATGGAGACGCTCTTCGCGGCATCGCCGAACAGGCGCTTGACCGCGCCGACCTCGATCTCGTCGCCCAGCGGCGTCGAGGTGCCGTGGGCATTGATGTAGTCGATGTCGGAGGGCTCCAGGCCGGCCCGCTTCAGCGCCGCCTGCATGGCCCGGTAGCCGCCGTTGCCGTCCTCGGGCGGCGCCGTGATGTGGTGGGCGTCGCCCGACAGGCCGTAGCCGACCACCTCGGCATAGATCGTCGCGCCGCGCGCCTTGGCGTGCTCCAGCTCCTCGAGCACCACCACGCCGGCCCCCTCGCCCATGACGAAGCCGTCGCGGTCCTCGTCCCAGGGCCGCGAGCCGCGCTCGGGCGTGTCGTTGAACCTGGTGGACAGGGCCCGCGAGGCGCAGAAGCCGGCGATGCCCAGGCGGCAGACCGCCGCCTCGGCGCCGCCGGCGACCATCACGTCGGCATCGTCCAGCATGATCAGGCGGGCGGCATCGCCGATGGCGTGCGCGCCGGTCGAGCAGGCCGTCACCACCGCGTGGTTCGGTCCCTTGAAGCCGTGCTTGATGGAGACCTGGCCGGACACCAGGTTGATCAGCGCGGCCGGAATGAAGAAGGGCGACAGGCGCCGCGGGCCGCGCTCGTGTACCGTGATGGAGCCGTCATAGATGGTCTCCAGCCCGCCGATGCCCGAGCCGATCATCACGCCGGTGCGCCAGAGGTCCTCATCGGCCTCGGGCTTCCAGCCGGAATCCTCGATGGCCTGCTGCGCGGCGGCCATGCCGAAGACGATGAAACGGTCAAGCTTGCGCTGGTCCTTGGGCTCGACGTAGTCGTTGGCGTTGAACAGTCCTTCCGCGCCATCGCCGAGCGGCACCTGGCCGGCGATCTTCGACGGCAGGTCCGAGACATCGAAGCTCTGGATGCTGCGCAGGCCGGACTGCCCCTCGATGAGGCGGCCCCAAACATGGCTAACACCGCTGCCCAGCGGTGTTACCAGCCCCAATCCTGTAACGACTACCCGTCTCATACTGCAAACGACCTCTCAGCGACGAAGCGAAGATGCGGCAGGCTGCGCCGGGACGGCGCCGTTGCCGCCGCCGCCGTCGGCTCAGGAATGTTCCTGAATGAAGTCGATCGCGTCCTTCACCGTGACGATCTTTTCCGCCGCGTCATCGGGGATCTCGCAGCCGAACTCTTCCTCGAAAGCCATCACCAGCTCCACCGTGTCCAGGCTGTCGGCGCCCAGATCATCGATGAAACTCGCGGTCTCGGTAACCTTTGCATCATCGACGCCCAGATGCTCGACGACGATCTTCTTCACGCGCTCGGCGATGTCGTTGCTCATATGAATCAGTCCTCAGGTTTTTTGGCGCTTCTTGGCGGGAAGCGGGTACCGTCAAAATGGATGGCGACCTCGCATCTGCGCAAGGCGCCGCCTCTTATCACAGTTCTGAAAGGTTTGCCAACGCCCTACAGACGCCTGTTTGAAGTCTGTCCCCCAGGTGGCTCATATCATGGCCATTCCGCCGTTTACATGCAAGGTTTGGCCCGTCACGTAGGCTGCCTCCTCGCTCGCCAGATAAACCACGGCCGAGGCGATTTCGTCGGGCTTTCCAAGACGTTGCGTGGGGATCACCGCGAGCAGGCGGGCGCGCTGCTGCTCGTTCAGGGCATCGGTCATGGGGGTCTCGATCATGCCCGGCGCCACGCAGTTCACGGTGATGCCGCGAGTCGCCACCTCCTGGGCCAGGGCCTTGGACATGCCGATCAGCCCGGCCTTCGAGGCCACGTAGTTGGCCTGGCCCGGATTCCCGGTCACACCGACGATGGAGGAGATCCCGATGATGCGGCCCCAGCGCCGCTTCATCATGCCCTTGAGGGCCGCCTTGGAGAGGCGGAAGGCGGCGGTCAGGTTGACCTCCAGCACCTCGCGCCAGTCCTCGTTCTTCATCCGCATGGCCAGGCCGTCGCGGGTCAGGCCGGCGTTGTTGACCAGGATGTCGAGCTCGCCCAGCTCCGCCTCGACGCGGCCGACCAGGGCGCTGGCCTCGCCTTCGTTGGCCAGGTTGCAGGTCATGACCCGGCTGCGGTCGCCCAGCTCGCCGGCCAGGGCTTCCAGGGTCTCGGTGCGGGTGCCGCTCAGCACCACGGTCGCGCCCTGCGCGTAGAGGCGCTGGGCGATGGCCCCGCCGATGCCCCCGGAGGCACCGGTGACCAGGGCGATCTTTCCAGTCAAATCAAACATCAAGACGTCTCCCCGACGATGGAACTTGAAACCGTCCCCCTTGTGCCCGGGGGACTTGGCAGGGGCGGCCCGCTCAGAGTTCGGCGAGCACCGCCTCGACCTCCTGCGGCGTCTCGGCCGACTGGGCGGTCAGCGCCCGGTCGATGCGCCGGGTCAGGCCGCTCAGCACCTTGCCGGCGCCCAGCTCGACAACCTTTTCGACCCCCTGGCCGGCCATCCAGGCCACGCTCTCGCGCCAGCGCACCATGCCGGTCACCTGCTCGACCAGCTTGCGGCGGATCTCCGCCGGGTCGCTCAGGTGGCTGGCGGTGACGTTGGCGACCAGCGGCACCGCCGGCATGGCCACCTCGACCTGGGCCAGCGCCTCGGCCATGACCTCGGCCGCCGGGGCCATGAGGCTGCAGTGGAAGGGGGCGCTCACCGGCAGCAGGATGGCGCGCTTGGCGCCCTTCCCCTTGGCGATCTCGATGGCCCGCTCGACCGCCGCCGTGTGCCCGGAGAGCACCACCTGGCCC
>JBFGUI010000093.1:0-13523 GCA_041565695.1 Kiloniellaceae bacterium
GCGCAGTTGAGGGTCTCCACCGCACCGTCGTGGGGCGCCGTCAGGGTGTGCTCCATCTTCATCGCCTCGAGGCGCAGCAGCGGCGTGCCCTCGCTCACCCGGTCGCCGGCCGCGACCAGCACGGCGGTGATCCTGCCCGGCATCGGCGCCACGATGCGCCCGTCGGCGCCGAGGCTGCCGGCCAGCCCGTGCAGAGTGTCCTGCAGGGTCAGCACGTAGCTGCGCCCCTCCATGAGGACCCAGCGCCTGAGACCACGGCGCAGCACCCGGGCGGTGTAGTTGACATCGCCGAGGCGCAGGGTGAGCTGCCCCGCCCCACCGGCCTCGACGGCCGCCGAGACCTCGCCGCCCGGCAGCCCGAGCCGCAGCCCCTGCCAGCCGAAGATCACGCTTACGGCCAGCTCCTGCTCGCCGCAGAGGAAGGTCAGGTCGCTGTGGGTTTCCGAATTGAGGCGCCAGCCGTTGGTCTGCTGCCAGGGCGAATGGGGATCGCCGGACTGCGCCGCCGCGCGCCGCGCTGCATCCGCCCGGGCCACCATCTCGCCCAGCGCCGCGGCGGCCAGGACGCTTTCCGGCAGCGCCCCATCCTCGCGCACCAGGGCCTCGCGCTGCTGGTCGATGAAGGCCGTGTCGACCACCCCCGCGGCAAAGCGGGTGTGGCCCAGCACCGCCTGCAGGAAGGTCACGTTGGTGACGACGCCGGCGATCTCGGTCTGCGCCAGGGCGCGCTGCAGGCGGCGCAGCGCCGTGGCGCGGTCCGCGCCCCAGGCGATGACCTTGGCGATCATCGGGTCGTAGTAGACGCTGACCCTGTCGCCAGGCCGGACGCCGCTGTCGACCCTGAGGCCCTCGGCCGTCTCGGGAAAGGACAGGTGCAGGAGTTCGCCGGTCGAAGGCAGGAAGCCGCTGGCCGGATCCTCGGCATAGACGCGCGCCTCGATTGCATGGCCGCTGGCCTGGACATCCGCCTGCCGTGCCGGCAGCGGCTCGCCGGCGGCGACCCGCAGCTGCCATTCGACCAGATCGAAGCCGGTGATCATCTCGGTGACCGGATGCTCGACCTGCAGGCGGGTGTTCATCTCCATGAAGTAGAAATCTTCCCCGTCGAGCAGGAACTCGACGGTTCCGGCGCCGCGGTAGTCGATCACCTCGGCCGCGCGCAGCGCCGCCGCGCCCATGACCTGCCGCAGGCCGGCGCCGAGACCGGGGGCCGGCGCCTCCTCGATCACCTTCTGATGGCGCCGCTGCGAGGAGCAGTCGCGCTCGAAAAGGTGCACGCCGTTGCCGTGGCTGTCGCGGAAGACCTGCATCTCGATGTGGCGCGGCGCCGGCAGGTAGCGCTCGAGCAGTACCTTGTCGTCGCCGAAGGCGGCCTTGGCCTCGCGCCGGGCGGCCTGGAGGGCCTCGAGGAAGTCCTCGGCGCGCTGCACGATGCGTATGCCCTTGCCGCCGCCGCCGGCCGAGGCCTTGATCATCAGCGGATAGCCCACCTTGTGGGCCTCGGCGACCAGGGCCTCGGCCGCCTGCTCGAAACCGTGGTAGCCGGGCACCAGGGGAACGCCGGCTTCCTGCATCAGCGCCTTGGCCTCGCTCTTCGACCCCATGGCGCGGATCGCCGCAGCCGGGGGCCCGATGAAGACGACGCCCGCCGCCGCGCAGGCTTCGGCGAAGCCGGCGTTTTCCGACAGGAAGCCGTAGCCGGGATGGATCGCCTCGGCCCCGGCGGCGCGGGCGGCCTCGAGGATCGTCTCGCCGCGCAGGTAGCTCTCCGCCGCTGGCGCCGCGCCGATGCAGAAGGCCGCATCGGCTTCGGCGACATGGGCGGCGGCGCTGTCGGCCTCCGAATAGACCGCCACGGTCCTGAGGCCGAGGCGCCGCGCCGTGCGGATCACGCGGCGGGCGATCTCGCCCCGGTTGGCGACCAGCACCGTCTCGAACACGCCCTGCCCCTCCTACTTCCGTTTGTTCTTCGCGCCGTCGCCGCCTTCCGGGTCGGTGTCGGCAAGTGTGTCCAGGCGCGCGTAGTTGTCCTTGCGAAACTCGTTCATGACCCGGTTCACATCATCGGTACTGACGCCGACGGCGGACAAGAGGATTCCGCCGATCTGCAGGCTGGCCTCGACGGTTTCCGGCACCACCGCGGCGGCGCCCTCGTGTTCCAGCTGGTGGGCGTGGCTCATGTCGTGGGAGCGCACGAAGACCGGCAGTCCCGGCATGCGCCGATGCAGGGCCACAACCGCCTGACTGGCCTGCTGTGCCTTGTCGATGGTGATCACCGCCGCCTTGGCCCGTTCGATCCCGGCCGCCTCCAGCACGTCGACGCGGCTGGCGTCGCCGTAGTAGAGCGGCAGGCCGGTCGCCCGCCCGTGGGCGACCCTTGCGTGGTCGAGGTCGAGGGCGACATAGGGCACGCCGCAGGCCGACAGCACCCGGGCAACCGTCTGTCCAACGCGGCCGAAGCCGGCGATGATGACGTGCTCGGCAAAGCCCGCCGACTCCTCCTTCAGCGGCGCCAGACCGGGGCTGGGCTTCGGCGTGGCCAGCCGCGACAGGTGCCGGCCGAGCCAGTCCATCGCCGGGGTCGCGGCCATGGAGAGGGCGATCAGGGCGAGGACCAGTTGACCGAAATCGAGGTCCATGAAGCCCCTCAGCATGGCGCCGCCGACCAGCACGAAGCCGAACTCGCCCCCCTGGGAGAGCAGTGGACCGACCCGGAGCGCGACATCCTTCGGCAGGCGGAACAGCAGGCAGAGGCCGGCGATCAGCAGGCTCTTCAGGAAAAGTAGGGCCGCGACGAGGAGAAGCAGCAGCAGCCACTCGCTGGCCACCAAGCCCAGATCGATGGACATGCCGACCGCCATGAAGAACAGCCCGAGCAGCAGCCCCTTGAAGGGGCGGATATCGGCTTCGACCTGGTGGCGGTACTCGGTTTCCGACAGCAACAGCCCGGCGAGGAAGGCACCGAGCGCCATGGAGATGCCCGCCTGCGCCATCAGCCAGCCCGCGCCCAGCACCACCAGCAGGGTGACGGCGACGAACAGCTCCTGCAGGCGGCTTGCAGCGATGACGCGGTAGAGCGGACGCAGCACCCGGCGGCCGATGACCACCGCGGCCACGACCACCACGATGGCTTTCACCGCTGCAAGGCCGACCGCCCCCGCCAACGAGGCGCCCGGCTCCCCCAGGAGCGGCATGAGCGCGAGCAGCGGCACGATGGCCAGGTCTTGAAACAGCAGGATGGAGAAAGAGACGCGGCCGTAGCGGGTGATCATTTCGCCCCTCTCGACCAGCATCTGAACCACGAAGGCCGTCGAGGACAGCGCGAGCCCGCCGCCAACCACAAGCGCCGTCTCCACCGTCTCGCCGGCGGCGTAGACTATCCCGCCGATCAGCATCGCGGTCACCACGACCTGCGCCGCGCCGAGCCCGAAGACATAGTGGCGCATCAGCTTCAGCCGCTCGATCGACAGCTCGAGGCCGATGGTGAACAGCAGGAAGATCACCCCGAGGTCGGCCAGCAGCAGGACGCTGTCCGGATCCTGGATCAGGCCGAGGGCGTGGGGACCGACCAGCACGCCGGCCGCGAGGTAGCCGAGGACAGAACTCGACTTGAACCAGCGGAACAGCGGAACGATTAAGACCGCAGCGACCAGGAAGACCAGGACCTCTTCGAGGTGGGCCGGACCGTGCATGGCGCCCCCCGCGCCTCAGTGCCGGCCGTGGCGGCGCTGGTCGCGCCAGTCGCGCTCACGCGCATAGCGCAGCACCTCGGAAAAACCGAAGATAATCAGCCACACGCCGATAATGATCTGCAACGAAGCGATGGCCCGCACCAGGGAGCTGGCGGGCACCAGATCGCCGTAGCCGACCGTGCTGAGAGTGATGATCGAGAAGTACAACGCTTCCAGAAAGGTGAGTTCCCGCGCGACCCCTGAGACGACGAAGTGCGGACCGGGAATAAGCCGCTCGATGATGCGGTAGAAGCTGCCGAAGACCACCACCACGAAGGAGTAATAGGTGAAGAAGGCCAGAGTCGGCGCCAGCAGCGCGGAGGTCTGGTCGAAGAACTCCTCGAACAGCAGACCGGTTTCCAGCAGAAAGGCGGTGACGTCGCGACTGACCGCAAAGACGACAATGGCGATCAGGGTCATGCTGAGCATCAAAAGGATGCTGATGGTCTCCGCCTCATAGTCGAGATGCGGCAGCAGAAACGTCGCGAGCCCGACAGCAAAGACCGGCACCAGCCAGAAAAACAGGCGCGGCGCATAGTGCACGCGGCTGTCGGCCTCGTGACGCACCAGCCGGTGGATCTCCCGGCGCCGCAGCCACACGCCGGCGATGAAGGCGGCGATGGGCAGCACGAAGGCGATCCTGATCGACCAGTCGGATGCGACGGGAAAGCTGGATTCCACGAAGAAAATGTAAAGACAGGCGTAGATCGACAGGAAGTTGGCCAGGGCGATGGTCGTGAAGTGGCTGCCCGGAAAGAGCCAGTAGAACAGCGTTACGCTCAGCGCGACCGCGGCCAGCATGACGACGAAAAACAGCCCGAGGGTGTCGGAAACCGCCACGGACACCAGAACATAGAGCCCCAGAGTCAGGGTGAGGCCGGGCAGCCAGTAGCGGTCGGGCCTCGCCATCGCAGTTACTCCTCCCGCCAGTTCGGCCTGCGTTTTTCCAGAAAGGCCAGGATGCCCTCGCGCCCTTCTTCGGACGCACGCAACTCGGCAATGCGGCTGGCGGTATCTTCGACGAGGTTGTCGTCGGACAGCGCCCGGTGGGAAACCGCGAAGATCAGGTCCTTCGCGGCGCGCTGGGCGGCCGGCCCGCCCTCCAGGAGCGCATCGATGACCTGTCGCCCGCGCACCTCCAGCGCGCGGCGGTCGACGACTTCGTGCACCAGGCCGAGGCGTTCGGCCTCCCAGGCCGAGAAGGGCTCCGCCGTCATGAAATAGCGCCGCGCGGCGGACTCGCCGATCTTCGCGACCACGTAGGGGCTGATCACCGCGGGTATCAGGCCGAGCTTCACCTCGGACAGGCAGAACTTGGCCTCTTCGACCGCAAGCACGACGTCGCAGCAGGCAATCAGACCGACGCCGCCCCCGTATGCCGCCCCCTGAACGAGGGCGAGCGTCGGCTTGGCCAGGCCGTTCAGGGTCCGCATGAGGCGCGCCAGGCGCCGGGCGTCGTCGACGTTCTCGGCCCGGCTGTAGCCGGCCATGGACTTCATCCAGTTGAGGTCCGCCCCGGCGGAGAAGCTGCGCCCCTGGGCCGCCAGGACCACGGCCCTGACCCTATCGTCCTGGCCGATGCCGTCGAGCGCCGCGGTGAGTTCGGCGATGAGAACCTCGTTGAAGGCGTTGTGCACCTCTTCGCGAGTAAGGGTAATTCGTGCAATGCCGCGCTTGTCGATCTCCTGCACGAAAAGCGGATAGGTCATGCTGCTACATCCGGAAAATGCCAAAACGTGTTGCTTCGGGCGGCGCATTCAGCGCCGCCGAGATTCCCAGCCCCAGGGTCATGCGCGTGTCCAGCGGATCGATGATACCATCATCCCACAGCCGCGCCGTCGCATAGTAGGGATGCCCCTGCGCTTCGTACTGCGCGCGGACCGGGGCCTTGAACCGCTCCTCCTCGTCGGCCGGCCAGTCCTGCCCCTTGGCGGCAAGACTGTCGCGGCGCACGGTCGCCAGGACGTTGGCCGCCTGCTCGCCGCCCATCACCGAAATGCGCGCGTTGGGCCACATCCAGAGAAAACGGGGGCTGTAGGCCCGCCCGCACATGCCGTAGTTGCCGGCGCCGAAACTGCCGCCGATGATGACCGTGAATTTCGGCACCTTCGCGCAGGCCACGGCGGTGACCAGCTTGGCGCCGTCCTTTGCGATACCGCCGGCCTCGTACTTGCGGCCGACCATGAAGCCGGTGATGTTCTGCAGGAAGACCAGCGGCACGCCGCGCTGGACGCAGAGCTCGATGAAGTGCGCGCCCTTGACGGCTGACTCCGAAAACAGAATGCCGTTGTTGGCGAGGATTCCCACCGGATAGCCCCAGAGGCGCGCGAAGCCGCAGACCAGGGTCTGGCCGTAGAGCGCCTTGAATTCGTCCAACTCGCTGCCGTCGACCAGGCGCGCAATGACTTCGCGCACATCGTAGGGCCGCCGCAGGTCGTGCGGCACCAGGCCATAGAGCTCGGCCGGGTCGTAGTGCGGCGCACCGGGCTCCTGGGCATCAAGCCTGGCCGGCTTGCGATGATTGAGGTTGGCGACGATGCGCCTGGCAATGGACAGCGCGTGGGCATCGTTTTCGGCATAGTGGTCGGCAACACCGGAGGTGCGGGTATGCACGTCGGCGCCGCCGAGATCCTCTGCGCTCACCACCTCGCCGGTGGCCGCCTTCACCAGAGGCGGGCCGCCCAGGAAGATCGTGCCCTGCCCCTTGACGATGATGCTCTCGTCGGCCATGGCCGGCACATAGGCCCCGCCGGCGGTGCAGGAGCCCATGACCACGGCGATCTGGGGGATGCCCTTGGCGGACATGTTGGCCTGGTTGAAGAAGATGCGGCCGAAGTGATCGCGGTCGGGAAACACCTCGTCCTGGTTCGGCAGGTTGGCGCCGCCGGAATCAACCAGGTAGATGCACGGCAGGTGGTTCTGCTCGGCGATCTCCTGGGCGCGCAAATGCTTCTTCACGGTGATGGGATAGTAGGTGCCGCCCTTCACCGTGGCGTCGTTGGCGACGATCACGCACTCGCGGCCCGAAACACGCCCGATCCCCGTGATCAGCCCGGCCGCCGGTACTTCGTCGCCGTAGAGCCCGGTCGCCGCCAGCTGCGAGAGCTCGAGAAAAGGCGATCCGCTGTCCAGCAGGCAGCGCACCCGCTCGCGCGGCAGCAGCTTGCCGCGGCCGAGATGCCGCTCGCGCGCCGCCTCCCCGCCGCCCAGCTTGATCTTCTCGACCCGCGCGCGCAGGTCGTCCACCAGAGCCTGGTTCACGCGCCGGTTCTCCGCATAGTCCGGGTCGCGTGTGTTGGCTTTGCTAGGAATCAGCGGCATGGGGTCGGTCGAATCGGCAGCGCAGGGGTCGCATCCAGTTTGGTCAGGCAAACGAAGGCAGCAAGCAAAATCCTCAGGTACAGCGAGCCCGTCGGCGCCTGCGGCCTTGCCGGGCCCGCACCATCCTGCCCAAGGGCTTACCCAAATTTAACCAATGGCTGCCTAGCTTGCCTGCTCTGGGGCTCATCCCCGGGAAGGAGCGAAGCTATGCCCTATGTGGCCAGAGACGATCAAGGGCACATCATCGACGTTCAGGAGCGCGAGACGGAGGCCGCCTACGAGCAGGTCGCCCTCGACGATCCGGAACTGGTGTCCTATCTCAGCAATGGCCTAGGGCAGGCGGAAATCCAGGCAGAGCTGGAGGCTTCGGACTTCGAGTTCATCCGCGTCATCGAGGACGTGATCACCGTGCTCATCGACAAGCGGGTCTTCATGCTGACCGACCTGCCGCCCGCCGCCCAGGAGAAGCTCGCACGGCGCTACCACCTGCGCAGCAAGCTCACGGACCTCGGCAGCATCATCGCCGACCACGAAGACATCATGCTGCCCTGAGCGGGCCGCGCGGTGCCAGCGCCCTCGAGGGTTGCGACGAAGCCTACAATTATGTATGAGTAGCGCTTCCGCATCACCCGGGAGAACGGATCCGCTGCCATGCAAGTCACAGCGCCGCCGAGCTTTCTGAACCAGGCGCCCAAGCCCCGGATCGTCCAGTACCGTAACAAGCGCTATTCCGTCCGCCTCGAGCCGATCTACTGGCAGACCCTGGAGGTGCTGGCGGACCGCCACCGCAAGCGCCTGGGGCGCTTCGTGGCGGAGCTGGCGGACAACTACGAGGGCCCGAACTTCTCCTCCTACCTGCGCGTCTTCTGCATGCTGGAGGGCGAGCAGGCCCTGGCCCGCGAGACCCTGGGACCGACGCACCACGGCCTGCTGGACGTAGTCACCTACTGCCCCAACCCGGGGCTCATCCTGTCCCGCTACCGCACGGTAATCGCCTACAACAGCGCTTTCGGGGAGTGGCTGGGCCCGGCCGACGTGGCGGTGGTCGGCGCCGAACTGACGACCCTGGTGCAGGTGCGCACCCGCCGCTCCCTGAACGATGTCTGGCAAGACCTGGTCAGCGGCCGCGAACCGACGGCCGATGCCAAGCTGCTGTTCGTCGCGCCGGGACGCGTGAATGCCGCTCAGGCGACGATCCTCGCGCTGCGCTCACAGGCCTATCAGGAATTCTATGCGGTGATGTGGCTGTCGCCGCAGTCGCGCCGTGTCGGCACCAGCGGCAGCAACGCACCCCCGCCGCGGCTTCCCACCTAGCGGCCCGCCGTTCGCGCAAAGGAAGGTCAGGCGGCGTTCGGGTCGTTGATGATCAGGATGTCGCTGGCGCTGTAGACCGTCAACCCGCCTTCGAAACTGTAGAAGTGCAGGCCCGTGACGTCGACGCCGGAAGCGGTGACGTGCGGGTCGGCGATGCCGACGCGGGTCAGGCTCTCGTGCGTGAGGATGTTAACCGACACGTCCTCACCCATGAACAACACCACCTCGCCGGAGGAATCCGGCAAGAGGTCGTCCAGTTCCAGCACAACGGAGTCGGAATCCGGATCATCAGCGGGCGAAGGCGCGCCCGGCTCCACAATCACAAGCGGCAGCTTGTCGTTGTCGACACCAAGATGCAGGACCTCCTCGCCAGCAGCTTGTGCACTCACCGGCGCTTGCGGCAGGTCCAGATCCGTCTTCTCGTTACTCATTTTTTCGTCCGGCCACTACCCTGGCCGCAGATGTTGCATTCCTGCGCTCAACATAGAACCTTGTTGGCCAAAGAACAATATTTCTCCTGGCTCCAGGTGGGCAATATAGGTACTGCTTCCTAGTTTTCGCGGCGAATTCCTACTTTTTCGCGGTTGACGGGTTCCTTTGCCCCAGATTCGCGGACGGCCGGGCCCGGCGCCCCGGCAAGAAAAACGGCGCTCCCCGCTACCGGGAAGCGCCGTTCTCAGGACCTGGCGGGGCCACCCGCAGGCGGCCCCGATCAAATCTTAACTCAGTCCTTCAGACCGTCGATCCAGGACTTGTGCTCGACGACCGCCTGATCCGGGGCGCTGACGCCCAGAGTCTCGAGCAGGATGCCGCCGACGCCGAGGATACGGTAGGACGCCAGCTGCTCGTTGGTCTGAGCCGTGATCAGCTGCCCTTCCGAAGTGAAGAGTTCGTTCTCGGCATCGAGCACGTCCAGCAGCGTCCGCTGCGCCACCTCGAACTGCTGCTCGTAGGCCGCCAGCGTCGAGCGGTTGAAGTCGCGGGCGTCTTCCAGCGCTTCGATGCTGTCACGTGCCGCCTCGAGCTCGAACCAGGAGCGCCGCATCTCCTGCTGGGATTCCAGCACCGAGCGATAGCGCCGGTTCTTGCTTTCCGTCAGACGGAAGAGCGCTTCCTGGCGCGCCGCACGGTCAATGCCGCCACGGAAGATGTTCCAGCGAACCCGGAGCATCACTTGGTTGTTGAACTCGTAGGTGTCGAGCGCCGAGGTGCCGTCGTTGTATTCGGTCTGCGCCTCGAGGGTGACCGCCGGATAGAGCGGAACTTCCGACAGCTCGACCTCAGCCTCGGCAGTCCGCACGTCGGCTTCGAAGATCTTCGTCGTCGGATTGTTGCGCACGGCCAACTGCACCGCGTCGTCCAGGTCCGCCGGCAGCGAAGCCGCCGGGAATTCCGGATAGGTCAGGTCGTTGCCCGGGAAGGAACCGACGATACGGGTGAACACCGCTTCGGAGATCCGCAGGTTCTGCAGGTTCTCGACCAGGGTGTTCTGGGCACGAGCCGTACGGGCCTCGGTCTGGTCGACGTCGGCTTGGCTGCCGCCGCCGCCCTGCAGCCGGGCGCGCATGGCGTCCAGCACCTGACGGTGGTAGGCAACGTTGTCTTCGGCGAGACGCACCAAGTCACGGGTCCGCAGAACCTCCATGTAGGCGCCGATGGCGTCGAGCGCCAGCACCTCGGAGTTCTCGAGAACGCGGCTGGCTGCCGATTCCACACGGGCCATCTCACGCTCGACCGTCGCGCCGGCTTCGAAACCGTCGAAGATGCGCTGTTGCAGGGTGATCGATGACTCTCTGCGCATCGTCTCTTCATAGTCGCCGCCCGAGGACCGCGACGTCGAGTCGTTGAAGGCCTCGAAACCTACGCCGGCGGCAACGTCAATCTGCGGCAGGTAAAGGCCGCGCGCCTGACGCAACTCCTGGTCAACCGCTTCACGGTTGCTGGCGACGATGCCGATATCCGGGTTCGTGGCGATAGCCTGCTGAACCGCGTCCTGCAGCGACATGGCATTGGCCGATACCGCCAGTGGAAATACCAGGGCGCCGCTGAGAAGCGCCGCCTTGAAGTGATTGAAACTCGTCTTGCGAGACCAGCGCATGCTAGCTTCCCCCGACATAAAACCTTGCATCCAAAACCCCTCCCCCGTGTCGGGCCTTGAGCGTCCCCGAGTACGGACGATAAGGCAACAAATCTAGAAATATGCGCGACTTGTAACCCGTTTCCAGTTTGGCTGTCAACGCGCGCCCCCGGGGCAAAACAGAGTTAATGGGAGGGAGACGAACTGACATGCCACACTGTGATAATTCGGCCACAGTCACCCAATCAAGCCACTGCTCCGGGTTGCCTTCAACCCAGAAAAACTACTGGGGCGATTACCTGCCCTGTTTTCGCCGGAGCCCCAACTCCCAGCCCCAGCCCGCCTGGCCGTTTCGACCAGCGGTTACCTGCGAATTTGCCCGCCGACCCTCGAAGCCAAGCTTGAGCAATTCGCTTAAGCATCGGATAAGCACACCCGATTCGTAATGGTTAACTTTGCACAGAAACGCAGAGACGTCGAAGGAATTTAGACCCCCCTGCGGCATTTTTGTTCACGACCGGGCCAGCACCCTCATTTCCATCATGCTCTGGCCCGAAAGATGTGATAAATCACACTGTCATAAGGCGTTAGCTGCTCCAGTCTCGGAGGCAGGGCCGACCCGCCGAGCGGCGTCAGGGCGGGCCCGCAGGGATTTCGGTGGGAAGTCCTGCTGTCTGTCGGCAGCATCGCCACCAAAGCTGATCTGCGTTCAGCCAGCCGTCGGCGGAGCGTTCGTTCAGAGAGATGCGGCCGGGTGGCTGCCGCCGGAGTGCCGGCCGGAGGCGGTCTGACGGGGTGGCCGCCGCTGTTTCCGGAAAGCCCTGGTTTGATAGCCGGAGTGTGTTATTAACCCTTTCGGAAGGGTGCATAGCTACGTTTTCTCAGGTGGATCAGATTATTCGCTCCCTTGTCCCTTGCCGAACTCGCAGCTGTTCAGAAGAAGCTTGGGCAAAGGAATTCTTTGATCAGATCAGGTCTGGCATATCCCGGGATTCAGGGGCGAAACCTTGGGCCGCTCGCTTCCGCAATGACGGCAGGCGTCGCCGAGCGGATCGATGATTAGTTTGTTAGAGGCAAAGGGATAGTATGGCTGCCCGCGACGATACGACCGCCTTCAAGGACAAGATCAAGCTCGGCGACGACAAGGGCACCGATCCGGAGCTCTCCGCCGCGCCGAAGCAGGACGACTGGCGCGACCCGGCGGTGCAGGCGCCCGGCGCGGCGGCCGAGGATGCCGCCGAGGATGCCGCGGAAGACCCGCGGCCCGGCGCGATGTCGGCTAACCTGGCGGAAGCCGACGAGCCCGAAGAGGACGACGCGAAGGACAAGAAGTCGGCGGGTGTTGCCGGTGCGATCCTGCGCCCCAAGGACCTGATCGAAACCACCACCGACAGCAAGGACTGGAACGTCGCGCCCTCCGAGGTCGACTTCGAGGATCCCCTGGTGCGCTGCCTCTCGCTGCTGGCGGGCCTGATGCAGCGGCCGATCTCCACTGAGGCCCTGAAGGCCGGTCTGCCGCACGCCAACGAGCCCTTCACGCCGGAGCTGGCGGTGCGCTCGGCACAGCGCGCCGGGCTCTCGGCCCGCGTCGTGCGCCGGCCGCACATCTCGCGCGTCCTGCCGGTCACGCTGCCCTGCATTCTGCTGCTCAAGGGCGGCAGCTGCTGCGTGCTGCAGAACGTCAGCCGCGGCCAAGCCGACATTCTGCTGCCCGAGGCCGGCGGCACCGCAAAGACCGTGGAGCTGGCCAGCCTGCAGGAGCAGTACACCGGTTACGCCATCTTCGCGCGCACCGAGGCCCATTTCGACGAGCGCGCGCCGGAGACCAAGCTGGCCGAGCCGCGCGCCTGGTTCTGGGGCACGCTGGCCCAGTTCTGGCCGATCTACAGCCACGTGCTGCTGGCATCGATCCTGATCAACTGCTTCGCCATCGCCAGCCCCCTGTTCATCATGAACGTCTACGACCGCGTGGTGCCGAACCAGGCGATCGAAACGCTCTGGGTGCTGGCCACCGGCGTCATCATCGTCTTCGGCTTCGAGTTCGTGATGCGCAACCTGCGCACCTACTTCGTCGACATCGCCGGCAAGAACGCCGACGTGATCATCGCCAGCCGGCTGCTGGAACAGCTGATGTCGACACGCCTCGACGCCAAGCCGGCCTCGACCGGCGCCATGGCGAACAACCTGCGCGAGTTCGAGTCACTGCGTGAGTTCTTCACCTCCGGCACCCTAGTCGCGCTGGTCGACCTGCCGTTCATCTTCCTCTTCATCGGCGTCATCTACATCGTCGCCGGGCCGGTCGCCTTCGTGCCGCTGGCCATGGTGCCGCTGGTCATCCTCACCGGCCTGTTCCTGCAGTACCCGCTGCGTTCCCTGGTCGAGAAGAGCCAGCGCGAGGCAAGCCAGAAGCACGCCCTGCTGGTCGAGGCGATCGACGGCCTGGAAACCATCAAGGCGACCGCCGCCGAGGGCCGCGTGCAGAAGTCGTGGGAACGCTTCGTCGGCATGTCCGCCGCCTCCTCCGGGCGCGCCCGCTTCATCGCCGGCCTCGCCACGACCTTCGCGCAGATCGCCATCCAGCTCGCCACCGTGATCGTGATCGTCTACGGCGTCTACGAGATCAAGGAGGGCAACATCACCATGGGCGCGCTGATCGCCGCCACCATCCTCACCGGCCGCTCCCTGGCGCCGCTGGGAGCCGTGGCCGCAATGCTGACCCGCCTGCAGCAGTCGCGGGTCGCGCTGAAGTCCCTCGACAACCTGATGAAGGCGCCCGTCGAGCGGGCCCAGAACAAGAAGTTCCTGCACCGCCCGCGGCTCAGCGGCCAGATCGAGTACAAGCAGGTCACCTTCAGCTACCCGGGACAGGAGACCAAGGCGCTCGATGGCCTCTCCTTCAAGATCCAGCCGGGCGAGCGGGTCGGCATGCTGGGGCGCATCGGTTCCGGCAAGAGCACCGTCGCCCGCATGATGGTCGGCCTCTACGAGCCCATGGAGGGTGCGATCCTGGTAGATGGCACCGACATCCGTCAGGTCGATCCGGCCGACCTGCGCCGCAACATCGGTTACGTTTCGCAGGA
>JBFGUI010000094.1:0-13304 GCA_041565695.1 Kiloniellaceae bacterium
ACGGCCCGGGACATGGACTGGGGCCGCGCCCAGGGCATCCGCGTCATCACTATCGAGGAATACTTCGATCTCGGCGTCGCGGCGGTGATCGCCCAGGCGCGCCGCGTAGTCGGCGACGGTCCCACCTATCTCTCTTTCGACGTCGACGGCCTCGACCCGGTCTACGCGCCGGGCACGGGCACGCCGGAGATCGGCGGCTACTCGACCCACGAGGCCCAGCGGATGATCCGGGGGCTGCGCGGTGTTAACCTTGTCGGGGCCGATGTGGTTGAGGTTTCCCCGCCTTTTGACCCTTCCGGCGCAACCGCGCTGGTCGGGGCCACGCTTATGTATGAGATTCTCTGTCTGATCGCCGAAAGCGTCGCGAAGAAGTAAAAAATCTCTTAAAATACAAGCAATTGGTTAACAGCCTCGGGAAGCATCGCCGGGGGCCGTGACAGAAACCGCACGCGACGAAACAGCAGGAGGCGATCACGATGAGGCAGACCAGCTATCCGCACCGGGCCCGCCGCAAGACCGCGCCGCCACGCGCCCTTGCCAGCAGCAACCGCCGCCAGTCTTCGCTGCTCGGTGTCGTGATCACCATCCTGATGGCGCTGCTGTTCTTCATGTGGACGCAGCAGGCGCGCGCGGCGGTGAGCGATCCGGTCACCGCCACCGAGCAGGCCGAAGGCAGCATCGCCATGGCCAAGTCGCCGCGGGAGATTTTCGTCGGCCGCTGGTACGGCGAGGACCGCAGGGGCGACGCGCTGACCCGGGCCTGGGTGGTCGACGCCTTCCCCGACGGCGTGTTCCGCATCACCTTCCGCTTCTACGAGACGGACGGCAGCTACCGCGAGCAGATCGAGGTCGGCGAGTGGGGCATCTCCGGACCGGTCTACTTCCTGTCCACCAAGGGCTGGGTCGACGACGGCATGTTCCTCAAGGCCGACACCAGCAACGGCCAGCTCTACGACGCCTACAAGATCCTGAAGCTGGAGCAGCAGGTCTTCGAGTACCAGCACTACGTCAACGGCAACCGCTACCAGGTGCGCCGCGTCGACACCGGCTTCACCCTGCCGGAGTAGGCCGCCGCTTCCCTGACCTCCAGATACTGCCGCATCAGCCCGCGTAGTCGACGGGCAATGCCGTGGTGTACTTGATCTGCTCCATGGCGAAGCTCGAGCTCACATCGAACAGCGGCACCGCGGCGATCAGCCGCTTGTAGACGCCGTCGTAGGCTTTGATGTCGGGCACCACGACCCGCAGCATGTAGTCGATCTCGCCGCTCATGCGGTAGAGTTCCACCACCTCGGGAATGCGCGTCACCTTCTCGGCGAAGTCCTTCAGCCATTTCTCGTCGTGCCGGTTGGTGCGGATGGCGACGAAGACCGTCACGCCGACGTTCATCTTCTCCGGGTCCAAGAGCGCCACGCGGCGCTGGATCACCCCCTCCGCCTCGAGCTTCTGGATCCGCCGCCAGCAGGGCGAAGCGGACAGCCCGACCCTTTCGGCGACCTCGGCCACCGGCAGGTCGGCGGCCTCCTGCAATACCCGGAGAATTCTGCGGTCGATGTCATCCAAGGTAGATATTTCCAGAATCTTGCAATATAATGGTATATTCTTCTCCATTTAGGCCATATTTCTAGAATTTTGCAACCATATTTCCCGGATTCCCGCCTATTCTGTCCCGGCCACTTGAGCATGGAGTCGAGAGCCTTGTCCCTGCACCGCCTTTTCACCGAGCACCCGGCCAGTGTCGGGGAGACCTACTTCCAGCACCTGGCCGCCGCCTGGGGTTTTTCCTGGCGCATGATGCTGGCCTCCCTCGCCTGCCTCGTGCACGCCCTGCTGCCTTTTCTCTTCGAGAAGACCGGCAGCCGGGCCATCACCCTGCTGCACGACCGCATGGTGGTGAACCGCCAGCGCCGGGCCGTCAGCGGCGCGCTGCGGCAGACAAGCGGGCGCGAAGCCGCCGAAGGCTCGCGAGCCTAACCGCTCCTGCCGGATGAGCGCATCGGCCGGCACGCTGCAGCGCCACGCCGCCTCTCCTACAGCTTCAGACCCTCGTTCCGGCCGCATCCCGCGGCGGATTGCCGCTGGTCACGGGCAATCCGGCAAAGCACGTGACTTTGGCCCGGGATGCCGCCAAGCTGACCGGCAGCATCCAGGGCGGCATGCTGCACGGGCATGCGTCCGCTGCGGTCGGGGCGGGCCGCGTGGCCGCCGCGTGAACCTGGTCAACGAACGGAAACGGACAGAGCCCGGTTGTGCATAGATACGTCGTTCTGATCGGGCTGCTGCTCTTCGGCTGCGCCGCGGCGCTGCCCGAGGGAGCAGCGGCCGCGCCGGCCGAACTTCACGCCGACCATCCGCTCAACGGCACCCTGTGGGACACCCGCAGCGGGCGCCGCAGCAACGAGAAGACCCTTTTCGCCGAGGCGGCCAGGGCCGACTGGGTGCTGCTCGGCGAAAAGCACGACAACGCCGAGCACCATCGCCTGCAGGCCAGGGTGGTCGATGCCCTGGGAAGGGTCGACCGCAAGGTCGCGGTGGTGTGGGAGATGGCCGAGCCGGAACACGCCGAGGCGCTGCGCCGCGCCAACCTCGACACGGTCGACGACCTCGGCCGGGCGCTGTCCTGGGGCAAGCGCGGCTGGCCCGACTGGCGCGAGTACCAGCCGGTGGCGGAAGCCGCGCTGATCCACCGCATGCCGATGCTGCCCGGCAAGCCCGGGCGTGATCTGGTGCGTCGGATGAGCCGCGGCGACCCGCTGCCGGCGGATCTGCCCGTCGACGTCGATCTGTCGCGGAGCTATCCGGCAGAGATCGAAGCCGAGGTTCTCGCGGACCTGGCCGCCAGCCACTGTGGCGCCCTACCGGAAAAGGCCTTGCCCGGCATGGCCAAAGTGCTGCACTTCTGGGATGCCTGGATGGCCGCCGCCATGCGCCGCAGCGCGGCGCTGCCAGACAGCAGCGAAGGCGCCGTCCTCATCGCCGGCAGCGGCCACGTGCGCAGGGACCGCGCCGTGCCGTGGCATCTGGAGGGCGAAAGCCTCACCCTCGCCCTGGTCGAGGTGGTGGCCGGGCACACCGCGGCCACGGACTACCCCGCCTTTGACCCGGCGCTGTTCGACTATGTCTGGTTCACACCACGGGTCGACGACGAGGACCCCTGCGAGGCCTTCGCCAAGCCGAAGTCAGAAGAGCCGGAAAAGTCGGACTAGCGCGGCGCGGCCTAGCCGGCGGCGTTGGCGCGCAGGCGCGCAAGGGTCGCCCCGGCACCGTCGAGCAGCACCAGCACGTCGTCCTCCACGCGGTAGCCGCGCGTGCGGTCCAGCGCCCGGAGAAACCGACTTTCCTGATCGGAGGCCGGCGCCGGGCAGAGCCGCCGGGTGGCGCCAAGGTTGCCGAAAGACATTGCGGTCCCGTGGAGGATCACGGACCCGAAATAGCCGTTGCACCCGGCATTGCCGTTCACCTTGCCGTCGGCGGTGACGACAAGGCTGGATTCAATGCCCGCGGCGGCAGGTTGTCCCGTGACCTCCTCGGCCACCCAGGTGCGGCCGTAGAGCCGTTCGGCGGCCTCGTCGCGCTCTTCCTCCACCAGGGCGCAGGCAGCCAGCCCGGCCGCGACGATGAAGGGCATGGCCAAGGTCGCCACGCGCTTGATCAAGGTGATCTTCCTCCCCACGACTGTTCTGCGAACCCCGGCCAATCAGGCTATCCCCGACTCGTCCCGCAATGCTACCACTGTGTGCGCTGGGTTCAGAAATTGTCTGACTGAAAGGAATGGCTACATGCTCTCCGCAGCCGCCCTGCGCAGGACCACCGGCCTCTGTCTCGCCCTCGCCGCTCTGCTCGCCGCACCGCAGATGGCTCCGGCCCAGGACCGCTCGGCCTCGGCGCCCCCCAAGCTGGCGATCCCGCTGGCCGATGCCGAGGAAGGACTGAAGCTCTTCGTCGGCAAGGGCTGCGTCGTCTGCCACGCGGTCAACGGCGTCGGCGGCAAGGCGGCACCGGCGCTCGATGCGGCGAGCGGCCAGGCCTACTTCGATGTCTTCGACTTCATCGCCCGCATGTGGCGCGGCGCCCCGACCATGATCCTGCTGCAGGAAATGGAGCTGGGCTACCAGATCGACCTGAGCGGCGAGGAACTGGCCCATCTCGCCGCCTTCGCCTCCAACGCGGAAGTGCAGGCCCGCTTCAGCGAGCAGGACATCCCGGAGGTGATCCGCGACTGGATGGTCGATGAGGTCTACCAGGAGCTCGATCCCGACTACATGGCACGCTGAGGACGACACAGCGGGCGTCAGCCGCGACACCCGCCCGTCCGCCGGCGGCCGCACGACGGAGGCGATGCCAGGATGACGACCAGAAGCGGACGCTGTCTCTGCGGAGACGTTACCTACGAGTACGACGGCCCGGAGAACTGGCGGGCCTACTGTCACTGCGAGAGTTGCCGGCGCAACACTTCCTCGCCGGTCACAGCCTTTTTCGGCGTGCCGCGCAGCGCCTGCCGCTTCACCGGCAAGGCACCGGCGGTCTACGAGTCCTCTCCCGGCGTGCGGCGCCTGTTCTGCGGACGCTGTGGTTCGCCCATGGCCTTCGATGCGGACCGCTATCCCGACGAGATCCATCTCTACGCGGTCACCCTGAACGACCTGGAGAACTACCTGCCGCAGTGCCACGTCCACGCGGCCGAGCGCCTGCCCTGGTTCGACGTGCGCGACGACCTGAAACGCTATCCGCAATCGGGCAGTGACTCGTAGAACAGCCTGCAGTTGGAACCACGATCGGCGCTCAACCAACTTTCTATCGCCAATTGAACGAACTGAGTTATTGTTTTCAATGGCTTCCAACGCTCTTCACATTGGTTTACTGAAGACCGGGAGCGAAACGGCAGAGCTGGATTCGAGGTCGGCAGGATGAGTCGGGGTCGCAGCTTCACCCGCTCCTGCAGAAGCGGGGCCAGGTGGTAGAGATCGCGCTGGAAGGCGTGCCGGACACGGCTTGCGAAGAAGTCCGCTTCTTCTGCGACTACTGGCTCGGCCTCAAGGGGGACAAGCCGTTGCCGTCCTGCGAACAGCTCGACCCGCTCGACTTCTTCACCTATTCGTCGCGCGTCTTCATTCTGGAAGGCCGTACCGTCGGCGAGCTGAAGGTGCGTCTCGCGGGCACCGTCTACCGCGAACTCTACGGCTTCGAGGTGACCGGCAAGAAGGTCACGGAGCTGATCCCCTTCGGCGACCGCGGCGACATCTCGAACAGCTATGGCCGCTGCATTCAGGAGCAAATCCCCATCTACGACGTCAACAAGATGACCTGGCGGGCCCGCGGATCGGAGGTCCAGTTCGAGCGGATCCTGCTGCCATTCGGCGACGAAAAGGGGGTCCGGCGCATACTCGGCTTCGCCCAGTTCTTCGACAGCGACGGTAAGAAAATATTTACCTGATGTCGGTTTTGTTAACCATAACGCTTCGTCAATATTTTAGTAAACAAAACGTTTAAACGATCGAATCAATTTTATTTTAATTTTACCCAAGTAACCTCTTACCTGTAGTTGCGTGAATCCTCGGGATTCACTCTTCGGGGGGGAGGTCATGCTGGAGTCGTCGTCGCCTGCTGTCGAGCCGCTGGTCCCGGCGGTATCGCGCGAAGCCGACGGCTATAGCATCGCAGGCTTCACCCCCGCCGATGCCCCCGATATTCCCCGCGCCTTCACCCAGGTCTACGGCCGCGACTACCTGAGCGACGTGGTTTACGATCCGGCGGCCTTCGCCGCGCTGGTGGCCGGCGACGCGCAGATCTCCTTCATCGCCCGCGATGCGGCGGGCGAGATCGCCGGGCACATCGCCCTGGCCTTCTCCTCGCCCAACCGCTGCGTGGTGGAGCTGTGCCAGGGCATCGTCACCCCGGCACACCGCAAGAGCGGCATCTTCGTGCGCATGATCGACCGGGCCCTCGACTACGCCCGAACCACACTCGGCGCCCAGGCGGTGCTCGGCATCTCCCTGACCAACCACATCGTTTCGCAGAAGGTGGTGGCCCGGCTCGGCTTCCGCGACGTGGGCATGGAGATCGACTACGTGCCGCAGCGCATGCTGGTCCGCGAGGGCCACGGCGGGCCCGCCGCCACGCTGCTGCAGTACCTCGACCTGGGCTGCCTGGAGCACGCGCCCTGCCACCTGCCACCTTCCTATGCCCTGTGGTTCGCCCGACTGCTGAACGACGGCGGCATCGCCGGCCAGCGCCAGATCACCATGGCCACGGGCCTCGACCGCCGGCCCAGTGTCAGCGCAGTCACGGACATGCCCCGCTTCGACATGGCGCGCCTGCTGGTGCGCCGCGCCGGCTGCGACTTCTGGACCCTGGTCGGCGACGAGGAAGCCAGGGCCGAGGCCGCCGGCCGCCGCAGCTTCCAGGTGCTGATCGGCCTCGGCACGCCCGAGGGCGCCGCCGCGGTAGAGCTGCTGCGCGGCTGGGGCTATGCCTGCAGCGGCCTGCTGCCCGGCTACCTGGAGGGCGGCCAGCACGCGGCGATCATGTACCGCAGCTTCGAGGCGCCCTACTTCGACGGCATCCAACTCCACAACGCCGGGGCCGAGCGCCTGCTGGCCACGGTAATGACCGACTGGCAGCGGGCCGAGCGCCTGGGCGCCGAGCTGCGCCAGATCTTCGACAGCGACCTGGTCGACCTGCCGACCCCGGCCAACCTCTCGCCGCAGCCGGACGACGCCCGCACGCCGCTGGAAACCACGCGCCGGCTGCTCGGCATCGGCGGACGGGTGAACCTGGAGAGCGGCGGCATGGCGCCGGTCGAGCTCGACAGGGCGACGCCCGAGCCTGCGCCGCAGCCGGCCGTCCGCGACGACGCCGAGCTGCCGGCGGCAGCCGACGCCGGCCTGTCCGCCGCGCAGCGGGGCAGCCGCGCCGCCGGCCGCAGGCCGTAGATCCGGCTTCCACAAAACGCTCTAGAAATTGCGCGCCGCCATCGCCTTCTGAATCTCGTAGATCGAGCCCTGGGTCGCCGGCTGCGGCTGCGGCATGCGCACCGGCAGCGAAACGAGGCGCGGCTCGATGGTCGGCGCGCCGCAGAGCAGGCGGCTATCGTACTCCTCGAGGCTTTCGAAGGGCGACATGGAGCCCTGCAGCGGAAAGGCGTCGGCGGCGGTGATCTCGTAGAACACGATGCGCCTGGCGCGGCTCGAGCGGTTCGGCGCCGAGCCGTGCACGGCGCGCACGTGGTGCAACGAGATGGAGCCGGCGGGGCCGGTCAGGCGCGCTGCGTCCTTCCTGTCCAGGCCGCTGGCCGCCAGGCTCATGGCGCCGGCGAAGACGCCGTTGGCGTGGTGGTCGTAGACCGGCCCCCTGTGGCTGCCGGGAAACACCATCAGCGGCCCGTTGTCCTCGTCCATGTCGTCGATGATCACACCGACAGCCAGGATGTCGTCGTTGGTGTGCGGATAGAAAGCCCAGTCCTGGTGCCACTCCACCGCGGCGCCGTAGCCGGCCGACTTCATGTTCAGCTTGGAGGTATGCAGGCGCAGCGCCGGCCCGATCAGGTCGCGCACCGGCGCCAGGATCCAGTCGGAGCGCATCAGCTCGTCGAACAGCGGCGAGATGCGGTGCGGCAGCTTGATGCGGCGGACCCGCGGGTCCGCCGGGGTGTGGCTGTCCTCCAGGTCGATGCGCTCGTTGGATGCGGTCAGGCCGCGGGCCTCGGCGCAGAGCCGGTCGATCTCCGCCCGCAGCCACTGCAGGAAGGACTCGGGAATGCGCCGCTCCAGCAGGAGGTAGCCGTTGTCCTCGTAGAACCGGACCTGATCTTCGCTGAGTGCTTCGCGGCTCATGTCTGCCCCTCGCCCCTCGCCGCCGCCCCGGCGGCCGTCGCCTGGAGATTACTCCCCTATTACCGCCGCCGCGACAGCCGTTCGTAGCGGGCGCCTACTCCGTGAGGGCATCCTTCACGGTCTGCAGCTTGTTGGCCAGGTGCTGCTTGAGGAGCACCGCCAGCCGCTTGCCGTCGCGCGCGCTCAAGGCCTCGAGGATCTTCTCATGCTCGGCCACCGCCGCGGCCCAGCGCGCCGGCGACATGTTGGCCATGTAGCGGGCCCGGCGCACCCGGCCGGAGAGGCTGAGCTGCATCTGCGCCAGGGTCGGGTTGCGCGCGGCATCGAGGATCATCTGATGGATCCGCTCGTTGAGCTTGAAGTAGTCGCGCAGCGCCCCGGCCTTGTACCTGACCACCATGCGGTCGTGCAGTTCGCGGATGCGTGCCAGCTCCGCCTCGGTGATGTGCTGGCAGGCCAGTTCCCCGGAGAGCGCCTCCAGGGCCCCCATGATGGGAAAGGCCTCGTCGAGGTCGGCCAGGGTCAGCTTCGACACGGTGCAGCCGCGGTTCGGCGTCAGCTGCACCAGGCCTTCGGTGGCCAGCACCTTCATCGCCTCGCGCAGCGGCGTGCGCGACACGCCGAACTGTCCGCAGAGCTCCTTCTCCGCCAGCTTCTCGCCGGGCGCGAGCTCACCCTCGACGATCATGTGGCGCAGGCGGTCGGCCAGCTCGTTGTGGAGCGGCCGGCGTTGGATCGGGGCTGCAACATCGATGCTCATGACTGAGTCCTCTGTTCCCGCCCTAGCTTAGTGCAAGGTCGGACGATTCGCGAAGCAGGCGCGCCACGTGCACCGCCCGGCGCCCGGCGCCATCGGCGATCTGGTGCCGGCAGGAGGTACCGTCGGCCACCACGCGCACGTTTTCCGCGGCGTCGCGGACCCTGGGCAGCAGGCTCAGCTCACCCATCCTCCGCGAGATCTCCGCGGTCTCCGCCTGGTAGCCGAAGTTGCCGGCCATGCCGCAGCAGGACGACTGCACCAGCTCCACCTCCAGGTCCGGGATCAGGCCGAGGACTTCCTGGATCTGCGCCACCGCGTTGAAAGCCTTCTGGTGGCAATGCCCGTGCAGCAGCGCCTTGCCGCCGTCGAGCGGCGCCAGGGGCAGATCGAAACCGCCGCCCTCGGGATCGAGCCGCGCGGCGATGAACTCCTCCAGCAGCATGACCTGCTCGGCCTGCGCCGGGGTCCACTCGTCGCCCAGCAGGGCCGGCGCCTCGTCGCGGAAGGTCAGCAGGCAGGAGGGTTCCAGCCCCACCACCGGCACGCCGCGGGCGAGCAGCGGCGCCAGCGCGGCGAGGCTGCGCCGCATCTCCGCCTTGGCCTCCTCGACCAGGCCGGCGGCCAGGAAGCTGCGTCCGCAGCACAGCGGGCGGGCGCCGTCTTCGGCGCGCGCTTCGATGGGGGCGAAGCCGGCGCGGGTCAGCACCGTTTCGGCGTCGCGCAGGTTGTCCGGCTCGAAGTAGCGATTGAAGGTGTCGGCGAAGAGGATCACCTCCTCGCCCGCGACCGGCACCGCCTTCTGCCGGTAAACGTCGCGGCGCCAGCGCGGCAGCGGGCGGTCGGCGGCAAAGCCGAGCAGGCGCTGCGACAGGCGGGCGAGCCCCGGCAGGCGGTCGCGCAGGTTCATCATGCCGGCTGCCTTGGATGCAAAGGGTGCATAGCGCGGCAGGTAGGCGACCAGCATCTCGCGCAGCGGCACGCCCTTCTTGCGCGCCCGCGCCGCCAGCACCTCGATCTTCATCTTGGCCATGTCGACGCCCGTCGGGCACTCGCGCTTGCAGCCCTTGCAGGAGACGCAGAGCGACATGGTCTCGGCCATCTCGTCGGAGCTGAAGGCGTCCTCGCCGAGCTGACCGGAGATCGCCAGGCGCAGGGTGTTGGCGCGGCCGCGCGTCAGATCGCGCTCGTTGCGGGTCACCTTGTAGGAGGGGCACATGACGCCGTCGATCTTGCGGCAGGCACCGTTGTTGTTGCACATCTCCACGGCGCCCTGGAAGCCGCGGCCGGCGCCGGGATAGGCCGACCAGTCGAACACGGTCTCCAGCTCCGGCACGTGATAGCCCGGCGCGAAGCGGAACAGCTCGCGGTCGTCCATCTTCGGCGGGCGCACCACCCGGCCCGGGTTGAGTGTCCCCTCGGGATCCATGCGGTCCTTGACCCACTCGAAGCTCTCGACCATGCGGTCACCGAACATCGCGCGGTGGAACTCGGAGCGCACGATGCCGTCGCCGTGCTCGCCGGAGTGCGAGCCCTTGTACCCGCGCACCATCTCGAAGGCTTCCTCGGCGATGGCGCGCATCGCCTTGACGTCCTGGTCGAGCTTCAGGTTGAGCACCGGGCGCACGTGCAGCGTGCCGACCGAGGCATGGGCGTACCAGGTGCCGTCGGTGCCGTGCTTGTGGAAGATCTCGGTGAGGCGGCGGGTGTACTCGGCGAGGTCGGGCAGTTCGACGGCACAGTCCTCGACGAAGGAGACCGGCTTCCGCTCCGCCTTCATCGACATCATGATGTTGAGGCCCTGCTTGCGGACCTCCCAGATCTGCTTCTGGAAGCCTGCGTCGACGGCCTCGACCACGCCGCCGTCCTGCTTGCCGGGATCGCCCCAGCGGAAGCCGAGCTGCGCCATCATGTCGCCCAGCGCCCTGAGGCGACGCAGGTTCTCGTCCTGGTCCTCCTCGGCGAACTCGACCAGCAGCAGCGCGCCCGGCTCGCCGCGCACGAAGCGGTCGACCACCGGACGGAACATGGCGATGTCGCGGCTCAGCCCGATCATGTTGCGGTCGACCAGTTCGACCGCCGTCGGCCCCAGGGTGACCAGGTGCTGGGTCGCGTCCATGGCGTCGTAGAGGGTCGGGAAATGGCACACGCCGAGGGTCTTGTTGGCGAGGATCGGCGACAGCTTCAGGGTCAGCCGCTCGCTGAGCGCCAGCGTGCCCTCGGAACCGACCAGCAGGTGCGCCAGGTTGTTGCTGCCGCCGCCTTCGCCCTGGTCCGGCACAAGGGCGTCGATGTTGTAGCCGCCGACCCGGCGCAGCACCTGCGGGAAGCGGGCGCGGATTTCCCCCGCCTCGCGGCCGCCGAGGTCGAGCAAATCCTGGAACAGGGCCGCCGTCGCGTTGCTGTCGGCCAGTCCGACGCCGGCAGCGCGGCGCACCTCGCCGAAGGTCGCCTTGCTGCCGTCGGCGAGCAGCGCGTCGATCGCCGCCACGTTGTCGCGCATCAGGCCGTAGCGGATCGAGCGTGAGCCGCAGGAATTGTTGGCCGCCATGCCGCCGATGGTGGCGCGCGAGGACGTCGAGACGTCGACCGGAAACCACAGACCGGTCGGCTTCAGGGCAGCGTTCAGGTGATCCAGCACCAAGCCCGGCTCGACCACGCAGCTCTGCGCCTCCCGATCGACCGAGACGATGCTGCTGAGATGCTTGGAGAGGTCGATGACCACGGCGCGGTTGACGGTCTGGCCGCACTGCGAGGTGCCGCCGCCGCGCGGCAGCACCGGCACGCCGGCCTCGCGCGCCACGGCCAGGGTCGCCTCGACGTCGGCCCAGGTCTTCGGCACCACGACGCCCAGCGGCATGATCTGGTAGACCGAGGCATCGGTGGCATAGCGGCCCCGGCTGAAGGCATCGAAGAGGACGTCGCCCTCCACCTGCCGTTCCAGGTTCCGTGCCAGTTCACCGCCGTCGCGCATTGTTGACAATCGCCTCGGATTTGTATTTTGTATTCATAATTCATAACGACAAAGACCGCCGCGACGCAAGCCTCCGATGGCGCCGCAGCTGTGGCGCCGGTGGCGCAGCGGTCGATAGGGGAAGCATGTCAGGCCGCCATTTCCTTCAGATTCCCGGTCCCACCAACGTTCCCGACCGCGTGCTCAGGGCCATGGACCTGCCGACCATGGACCATCGCGGGCCGAAGTTCGGGGAGCTCGGCCAGCGGGTGCTGGCCGGCATGCGCCAGATCTTCAAGACCGACGGCCGGGTGGTGATCTATCCCGCCTCCGGCACCGGCGCCTGGGAGGCCGCGCTGGTCAACACCCTGTCGCCCGGCGACCGGGTGCTGATGTTCGAGACCGGCCATTTCGCCACCCTGTGGAAAGGCTTGGCCGAGCGCCTGGGCCTGGTGCCGGAGTTCATCGCCGGCGACTGGCGCAGCGGCGCCGACCCGGCGGCCATCGGCGCGCGCCTGGCCGAGGACAGGAACCACGAGATCAAGGCGGTCTGCGTGGTCCACAACGAAACCTCGACCGGCTGCACCAGCCGCATCGACGAGGTGCGCCAGGCGATCGACGCGGCCGGCCACCCTGCCCTGCTGATGGTCGATACCATCTCGTCCCTGGCCTCGATCGACTACCGCCACGACGAGTGGGGCGTCGACGTCACCGTGGCCGGCTCGCAGAAGGGCCTGATGCTGCCGCCCGGCCTGTCGTTCAACGCGGTCAGCGAGAAGGCGCTGGCCGCCTCCAAGACCGCCAAGCTGCCGCGCTCCTACTGGTCGTGGGAGGAGATGCAGGGCCCCAACGAAACGGGCTTCTTTCCCTACACGCCGGCCACCAACCTGCTCTACGGCCTGGCCGAGGCCGTCGACATGCTGCTGGAAGAGGGCCTGGACAAGGTCTTCGCGCGCCACGACCGCCACGCCGAGGCGACCCGCCGGGCGGTGCGCGCCTGGGGGCTGGAAGTGCTCTGCGCCAATCCGCGGCACTACTCCAGCTCGCTGACCGCGGTGCTGGTGCCCGAGGGCCACAGCGCCGACCACTTCCGCAAGGTGACCCTGGAAAACTTTGACATGTCGCTGGGCAACGGCCTCTCCAAGATCGCCGACAAGGTGTTCCGCATCGGCCATCTCGGCGACTTCAACGACCTCATGCTCATGGGCGCCCTCTCCGGCGTGGAGATGGGCCTCGAGCTGTCCGGCATTCCCTACCGCCGCGGTGGGGTGCAAGCGGCCCTCGGCTATCTTTCCGGCCAGGACCAGTCTTTGGCGGAGGGTGCCGCCGAATAACAAGAAAATCAGCACCCGCGACTGAACCGCGAGAACGATAAACAACACTCCTGGGGAGGAAATGATGAAAGTTCTTGGACTCTTGAGTGCCGTTGCCGTCACGGGGCTGCTCGCCAGCCCGACCGCGGCGGCTAACCTGACCCTGAAGTTCGGCCACGTCGGCGCGCCCGGCTCGCTATTCGAGACCAGCGCCAACGAGTTCGCCCGCTGCTCCAACGCCGCCCTCGGCGACAAGGCCGAAGTGCAGGTCTTCGGCTCGTCGCAGCTCGGCAAGGACAGCGAACTGCTGCAGAAGCTGAAGCTCGGCCAGGTCGACTTCTCCCTGCCGTCTTCGGTGATGTCTTCGGTCGCCGACGAGTTCGGTGTCTTCGAGATGCCCTACATCATCAAGAGCCGCGACCACATGAGGCGGGTCGAGGACGCCATCC
>JBFGUI010000095.1:0-13217 GCA_041565695.1 Kiloniellaceae bacterium
CATCGCCGCCACGGCGACCACGCTGGCCGCCTTCCTGCCGCTGATGTTCTGGCCGGGCATGGTCGGCGAGTTCATGAAGTTCCTGCCGCTGACGCTGATCGCCACCCTCTCCGCCTCGCTGGTCATGGCGCTGATCTTCGTACCGACCCTGGGCGCGGTCTTCGGCAAGCCGGGCGGCACCGCCGACCCGGAAACCATGAAGGCCCTGGCCGCCGACGACAGCAGCCACCTCGAGCAGGTCAGGGGCCTGACCGGCCGCTATCTGAAACTGCTCGGCCAGGCCCTCAATCATCCGGCCAAGGTGCTTCTCGCCGCCGTGCTGATCCTGGTCGGCGTGATGTCGGCCTACGTCCAGTTCGGGCGCGGCGTCGAGTTCTTCCCCGATGTCGAGCCGCACAACGCGGTGCTGCAGCTGCATGCCCGCGGCAACCTCTCGGTCGACGAGCGCGACCAGCTGGTGCGCCAGGTCGAGAAGGTGGTGCTGGCCATGCAGCGCGAATACGGCGAGTTCCACGCGGTCACCGTGCAGTCGATGGCCTCCTCCGGCCAGCGCGGCAACGACGAGGCGGAGGACATCATCGGCAAGATCACCCTGGAATTCACCGACTGGTTCTCGCGCCGTCCCGCCGATGAGATCCTCGCCGAGATCCGCGCCCGCAGCGAGATCTTCGCCGGCGTCCTGGTCGAGGCGCGCAAGGAGGAAGCCGGCCCGCCGGTCGGCAAGCCGGTGCACATCGAGGTTTCCTCGACCACGCCGGCGCTGATCGAGCCGGCGGTCAGGCGCATTGCCGCCGCCCTGGAGGAGATCGGCGGCTTCGTCGACCTGGAGGACGGCGCCCAGATCCCCGGCATCGAGTGGGAACTGGCGGTCGACCGTGCCCAGGCCGCCAAGTTCGGCGCCGACATCAGCCTGATCGGCAGCTATGTGCGCATGATCACCAACGGCATGAAGCTGGGCGAGTACCGGCCGGACGACAGCGCCGAGGAGATCGATATCGTGGTGCGCCTGCCCGAGCAGTACCGCAATATCGAGCAGCTCGACCGCATCCGCATGCAGACCTCCTCCGGGCTGGTGCCGATCGCCAACTTCGTGACCCGCGAAGCCAAGCAGAAGGTCGGCCTGCTGAAGCGCAACGATGGGCGCCGTGCCATGGCCGTGAAGGCCGACGTGGCGCCCGGCCTGCTGGTCGACGACAAGATCCAGGAGGTGCGCGCCTGGCTGGCCGGCCAGGACTTCGACCGGCGCCTCACCATCGCCTTCAAGGGCGAGGACGAGGAGCAGAAGGCCGCGCAGGCCTTCCTCGCCAAGGCTTTCGGCGTAGCGCTGTTCCTCATGGCCATCATCCTGGTGACCCAGTTCAATTCCTTCTACAGCGCCTTCCTCATCCTGACGGCCGTAATCATGTCGACCGTCGGCGTGATGATCGGCCTGCTGGCCACCGGCCAGCCCTTCGGCATCATCATGTCGGGCATCGGCGTGATCGCGCTGGCCGGCATCGTGGTCAACAACAACATCGTGCTGATCGACACCTTCGACCGCCTGCGCGAGACCACGGACTCGGTGCGCGAGGCGATCCTGCGCACCGGCGCCCAGCGCCTGCGCCCGGTGCTGCTGACCACCGTCACCACCATCCTCGGCCTGATGCCCATGGTGCTGGCCACCAACATCGACTTCTTCTCGCGCACGGTTCAGGTCGGCGCGCCCTCGACCCAGTGGTGGCGCCAGCTCTCCACGGCGATCGTTTTCGGGCTGACCTTCGCGACTCTGCTGACCCTGGTGGTGACGCCCTCGGCGCTGATGCTGCGCGAGAACATCGCCCGCTTCGCCCGCCGCCCGACGCGGCATTCGAAGAAGCCGCGGGCGGTGGCCGTCGACAAGAAGGGCGACGGCCGCAAGGACGGCAGCCGGGTTCCCGAGGCAGCCGAGTAGAAGGCTCCGCTGCCGTTTTCTAGCCCAGGCACTCCCCGCCGTCGACGACCAGGGCCTGCCCGGTCATGAAGGAAGAGCGGTCGGAGGCGAGAAACAGGATCGCCTCGGCGATCTCCTCGACGCTGGCCCAGCGCCCCATGGGGATGCACTCGCGGACATAGCGCTCCAGCGCCTCGCGGCCGCCCATCTGGCGCATGAAGGGTTCGTTGAAGGGGGTGTCCACCCAGCCGGGACAGAGCGCATTGACCCGGACGTTGTGTTTGGCGTAGTCGAGGGCGATCTGACGCGTCATGGCGACGACGGCGTGCTTGGAGGTGGCATAGGCGACCATCTCCCGGTCGTACTGCACGCCGGAGTTGGACGACGTGATGATGATCGAACCGCCGCCCTGGGCCTTCATCTGCGGCATCGCCAGGCGGGCCAGCACGAAATGGGCCCGCACGTTGAGACGCCAGGAGGCATCCATGCCGTCCGGATCAACCTGCTCCAGCGTGCCCTCGACCTGGATTCCGGCATGCGAATGCAGAATGTCGAGGCGGCCGAACCCGGCGATGGCGTCTTCGATCAGCTTTGCGGCCTGGGCATCGTCGGCGACGTCGACCGCCGCCGCCTTCGCCCGCCCGCCCTCGCCCGTGATCAGTCCGGCCGTCTCCTCGGCCCGTGCGCCATTGATATCGGCAACGACGATGGTCGCGCCTTCGCGGGCCAGCAGACGCGCGCCGGCCCGGCCGATGCCGGAACCGGCCCCTGTGACGACGGCGATGCGGTCCTTGAGTATCATGAGAGGGTCTCCCTGGGTGGCACTCAGGCGGCGCCGGCGGCTCGGCCGCGGCGGTCACGGGCGCGCAGCAGGAACTGGGCCAGGACCAGCAGCGACAGCGACATGCCGAGGACCAGCGTGCCGATGGCATTGATTTCCGGCGTGACGCCGCGACGGATTGACGAGAAGACGTAGATCGGCAGCGTCGTCTCGGAACCCGCCACGAAGAAAGCGATGATGAAATCGTCGAAGCTGAAGGTGAAGCTGAGCAGAAAGCCGGCCAGCACCGCCGGGAAGATAAGCGGCAGGGTGACCTGCCAGAAGGTGCCCCACGGCGTCGCGTAGAGGTCGGCCGAGGCCTCGATCAGGGCCCGGTCCATGCCGGCGATGCGCGCCCGCACGATGACGATCACCAGGGCCATGGTGAACAGCGTATGCGCCGCGATCAGCGAGCCGTAGCCCATGTTGAGCCGCGGCGCCGAGCGCAGGTCGCCCGGCCAGAGCGAGGCCAGCAGCGGATTGAGGATGTCGAACACGCTGACCAGGGCGATCAGCGTGGCGATGCCGATGACAATGCCGGGGATCATGATCGCGATGTAGATCACCGCATCGTAAAGCGCGCGCAGGCGCCGGCCGACCTGCTGCAGCCCGAGCGCCGCCATGGTCCCGAAGAGTGTCGCCAGGCTTGCCGAGCAGAAGGCCACGACCAGGCTGGTGGTCAGCGCGTCCACCATGAAGGGGTTGGACAGCGCCCGCCCGTACCACTGTACCGAGAAGCCCTGGAAATCGCTGGCGTGCCGCCCGGCATTGAAGCTGAACAGGACGATGATCCCGATCGGGATGTAGAGGAAAAGGTAGACCGCGGCGGCGTAGGCTCTCATCCGTCGCGCTCCTCACAACAGGGAAACATCGTCGCGCTGTCCCGTGCCCCGCATCATGAGACGCATGTAGAGGGTCACGGTGACCAGCATGATGCCGACCAGGGTGGCGGCAACCGCCGAGCCGTAGGCCCAGTTGCGCGACTGCAGGAAGAGGTCGACCAGCGCGTTGCCGACGAAGAACACCTTGCCGCCGCCGAGCAGCGCCGGGATCAGGAACTCGCCCATCAGCAGGATGAAGATCAGCATGCAGCCGGTCGCGATGCCGGGGACCGACAGCGGCAGCGTCACCTGCAGGAAGGTGCGCCAGGGCGGCGCCCCGAGGTCGCCGGAGGCCTCGAGCAGACGCTTGTCGAGCTTCTCGAGGCTGACATAGATCGGGAACACCATCAGCGGCAGATAGCCGTAGACGATGCCGACCAAGACGGCGAAGGGCGTATTGATGAGCCGCACGTCGTCGATGCCGACGAAGCTCAGCAGCTGCGGCAGGCCGCGTCCGCCGAGGATGAAGATCCAGGCATAGGTCCGGATCAGGATGCTGGTCCAGAACGGCACGATGACCAGCACCAGCAGGGTCGTGCGCAGGCGCGGGCTGGCCTTGACCGCCAGGTAGTAGGCTAGCGGATAGGCGACCAGCAGCGCCGCAAGGGTGCCGAGGGGCGCCATCACCAGGGTGTTCTTGAAGGCCGTCAGGCGGGCCGGCAGGTTGAGATACTGATCGAAAGTGAAGGCCGGCACATAGCCGCCGGCCGGGCCGCGCTCGCCGAAGCTGAAGATCAGCACGACGAGCAGCGGCAGGACGAGCATGACCGAGAACCACGCCGTGGCGGGGAACAGCAGCAGCCTGTTGGTCCACTTCCTGTCCACGTTCGGGCCCCGATCCCTGCCGTCCTGCCGCGTGTCGCTCAGGCCGACTTGAAACGGGCCAGCAGTTCGGCCCGGTTCGGGTCGGTGAGGGTCACCGCCGTGCCGAACTCCAGGGCATCGAGCAGCTCCTTGGCCGGATAGAGGATCGGATCCTCGAGCAGTTCCTTCGGCAGCAGCTTGTTGGTGCGGCTGTCGGCCACCGGATAGCCGTGCGCCAGCACCTCCTTGGCGTTGACCGCCGGGTCCAGCAGGAAGTCGATCAGCGCGTAGCCCGCCGCGCGGTGCGGCGCGCCCTTCGGCACGGCGTAGTAGTCGCTCCAGATCTCGCCGCCTTCGCGCCCCAGCACGTACTCGATCTCAGGGATGTCGGTGTTGAGCTGCTTGCCGTCGCCGGTCCAGCACATGGTCATCCAGGCATCGCCGTTGCGCATCGGCGGCTGATAGTCGCTGCTGATGGCATAGAGGTGCGGCTTGACCTCGAGCAGCAGCCGCTCGGCGTCGGCCAGTTCGTTCGGGTCGACCGAGTTGAAGGAATAGCCGAAGTACTTCAGCGCGTTGCCGATGGTGGTGAGCTGGTAGTCGTGCACCATGGTGCGCCCGGAAAACTCCGCCTTCGTGATATCCCAGAAGTCCTTCCAGGTGGTGAGCTTGCGGCCACCGGTGTGCTTGGTGTTGACGGCGAAGCCCGTGGTGCCCCAGTTCTTCGGCACCGCATAGACCGTGCCGTTCACCGTGCCGGCGTCGGAGAAGCGCGGTTCGAAGGCGCCCGCTTCGTAGTTCGGCAGCTTGGCGAGATCGAGCGGCTCGATGAGGTCCTCGCCGACGTAGGTGGTGATGGTGTAGTTGGTGGGCACGAAGACGTCCCAGCCGCTGCCGCCGGCCTGCAGCTTGGCCAGCATCTCCTCATTGGATCCGAAGACGTTGACCTGCACGTGGGCCCCGGTCGTTTCGGTGAACTTCTCGAAGTTCGCCGCATCGTGGTAGTTGGGCCAGGTTGCGAGCACCACCCGGTCGCCGATGTCGCCGGCGGCGAGGGCGCGGCGCGGGCGCAGGCCCGGCATGGCGCCCGCCATGACCGCGGTCGCGACACCGAGGCCGGTGACGCCGAGGAAGTGGCGGCGCGAGACGGAGCCGCGGCGATAGCGCAGCAGTTCATCAATGAATTTCTGACGGGTGATCGGCGTATCGTCTTTTGACATCTTGGTCTCCCTGTTGCCGCGGCCTCGGGCCGCGGATCTTGCGCATCACTCGCTGCCCAGGATCAGGGCAGCTTCCCGGCTCCAGGCCACATAGACGGACTCCCCGGTCTCGAATGGCCGTTCGCTGAGCTCGCTCTGCCGCGGCGACAGCACCAGGAACTCTCCCAGTTGCTCGCTGTGCAGCAGGTATTCGGTGTGTTCACCGAGAAAGATCCGGTTGCGCACCGCCGCCGGCACGCGCAGGGCGCTGTCGGCCGGCAGGCGCTGCTCGTTCCGCGCCACGATCAGCTGCTCCGGCCGGACGCTGACGTTGACGCGTTCTCCCTTGGAGAACCCGGGCGCCGCCGCGGCCTCGATCACCACGCCGCCAGCCAGGGCAACGCGGGTCAGGGCCGAGTCGGCATCGCCGATGACGCCTTCGAAGAAATTCGACTTGCCGATGAAGTCGGCCACATAGCGGCTTGCCGGGCGGTCATACAGCTCGCGCGGGCTGCCGACCTGGACGATGCGCCCGTCACGCATGATGCAGACCCGGTCGCTCATCGACAGCGCCTCTTCCTGGTCATGCGTCACCAGGATGAAGGTGATGCCGACATTGCGCTGCAGATCCTGAAGCTCGATCTGCATTTCGCGCCGCAGCTTGCGGTCGAGCGCCGCGAGCGGCTCGTCCAGCAGCAGGACCCGCGGCTTGTTGATCAGCGCTCTGGCAAGGGCGACTCGCTGCTGCTGGCCGCCCGACATCTCCCAGATGCGGCGCTGCTGGTAGCCGCCGAGGCGGACCTGTTCCAGGGTTTCGGCCACCTGCCTGTCGATCTCGCTGCGGGCGGGCCGCGGCGCACGCTGGCGCAGCCCGTAGGCCACGTTGTCGGCAACGTTGAGGTGCGGAAAGAGGGCGTAGTGCTGGAACACCATGTTGACCGGGCGGCGGTAGGGCGGAATGCCGTTGACCCGCCGGCCCTCCAGCAGCACCTCGCCTTCGCTGGGCTGTTCGAAGCCCGCGATCATTCTCAGCGAGGTGGTCTTGCCGCAGCCGGAGGGCCCGAGAAAGGAGAGGAATTCGCCGCTGCTGACTTCGAGCTCAAGGTCGGCGGCCGCGACGAGATCGCCAAACCGCTTGGTCACACCGCGGAATTCCACAACCGGAACGCTGGCCTGATCTCCCCCCGTCACCCTATCCTCGTATCCACATGTTATGGCCCGAATTGGACGATTGATGGTATAGCCCTTAAGCGGCTAGGCAATTATCCATACGCCGGGATTGTCGTATATACGAAGGTTAGGATATTCCTTTTGGGATAATCCGCATCAGGGGAGAGCGAACGATTTCAAGGGACTGGAATGCCGCCGTCGGCAAGCTCATCGGCGCCGTCAATACCCCCAGATTCCCGAGCGAAATTGGGGCTGCCCTGCGCCTGCTGGTGCCTTTCGACTACACCGTGATGTTCGCCTACTGCGGCGATGCCCGGCCGCTCGACCTCTACGACGACTTTCCGGCCACCAAGCGCCGGGTTTTCGTGACCATTTACCAGGAGGGACCCTATCTGCTGGATCCCTTCTTCCTGGCCTGCCGCCGGCGCGTCGCGCCCAACCTCTACCGACTGCGCGACCTCGCCCCGGACCGCTTCTACCAGAGCGAATACTTCCGCTCCTACTACGTGCGCACGGGCCTGTCGGAGGAGATCGGCTACGTCGTCGCCCTGCCCGGCGACGTCATGGCCGTCATCTCGCTGATGCGCGCCGACCGCAGCCCGGCTTTCGGGGCACGCGAATACCGCGATCTGCAGGCCGCCGAGCCGATCATACGCGAGGCGGCCAAGCTGCACTGGAGCGACCTGCACCGGCAGTTCTCCGACAGCGAAGGCGACGGCGCGCCGTCGAACATCCAGCATCTCATCGACCATGCCTTTCGCACCTTCGGCAAGAGCGTGCTGACGCCGCGCGAGCGCGATGTCGTGGAGTATGTCCTGAAGGGATACTCCTCGGAGGCCATCGGAAAGATCCTGGAGATCTCCCCCGGAACCGTGCGCATCCACCGCAAGAACATCTACTCGAAGCTGCGCATCAACTCGCAGGGCGAGCTGTTCTCGCAGTTCATTCACGCGCTGACCGACGAAGCGACCGCCGGGCACGACGTCAGCGCCGTCGGCGCGCGCAGCTGATAGAAAAACCGCAAGGGCTCTGCAGCAGCGGCGCGGCATATCCCCGGCGCAGGCTGCGCCCGGGCTAGCGCGGTTCGTCCCGCGCCGCGAGGCCGCTGCCAGGCGGCATCTGCAGCGGCGCGGCAGCCCAGGGTTTCGCCGGGACGCTCTGGGCGACGGCGCGGGCCTTCAGCGTACTCGGCACCGTGAGGCCGAGGCCCACGGCATTGAGGTCGAAAACGATGAAAAGGCCCTCCGGCTCAGCGCCGCTGCCCAGCGGCATCACCAGACGCCGGTAGGCCAGCCAGTTCTGGTTCGGCCAGGGAAAGACGCCTTCGTTGTAGGTGCAGCAGCCCTCCACTGCGACCACGCTGTACTCGGCAAAGCAGCGGGTGAACTCCGGCGAGCTGCCGAAGGCGTCCACCACCTGGCCGATGGTCAGCCCGGTCAAGTCCCGCCCGGTGGCCCGCTCGATGGCGCTGCCGACGTTGACCAAGCGCAGGGAATCGAGGTCCCGGAAGGGCCGTTCGATGCGGCAGAAGGCGACGTTGGACGCCGCGCCGCGCAGTTGGTCCAGGGAGATATCGCTGCGGCTCGGCCAGGATCGGTCGTCGCGCAGCTCGTTCCAGAAATCCAGGAACGGCCGCAGGCGCTGGTGCGGGACCTCATGCGAGCCCGAGACTTTCATCCAGAACCACCGGAAATGCTTCAGAACCTCCGTAAATCATAGCATCGGACTCAGGTACTACCAATCCTTGCTGTTCGCGCCAAAGCAAAATCCGGGATTGAACAACATAACAGTTGGTTGCCCCACAGCGGCAATGGCTGCCACGCGGCGGATGGGCCCTTCACTCCTCGTCCTGCGGCAGGACCGGGTCCGCCGGCGTCTCCGGCACGCCCTCGCGCAGCTCCTTGCGGTGCTGCAGGGCCGAGAACGGCAGGCTGACGAGGTAGGCCAGGGTGATGAGCGAGACGGTGATCCAGGTTTCGCCGATCAGCAGGGCGACGAAGACCACCAGGCCGATCAGCGCGAAGAGGCGATGGGGCGGACGCAGCTTGAGGCGCTTGGCCGAGAAGGTCGGCAGGCGGCTGACCATGAGGACCGCCACGCCGACCAGGACCAGCACGTTGACGCCGTCGCTGCGCAGCAGGGCGTCGCCGAAGACGAAGCTGAGCGTCAGCGGCAGCAGCGCCAGCGCCGCGGCGGCCGGGGCCGGCACGCCGACGAAGTAGCGAGAGGCCAGCGGCGCCGGGTTTTCCTCGACCAGCGCGGTGTTGAAGCGCGCCAGGCGCAGCGCGCAGCAGGCGGCATAGACCAGGCAGGCGGCCCAGCCGATGCCGCCGGCATCCGACAGGGTCCAGAGGAAGATCAGCACCGCCGGCGTGACGCCGAAGGCGATGACGTCGGACAGCGAGTCGAGCTGGGCGCCCAGTTCGCTGGTCGCCCCCATCAGGCGGGCGATGCGCCCGTCGAGAGCGTCGAACAGCATGGCCACCAGCACCGCCACCACCGCGACCTCCCAGCGGTCCTGCAGAGCGAAACGGATGGCGGTCAGCCCGGAGCAGAGCGCCAGCAGGGTCAGCGCGTTGGGGATCATCCGGTTGATCGACAGGGCCGTGACCCGGCGGCGGCGGAACTCAGCCATATCAGCGTTCCTCGCCCAGGCGGGCCGGCTCGTCCGACTGCAGGTCGGCCAGCACGGTCTCGCCGGCTATGGTGGTCTGGTAGGGCACCACGAGCGGTGCGACGCCCTCCGGCAGGTAGACGTCCATGCGGCTGCCGAAGCGGATCAGGCCGAAGACCTGGCCGGCACGCACGGCCTCACCTTCCTTCACGTTGCAGATGATGCGCCGCGCCACCAGGCCGGCGATCTGCACGAAGCCGAGATCGACACCGTCGTAGCTGGTGACCTTGAGGCACATGCGCTCGTTGTCCTCCGAGGCCTTGTCGAGGGCGGCGTTGAGGAATTTGCCCGGCCGGTAGGCCAGCGCCGTGATGGTGCCGTCCAGCGGCACCCGGTTGATGTGCACGTTGAAGACGTTGAGGAAGATCGAGATGCGGGTCAGCGGCTCGTCGCCCAGTTCCAGCTCCGCCGGCGGCACGGCCCGCTCGATCGGCATCACCATGCCGTCGGCCGGGGCGATCACCAGGCCGACCCGGGTCGGCGTCACCCGCGGCGGGTTGCGGAAGAAATAGGTGCAAAAGCCTGCGGCCAGCAGGCCGAGCCAGAACAGCGGCCCCCACAGCAGGCCGAGCAGCACGGCCGCGGCCAGGGCCGCGCCGATGAAGGGCCAGCCGGCCTGGTGGATCGGTACGATGACGCTTCGAAACACGCGCTTTTCCTGTCAAATCCAGCGAATCGCCTAGATCCTAATAGAACACGGCCGGTTCGGCCACGCAGTCAAAAAATCCTTCTGGGACGGTGGTTTACCGATCCTTAAAGCCTGCCGCGCTACTCAAATCGCTTGCGATTCGTGGGGGAGCATAGAGCTTTGGACGACAAGGCAACCGAGGCAAGCGATTCTGAAGGCGCCCAGAATTCCGGCGATTCCGCCGCTGCCAAGTCGGCCTTGAAGCAGGTTGCAGGAACCCCGTTGCCGCTCGAGGTCGGCAGCGTGGTGCTGGGGGACGACGGGCACATCCGTCGGGCCGACGTCGACCGGCCGCTGCATTTCCGATTCACTGCCTGCAGCGTCGCGTTTGAAGCCGACCTCGCCGACAGCAAGGCGCCGCTGCGCCTGCGCGCCAATCTCGGCAAGCTGCCCTACAGTGCGGAGTCCCCCGATGCGCGGCGCCTCGCCCGCACCGTGATGGCCGCCACCGACCGACTGCGCCGCGGCCACATCCTGCTGTCACCGGAACAGGACATCCTGCTGGAAGGCGAACTCAACCCGCCGAGCCCGCGCACCCCGGTGGCCGTGATCGCCACCGCCGTTTCGCTGATCCTCGACTTCAAGCCCTACCTGGATCTGCTGGGCGAAGCCGTCGCCCTGCGCCGCGACATCGAGCCGCCCCTCGGCGCCGAAGGCGGCACCCCGGCGGAAGCCTGAGCGCTGCTCAATCAAGAGCTACCTAGCGTCGGCCGCCCGCGAGCTTGACCGCGTCCGGATGGCGGCGCAGCCGCGCCATGGCCCAGACCCCGAACAGCGGCCCGAGCGCGAGCGGCGCGAAGGCGAAGTGCCAGCCGACCGCCTCGACGAAGAGCGGCATGAGGTGAATGGTGATCAGGGTGAGCAGAAAGCCGCTGCAGGTCTGCACCGTCAGCATGGTGCCCACCAGCCCCGGCGGGGACAGCTCGGTGATGCTGGCAGAGAACTGCGCGGAATCGGCGATGATCGTCACCCCCCAGAGCAGGCAGAGCGCGGTCAGCAGCAGCGGGTGCGCGCCGAACAGGAAGCCGACGACAAGCGCGCAGCTGCCGCTCATCGCCATGGCGCCGATGGTCAGGAAGGTGCGTCCGTGGCGATCCGACAGCCAGCCGCCGGCCAGGCAGCCGAGGGCGCCGGCCAGGCCGATCACGGCGAAGCTGGCGACACGCGACAGCAGGTCGGGATCGAAGCCGGCGGCGTTCATCTCGAAGCTTGCGGTGAGGAAGATCCCGATCCAGGCCCACATGGCGTAGAGCTCCCACATGTGGCCGAGGTAGCCGAAGTTGGCGAGCCGCAGCGCCGGCTCCCGGAAGGCGCGGGCGAAGAGCAGCGGCGAGATCGGCGGTGCCGGCGCAAAGCGCGGGCCCAGGCGCACGAGGTTGACGGCAAGGCCGGCGGCGGCGGCGCTCAGCGAGGCGACCGCGATGGTAAAGCGCCAGTCGAGCCCGCCGAAGGCGTTCAGCAGGTGGGGCGAGGCCGAGCCCAGCGTCAGGGCGCCGACGAGGATCGCCACCAGCAGGCCGAGGTCCCCCTCTGCCCAGCTGCTGACCATCTTCATGCCGACGGGATAGACCCCGGCCATGCACATGCCGATGACGAAGCGCGCGACGTAGACCGCGGCGCTGCCCGGCTCGAGCCACAGCATCAGGCTGTTGGCGCCGGCGGCGAGCAGGGCCGAGAGCATGAAGAAGCGGCGCGGATCGAGCCGGTCGGCGAGGCCCAGGACGGCGCTGATCAGCGTGCCGGCGACGAACCCCGCCTGCACGGCGCTGGTGAAGAGCGACACCTGCTGGTCGGTCAGCGGGTACTCGCGGAGCAGCGAGGGCACCACCGCGGTCGCCGAGAACCACAGCACCAGCACGGCCACCTCGCAGAGGGACAGCAGCGCAATGGCGGTGAGCTTGCCCGGCACGACCTGTCCCCGGTTCACTCAGCGACGCGTGTCAGCATGGACGGGCGGGCTTAGTTGATCTCGGGCAGTTCGAAGACCTGGCCCGGATAGATCAGGTCGGGGTCGCGGATCTGGTCGACATTGGCCTGATAGATCACCGTGTAGCGGATCCCCTGGCCGTAGGTCCGCCGCGCAATGCGCCACAGGGAATTGCCGGGCTGCACGATGACGAACTCCTCGCCGGCCTCCGGCACGCGCACCGCCTCGCGCGAGAACGGCGTCTCGACCCGCGCCAGCACGCTGCCGCCCGCGTCCACCTGGTCGACCCTGAGACTATGCAGGCCTTCGGCGACCGGCTGCTCCAAGCTGTACTCCCAGCGCCCGTCGCGCCCGGCGACGGTATCGCCGACGAGGCGGTTGTCGAGATAGATCAGCAGGCGGCTGCCCGGGGCCGCCCGCCCGCCGACCGTGACCTTGCCGGTCTCGTCGTAATCGACGCTGTCGAGCACGAGATCGCCCTGGACGATGCCCTCTTCGGTCTGCTGCTGCTGCGGCAGCACCTTGCTGGCGCCTTCGCCCTGGCGCGGCGTCAGCACCGCCAGAACCTGGGTGTCCGGCGCCTTGGGCTGCGGCGCGGCCGCCGGCGCGGTGGCAGGAGCGGTGGCTTTGGCCGGCTCCGGCACGACCACCACGACGACCTCCTCGGAGAGGCGCTTTTCGCCCTTGGTGCCTTCGGACTCGACGCCGATCTCATGGCTGCCGGGCGCCAGGGGCTGCTCGGTGACGATGGCCCAGGCGCCGCTGCTGTCGGCGCGGGCGCGGCCCAGGGATTCGCCGGTCTGGGTGGTGACGTTCACCTCGCTCTCCGGTTCGGCGCGGCCGGCGATGACCGTCTCGCCGCTGCGCTCGACCCGCACCACGTCGAAGCTCGGCGCTTCGGCGGCCGGCTCGGCGGCAGCCGGCTCGGCAGCCGGCGGTGCAGACGGTGTCGGTGTCTCACTGGGGATCTGCACCGAGACCTGCGGGGTCTCGGCCTTCGGTGCGGCCGGCGCTGCGGGGGCGGCTGAGGTGGCCGTGCCGGGCGCCGGGCTCGCGGCAGGCGGCGCGGGCGGGCGCGGCTTGACCATGATAACCGGCTGCTGCGGTGCGGCTTCCGGCTCGGCAGCCTCGGAGTCGGGCTTGGC
>JBFGUI010000096.1:0-12714 GCA_041565695.1 Kiloniellaceae bacterium
CCGCGCCTTCCTCCAGGTCCAGAATGGCTGCGACCATCGTTGCACCTTCTGCATCATTCCCTTCGGGCGCGGCCGGTCGCGCTCGGTGCCGATCGGCGAGATCGTCGCCCAGACCCGCCGGCTGGTCGAGGCCGGCTTTGCCGAGGTGGTGCTGAGCGGCGTCGACATCACCTCCTACGGACCCGACCTGCCGGGCCGTCCGACCTTGGGGCAGATGGTGCGCCGCCTGCTGGCCCAGGTGCCGGAGCTGCCGCGGCTGCGTCTGTCCTCGCTCGACCCGGTGGAGATCGACGACGATCTGTGGCGGCTGATCGCCGAGGAGCCGCGGCTGATGCCGCATCTGCACCTGTCGCTGCAGGCCGGCGACGACATGATCCTGAAGCGCATGAAGCGCCGGCATCTGCGCGCCGACGCCATCGCGCTGACCGGCCGCGCCCGCCGCCTGCGCCCGGGCATCGTGTTCGGCGCCGACCTGATCGCCGGCTTCCCGACCGAGACCGAGGCGATGTTCGAGAACACCTTGCGTCTGGTCGAGGACTGCGGGCTCACCTGGCTGCACGTCTTCCCCTATTCGGCGCGCAAGGGCACGCCGGCGGCGAGGATGCCGCAGCTGCCGATGGCCGTCCGCAAGGAGCGCGCCGCGCGGCTGCGCGCCGCCGGCGCGGCCGCGCTGTCGACGTTTCTCGACGGTCAGATGGGCAGGACCGCCGCCGTCCTCATCGAGCGCGAACGCGACGACGGGCGCCGCCTCGGCCGCAGCGAGAGCTTCGCCGAGGTGCTGCTGCCAAGCGGTGACGTCGGCGCCATCGTCGAAGCCCGCATCACCGGGCGCGACGGCAACCGGCTGACAGCTCAGCCCTTACAACAAAAGCTTTCTCCCGCAGCGTGAGCGACACCACCGAACAGAAAAAGGGCGGCTGGTTCCAGCGCCTCAAGGCCGGCCTCACCCGCTCGTCGTCGAAGCTGGGCGAAGGCATCTCCGGCATCTTCACCAAGCGCAAGCTGGACGACGAGGCGCTGGAGGAACTGGAAGAACTGCTGATCACCGCCGACCTCGGCGTGGCGACCGCCGCACGGCTGACCGCCAACCTAGCGAAGACCCGCTTCGACAAGGACGTCGACCCTGAAGAAGTGCGCGAGGCGCTAGCGACCGACATCGCAAAGGTCCTGGAGCCGGTCGCCCGGCCGCTCACCCTCGACCCGGCGAAGAAGCCCAACGTGGTGCTGGTGGTCGGCGTGAACGGCTCCGGCAAGACCACCACCATCGGCAAGCTGGCGACCCACTACAGGCGCGAGGGTCTCGCGGTGCGGCTTGCCGCCGGCGACACATTCCGCGCCGCCGCCATCGAACAGCTGAAGATCTGGGGCGAGCGGGCCGGCTGTCCGGTGGTCGCCGGCAGGCAGGGCGCCGATGCCGCCGGGCTCGCCTTCGAGGCCGTCGAGCAGGCCAAGGCCGCCGGCGACGACCTGCTTCTGATCGACACCGCCGGACGGCTGCACAACAAGGCCGAGCTCATGGCCGAGCTGCAGAAGGTCGCGCGCGTCATCAAGAAGGTCGAGCCGGAGGCGCCGCATCACGTGGTGCTGGTGCTCGACGCCACCACCGGCCAGAACGCGCTGACCCAGGTCGGCACTTTCAAGGAGCTGGTCGCGATCACCGGCCTCGTCGTCACCAAGCTGGACGGCTCGGCGCGCGGCGGCGTGCTGGTCGCCCTAGCCGAGAAGTTCGGCCTGCCGGTCCACGTCATCGGCGTCGGCGAGGGCGCCGAAGACTTCCGCCCCTTCGCCGCCCGCGACTTCGCCCGGGCGCTGGTGGGACTGGATCAGAACAGTTAGACCGGAGTCGTCTCCGCGACGTCACCCGGGAGAGGCATCCAAAGCGCGCGTGAAGTTCCGGGACAGCTGTTCCTGCATCTCTCGCTGTCGAAACGGCATGCGCTCGAGGAACGGGTCGATCCTGAACTGCGCATCTGCCTCGAGCATATCCTGAGCGACAGCGCTTGCTTCCAGTTGGCGACCTGCCTCCATCAGGGCGCTGATCAATATCACCCGGACCATCGGATCGCCCGTCGCCAGACGCAGTGTTTCCAGGGCGACCGGAATGGCTGCCTGTTGATCGCCTTGCGCATGAAGCGCACCGCTCAAGATCACGGCGAACAGCGGCGGATAGGCAGGCGAGAAACGAATCGCCAGGCGCACATGATGAACGGCCTTATCCAGCATGCCGCAGTAGTACAGCGCATGGGCATAGAACCCATTGGCATTGGCGCAACTCGGACGAATGGTGATGGCATTCCTGCCGACTTCCAAAGCCCGATCGAAGTCGCGCTCCATCATGTGGGCGTGGCATAGCGCGGTATGCGCCTGGCCGTCGGCGTCCTCCATTCCGATCGCAATATTCGCCCATTTCTTGACAGCCGCGATACTGACGTCCCGATCGTCTGTCCACCCGCGCTGCAACTCGAACCAATGACACAGGGATACCCATGTCGAACCAATCGAGATATCGGGCCGCATCCCGTGGAGTTGCTCGAAGCAGTCGCGCGCCGCGCGCATTGCCTCTTTCCGCATTCTGAAGAACTCGCTCATGCCGCGGTATTGCAGTCGAATCACCTTGAGATCGCGGTAGGACTTGTGCCATACGCGCGCCTGCTCGCCGCTCAAGACCTTCACATCGAGAGCAGCCACCACCTGCGCGGTCATCCCGTCCTGAAAGTCGAAGCCTTCATCCAAGGAACCGTCATAGGTGTGAGCAAAGGTGACGCCGCCACGGCGATGATCGTAGAGCTCGATCATGAGCCGGATCCGGCGCCCGATGGCGCGGACGTTGCCCTGCACGACGTAGCGCACGCCGAGGGCCTCAGCAGTCTCCGGCGACGTGGAACCGGCGAAGGCCATCGCGGTACCTGCAGCCATTGGCATAACACCGGAAAGCTGGGCCAAGGCATTCTGAATTTCGAGGCGAAGCCCTATTGCTGCATCCTCGACCTCAGAATCGCCGCGAACGACCTCGAAGGGAAGCACGACCACGGAGACCTCCGCCGGCTGGGGTATGGTGAGCCCAGCCGTCTGCGGCACGTGAGCGCCGCTCTGATCCGCTAGAACCTGGTCCTCTATTCGCGTGACCTTGAAAGCATCCTGCCCGCCGAAGACCGTATCCTTCGGAAGCACGTCGACATCCAGGTCAACTTCGCCCGCTACCAGGTCCATGACCCGGCCGGTAATGCAAAGGGCTCCCGGTGGAGCCGCTGCATCCAGCCGGTTGGCTCGGGCGTAAGCGGTTTTGTCGGAAATCACACCGTGACCTATGCCAATCTTTGCAGTCCACTGATCGGCGGTAGGCGCATTCCTGCGCTGCTCTGAAACAGCCTGCAGAACGGCAGCCGCGCAGCGCAGCGCATCAACGGCGCTCGCAAAAACCGCTGTGTGCTGAGCACTTTCCAGGACTGAATGCTGCGCCGCCGCCCTAGCCAGAATATCCGGCAAGGCATGGCGCCAGACTTGCGGCGCGTCCTCGCCGGATCTGGTCGTCATCAGCAGCGAACAGGCAAGGGGCGAACAGCTCAAAACAAAGCGCTCATCGGCTTCAACAGCCCTGAAGTCCTGACCGGTCGTATGGTCGACGAGCGGCGTCACCTCGAGCCGGAATCCGCGGCCGCGAACGGTCTTGATGATCTTCTGAGCCGTTCCGTCGTCGCCGAGCGCTTTGCGCGCGGCATTTATGCGCGTGGCTATGGCCGAGTCCGAAACGATCCGCCCGTGCCAGACAGTCTCGATGATCTCATCATGCCCGACCACGCGCCCCGGATTGGCGCAGAGGAGTACGATGATGTCGAACACCTGAGGTTCGACTTGCACCGCTTCTCCGTTTCGCCGAATCTCGACCGCATCGAGATCGACCAGAAAGGATTCGAACCTGATGGTCCCTGCCGCCCTGTCTCCCATCTCGAGTTCCACGCCTGTCATTGCGAATTTCCCGGACAGCATAGCCGGAACACCCGGGCGGTACAGCAGCCAGAGACCTTCACGCGGCTTCCAGCCTCGATGCTGGGTCTTTCAGATAGCGGCGTGATCGCCTGGAAACCGAGGATCGGGTGTTTGCCGACAAGGCGTCACGCCACCATAGCCAGAGGCGCACCAGGCCTGTCGTACCGCTGTGGGGTATCATCAGGCGGCCTTGCTTGGGAACACTCGCGACGAGGAGATGCGCGAAGAGAGAACGGCAGCTGCACGCCACGCGATTGACGCCAGTTGCACCGCTGCATCTCTGACGATCCCGCAGCCTTCCGACAGGTCCTGGGCCCGCGCGTTGCGCCCTGCGGCCACCGCCGCCTCTAGGTCAAACGAGCCATCCTTGTTCAAGAACTTCCGGTCCTGCTTGTGCATTTCTCATCTCCCTAGCCGGGGTGGTGGTGTGATGAGACGATGCTATGTCCGCTGCGGCAACGCTGCTTGAAGACAACCTTGATTCTTCGTCCAGAAATCATCCAGAACCGTCTAGAATCGTCGAAAGTCGCTGCCAGCTGCTAGGCCGCTGCCTCAAAAGGCGTCTTGGGCCCCGGCGGGATCAGCGTCGGGTTGGTGACGCCGAGGTCGTCGTAATAGTGGCGCTTCACGTGGTTGAGCTTCACGGTTTCGGCCACGCCCGGCCAGGCGTAGAGCCGGCGCGTGTGCGCCTCCAGCAGCGGATAGTCGCTGAGCCGCTTCAGGTTCACCTTGAGGGCGCCGGCATAGGCGGCGTCGAGGCGCACCAGGGTCGGGAACAGCAGCCAGTCGGCTTCGGTGGCGCAGCGTCCCAGCAGGTAGGGACGGCCATCGCCCAGCAGTTCTTCCAGATGGTCGAGCGCGGCGAAGAACGCGATGACGGCCGCATCGAAGCTCCCCTGATCGGCGGCGAATCCCGCCTTGTAGACGCCGCCGTTCACCTTGCGGCGGATGAAACCGCCCAGCGCGTCGATGTCGTCGCGCAGACGCGCCGGGTAGAAGGTGAGATCGTTCTCGCGCAGCCGCGCGAAGCCGAGGTCGAGCATGCGCATGATGTCGGCCGACTCGCTGCTGACGATGGTCTGCTTCCCGCTGTCCCAGAGCACCGGCACGGTGACCTTGCCGGTAAAGTCCGGCGCCGCCTTGACGTAGAGCTGCCAGAGGTTGGGCAGGCCGTTGGCGCGGTCCGGCGTCACCTCGGGAAAGGCCGGGTCGGGCGTGAAAGTCCAGCCGTCAGGGCCGCTCCAGCGCGGATGGGCGACCGAGATCGGCAGCGCGTCTTTCAGGCCGAGCAGGGCCCGGTAGAGCAGGGTGCGGTGCGCAAAGGGGCAGGCATAGGAGACATAGAGGTGATAGCGCCCGGCGGCGGCGGGGAAGGCGGTGGCCGGATCGGCGTTCACCCAGCTGCGCAAGAGGTTCTCCGGCTGCGCCGCGCGGGCGGCTTCGTAGGCGGCGCGGTCGTCGACCGCCGGGTGCCAGGAGCCGTGGATCAGGGCCTTCATCTTCTGTGCTCCTCCCGGGCGAGAGAAAAAGGGTGGCCGCGCGCCGCCGCTGCTGAGGGGGGAGGCAAGGGGGTGCGGCGGGCGCGCGGCCGGAGAGACAGATCAGGCTTGCGGGATCAGGCCGTCACCCGCCGCTCCAGCAGAGCCGGGCTCTTCACCGCGTAGGCGCCGCTGCCGAGCAGGGCCTGCACCACGCAGGCCACGATCAGGAAGACCGGGTATTCCCAGCCGCCGCCCTGGTTGGAGAACACCCAGCCGTTGCCGGCATGGACCCAGGTGGCGCCGATCAGCACCGGCAGCAGGGCGAGCGCGACGAGGCGGGTCTGGAAGCCGAAGATCAGCGCGAGGCCGCCGGCGATCTCGGCGAAGAGGGTCAGGTAGGCGAAGAGGGCCGGCAGGCCGAGCGACTCGAAGAAGCCGACCGTGCCAGCGACGGTGAAAACGAAAACCTTCAGATAGAGGCTGTGGGCCAGGAACATGACGCCGAGCGCGACCCGGAGGACGAGGGCGGCGTAGGGAGCGGTCTTGCTGTCAATCATCTCGGATCTCCTCTTTGCGGGACGCCCGTCGGATGAGGTGGCGCCTTGAGATGCGTAGAGATCTATGATTTGCTCTGATGCACGTCTATTAGTGATTTCTGCAAATTCTCATTGCATCTATGCAAATATGAGCACGGACCCCGATATCACCGCCGACCTGCGCACCCTGCTGGCGATCGCCCGCGAGGGCACCCTGGCCGGCGCGGCGCGGCGCCTGAAGGTCAATCATTCCACCGTGTTCCGGCGCCTCGGCGCCATCGAGACGCGGCTCGGCACCCGGCTCTTCGAGCGCCGCGACGGCAGCTATGTCACCACGGCGGCCGGCGAGGACCTGCTGCGTACCGCCGAGCGGGTCGAGGCGGAGGTCGAGGCCCTGGAGCGGCGGCTCAGCGGCCAGGACCTGCGCCTGACGGGCTCGCTGCGGCTGACCGCCCCCGACGACATCGCCGAGGCCCTGCTGATGCCGCTGCTGGCCGAATTCCGGCGGCGCTATCCCGACATCACAGTCGAGCTGGTGGTCGACAACCGCATGCTGAACCTGACCCGGCGCGAGGCGGATATCGCCCTGCGCCCCACGCGGCGCCCGCCGGAGACCCTGGCCGGCCGGCGCATCGCCCGCATCGCCACGGCCGTCTACGGCACCGACCGCGCGGCGTCCATCGACCCCGGCGACCCGGCGCAGACCTGGGTCGCCTGGGAGGAGGGCGCCGGGCCGCCGCAGGCGGCGCGCTGGATGAGCGACAACGTCGACCGCCACGTCATCGGCTACCGCACCAACTCCATGCTCAACCTGGCCAGCGCCGTGCGCGCCGGCCTCGGCCTCGGCCTGCTGCCCTGCGCCCTGGGCGACAGCGACCCCGCGCTGCACCGCCTCGCCGGCCCGCTGCCGGAGCTGGATTCCGAGCTCTGGCTGCTGACCCACCCGGACCTGCAGCGCAGCGCGCGCATCCGCGCCCTGCTCGACTTCCTCTACGGCGAATTGCGCGGGCGGCAGCACCTCTTCGAGGGAAGGCAAGCCGCCGCTTCTTGACGCTGCCCGGCACGGGCCTCATCTAGTCTCGCAACACAAGGGGGCGGCGCGCGGGCCGCCTCCGGCAGCGAGAAAGACAGCGAGAAGACATGGCCGAGAGCGGCACAACGGCAGCACAGACAGGCGGCGGGCGCCTCCAGGGCTTCATCGAATCCGTCGCCTTTCAGCGCGGCATCACGGCGCTGATCCTGGTCAACGCCGTCATTCTGGGCCTCGAGACCTCGCCCAGCATCATGGCCGCCACCGGCGAGCTGCTGCCGCTGCTCGACCGCGTGATCATCGCCGTCTTCGTCGCGGAGATCCTGGCCAAGTTCTGGGTCTACCGGCGCCGCTTCTTCGCCGATCCCTGGAACCTTTTCGACTTTTCCGTGGTGGCGATCAGCCTGGTGCCCGACACGGCCGCCTTTTCCGTGCTGCGGGCGCTGCGCGTACTGCGCGTACTGCGCCTGGTCTCGGTCATCCCCTCCATGCGCAAGGTGGTGCAGGCGCTCTTGAAGGCGATTCCCGGCATGGGCTCCATCGTCGCGCTGCTCGGGCTGCTCTATTACGTCTTCTCGGTGATGGCGACCAAGCTGTTCGGCGCGGCCTTTCCCGACTGGTTCGGCAGCATCGGCGATTCAGCCTACTCGCTGTTCCAGATCATGACCCTGGAGAGCTGGTCAATGGGCATTGTCCGCCCGGTCATGGAGGTCTATCCCCTGGCCTGGGCCTTTTTCGTGCCCTTCATCCTGATCACCAGCTTCGCCGTGCTGAACCTCTTCATCGCCATCATCGTCAACGCCATGCAGAGCCAGCACGAGGCCGAGAACAAGGAAGCCCTTGCCGAGATCTCCAAGCAGTCGCACGGCGATGCCCAGCGCCTCGAGGACGACATCAAGAGCCTGCACGCAGAGCTGCGCGCCCTGCGCGGCCTGCTGGAGGATCAGCGGTCCGGTGAGGCTCCCTTGCGTAGCCGCTCCTCGAAGGTGGCACCGGAACCGGGACAGGGCCGGTAGATCGACAGGGCATAGGCGACCGCGCCGTCGCCCTTCAGGGTCGCCCGGGCCGGATTGGCCTGCAGGTGATCGCGCACCACGCCGATCAGGTCGGCCAGGGTCTCGCTGCCGCGCAGGCAGGCTTCGATCCCGTCGATGCGCGCCGAGGCGCCGCCCAGCATGTCCGCCACCGCCATGACGTAGCCGGCGCAGCGCGCCTTCTCGACCGCATCGCTCGACGAGCAGTCCTCGAGCAGCTCGGCGCCGCTGCGGTAGCGCGGCTGCTCGTGGGCGAACAGCGGATCCGCCGCCTCGCCCGGCACCGCGGCCCCGCCGAGCAGCAGGGTTGCCAGGGCCGCGCGGCCCAGCCACGATCCTCGGATTTGCATGGCACCGCCTCCCTTCGTTTCTGTGCCCCGGGTGCCGCGCTGCCGGGGTCATCGATCTACGGGTGGCTGAGGCCGCCGTCCTCGCCGGGCGGATTGCTCCTCGGGGCAAAGGCCGTCTCGCCGCGCACCGCGCGGTAGTCGGCCAGCGCCCAGTGTACCGAGGGAAAGGCCAGCAGGTCCCAGGGAATCGCATCCCAGTGGAACAGGTCGAGCTCCAAAGTCTCCGGCCCGGCGGCGATATCGGGCTGGAGCAGGCGGGCGCGGTAGATCAGCTGGATCTGGGAGATGCGCGGAATCGAGTAGACCGCCAGCAGCTGGTCGATCTCCAGGCGGGCGCGCGCCTCCTCCCAGGCTTCGCGCAGCGCCCCTGCCGCTGCGGTCTCGTTCAATTCAAGAAAGCCCGCCGGCAGGGTCCAGAAGCCGCGCCGCGGCTCGATGGCCCGGCGGCACAGCAGGATACGGTCCTGCCAGGCGGCCACCGAGCCGACCACGATCTTCGGGTTCTCGTAGTTGATGAAGCCGCAGTCGCGGCAGACCAGCCGGGGGTGGTCGTCGCCTTCGGGGATCTGGCGCTCGAAGCGCGCGGGCGGACTGGAAGGTCCCTCGCCGGGAGGATTGCCGGAGTTCATGCCGCTACTCTGGCGCAGGCCCCCCGGCCGCGACAAGCGGCGGCTGCCGCGGCGCGGGCCGGCGCTTCAGGCCTTGAAGTCGACGAAGCTGCCGCGCGGGATGTTCCTGGCTACCCCCAGGTCGGTGACCGGCGCGGCGCCCGGCCGTGCCTCGGGCGTTCCGCCGGCGCCGCCGGTGGCCGCGGCGGGATCCGGCTTTGCCGCCAGCTTGGCCGTCGCGGGCGCGGCGGGAGCAGCCGGCGTCTGGGCACCGAGCGCCTTCAGCAGCGCAAGCGGGAGAGATGAAGGACCGGATCCGATCTGCATGGCGGCAGTATTGGCGCTGCCCGGTTAAGGCCCGGTGAATCCGGGCCGCGGCGGCCGGCCGGCAAGAGATACGGAAAACTAATCACTTATTCATTATAAATAAACGCAACAGCTACTACTGTCGACGCTGTACTTGGGCCGGGCATCCCAGAAATCTGTGTTCCCGCCGAGCGCATGAATGTGCCCGATAACATATTGCATTATATACGTTTTTAGAGATTTCGTTGAAGTGGTCAGGTTGCCGCCAGGGACTCTCATGACGCGAACTTCACTGATCCGTAACAGAGAATGGTGCCTAATTCCTGCTAGCGCATCGATTAGTTGCAAGTCTCAAAAGCGAGCCACTAGAAGAAATTAAGATCAAACTTCACATTGTTTTTACCTTAATTTAATATTTCTTACGGGGAGACGATCGCGTTGTCTGCGATGAAAACAACAAGGAGCAGACAGTCCTCACGTCGGGGACCGCACGGGTGACCGTGCGCTGACGACTGGGAGTAGGTGTTGGGAAGGTTTGAATGAACGATCAGAATCAAGATCTTCATTCCTTGTTGCGACTGGCGATGGACAAGTCCATCGAGGGGCGTGAGCAGTTGACCACGCAGATCGCGCAGCTTTCCCTCGAGCGTGAGCACATGCTGAGCGATCAGGAACGCGACCTGATCTTCGACATCCTCGACAAGCTGATCCACGAGTTCGAAGTCCCGATCCGCCAGCGTCTTGCGGAGCGCATGTCGCGCAACGCGGCGGCGCCCCGCGCGCTTGTCGTCGCCCTGGCCAACGACGAGTTCGCTGTGGCCCAGCCGGTGCTGTTGCGCTCAACGCTGCTGTCGGATGAGGAACTGATCCGCATCATCCATCATCGCAGCCGCCAGCATCAGATCACCATCGCGCGGCGGCGCGACCTCAGCGAGGCGGTCAGTGACGAGTTGGTCGGTACGCAGGACAGTGACGTGATCACCGCGCTGCTGGAGAACACCAGCGCCCGCATCTCCAAGGCCACGCTGGCCTATCTGACCGAGCAGGCGGAGCACATCGACAGCTACCAGGAACCCCTGGTGCGCCGGCATGACCTCGGCGCCGACCTCGCCACACGGCTCTACTGGGTGGTCGCCGCCAGCCTGCGCGACGAGATCCTGCAGAACTACGACATCCATCCGACCGCCCTGGACGACGCCCTGGAAGGCACCGTGCAAGACATGGTCGAAGAGAGCCGCAAGGGTTCGACTAATGCGGCCAATCTCGAACAGACCGCCAGCGAGCTGGCGCGCTCCATGGCCGCCGAGCGCCCGATCAACGCCGCGCTGCTGATCAAGACCCTGCGCCAGGGACAGGTGCCGCTCTTCGAGGCCCTGTTCGAGCAATGGACGAAGATTTCCATGCCCCGCCGGGCTGAGGTACTCTATGGACCGGGTGGCGAAGGCTTGGCCATCGCCTGCTTGGCTATGGGTGTCTCGAAGCAGGACTTCGCGACGCTGTTTCTCCTGAGCCGCAGCGCCGGCTCGGGCGGGCAGAAGACCTCGCCCGGGAATCTTGCCCGGGCAACGCGCCTGTACGACAAGACCAAGCGGGAGGACGCACAGCATGTGCTGCGGTCCTGGCAGCGCAACCCGGGGTTCCAGGCCGCCGTGCAGGACCTGGAAATGAACAAAGCAAAAAGCAGCAGGGGCTGAGCGGCGCCGGTGACGACTGATTTAGGCAAACCGAAGATGGTGGCGCGCAACGCCGAATCCGGCGGGGCGCCGAAGGCCCCCAGCCTGACGCAAACACCCCCGGTCGAGGCTGTCGGGCAGCGCGGTGAGCTCGGCGAACTGGTCACGACCCTGCAGCGCGAGCTGCTGGAGGAAGGCCCGCCGACCTGCATCGTGGATCCGGCCGGCGAAGTTATCTACGCCAACAAGGCCTACGACAAGATTGCCGGCGCCCTGGCGGAGGCCGAGGCCCTGCCGAGCCAGTCGACCCTGGGTCTGCTGCCGCAGGGCGGCGAGGCCGCGCTGATCGCCGTCAGCCAGGAGCACAAGCTCACCATCGACGGGCGGACCGAGTACTTCCGCGCCAAGCGCCGCCCGATCCGCGGGTCCGACGGCGTCACCCGGGCCACGGCCCTGATCTACGAGTCGACCACCAAGCTGAAGGCCACCGCGACCGCCCTGGTGCAGGCGACCACGCGCCTCGACGACACGACGCGCCTAGTCTCGGACTGGGTCTGGGAGACCGACCGCAGACTCGTCCTCACCTTCGTCTCGCCGCGGGTGCACGACGCGCTCGGCTATCATCCGCGCGAGATCATCGGCCGTTCCCTCAACGATCTGCCGGAGCAGCCGAAGCCCAAGCTGCAGTCCCTGGCGACCAGCGAGCGTCACGCGCCCTTCCGCGACACGGAGATCGAGGTCAGGCACCGCAACGGCGAGGTGCTGCTGTTCCGCCTCAACGGCCTGCCGGTCTACTGCCCCGACAGCGGCAGCTTCCTCGGCTACCGCGGCACGGCAGAGAACATCACCGCCCTGCGCCAGCGCGAGGACGCGCTGATCAGCGCCAAGGAAAGCGCCGAGCTGGCCAACCGGGCCAAGACCGAGTTCCTGGCCAACATGAGCCACGAGCTGCGCACGCCGCTGAACGCGGTGATCGGCTTCTCCGAGATCATGGAAAGCGAGCTGCTTGGCCCTCTCGGCAGCAGCCAGTACAAGAGCTATGCCGCCGACATCCACGAAAGCGCGCAGCACCTGCTGACGCTGATCAACGACATTCTCGACGTCGCCAAGATCGAAGCCGGCGCGCACGAGCTGCGCGACGAGGAGGTCGACCCGCGCGACGTGGTCGGCGCCGTCGAGCGCCTCGTCGCCGAACGCGCCAAGCGTGCCGAACTTGACCTCGTCGTCGACATGCCCAAGCGGCTGCCGCGCCTGCGCGCCGACGAGCGCAAGCTGAAGCAGGTCCTGCTGAACCTCATGTCCAATGCCATCAAGTTCACGCCGGAGGGCGGCCGCGTCAGCCTGGCCGCGCGCCACGACCCGGACGGCAGCTTCGTCTTCGAGGTCAGCGACACCGGCATCGGCATCGCGGCGGAGGACATCCCGCGCGCCTTCGCCCCCTTCGAGCAGGTCGACAGCCGCCTCAGCCGGCAGTTCGAGGGCACCGGTCTCGGCCTGCCGCTGTCCGACGGTTTCGTCAAGCTGCACGGCGGCCGCCTGAAGCTGGAAAGTCAGCCCGGCGTCGGCACCAAGGCCATCGTGCGGCTGCCCGCCGAGCGGGTGATCTGACTCTCAGCCGCCGCATCCCCGCATAGCTGCCTTGCCGGATCGGCCCTGGCCGCGGGCCGGCGCGGCGGCTAGCCTTGGCGGTGATGACCCCGCGCGACAGC
>JBFGUI010000097.1:0-12609 GCA_041565695.1 Kiloniellaceae bacterium
ATAGAGGTGAACGGGCCGACGCCGGGCGACTACTCCATGCTGGCCTTCGCCTCGGTGGCCTGCGACGCGAAGGGCGAGGAGTTCGACACATTCGAGTGCGTTCTGAAACCGCTGCCGGAAGCCGGCGCCGACCCGCGCACCCTCGCCTGGTTCCAGAGCTTTCCGGAGGCCTGGGCCGCGGCCACCACGAACCCGCGCCCGCCGGCCGAGGTCATGGCGCGCTATGTCGACTGGGTCGCCGGCCTGCCCGGACAGCCGGTCTTTGCCGCCCACCCGCTGGCCTTCGACGGCGCCTGGATCGACTACTACCTCAGGCGCTTCACCGGAGTCCGCATGCTCAAGGGGCCCTGGGAGGGCGAACGCCTGTTCCATGACGCCGGGCTCTGCATCCAGGCCTTCGCCGCCGGGCGGCTCGGCTGGCCGCTCTTCGACTGCCGCAACGGCGCCTATCCTCCGGAGTGGCTCGGCCACGTGCCGCACGATCATACCTCGATCAACGACGCGCGCGGCTATGCGAGGCTGCTGCGCAGGCTGCTGCAGATGAAGGTGCCTGGCCAGGGCTAGGCGGCATGCGCGACGACTGGTATCTTAGGGTCGACGTCATTCATTCGTACTGAGCCGATGCGCCACATCCTCTTGATCACACTGTTGATGGTGCTGATCGCGCCTGCCCGGGCAACGGAGCCGTCAGCCTGCCAAGGCGATATCTGGAGGAAAGTCCGGGCGGCGGCCGGGCCAGGGATCGACTTGGCCGAGACAGTTAGATTCTTGCGGCATGAAGGAATGGCTTTTGACTCCCTTGAGCTTGCAGAACATACCTACGAACCGCGCGTGAAGGCGTATCTATTGCAGGATATTGAGCCGGGGTGCTCAGTTTCCATCGGGGGGTTGCTGCCAATTGATGTCGCTGAGATCAAGTGTTTCCCCTTCGCGACGAGGACTCATGAACTCACGTCGATCGACTTCGACGTCAACAACGGGCTCATTGGACTTTACTGCTCGAGCGCGATCGTGAAGTTGTCCTGTGAGGATGCCAAGCAGCTTGTTGACGCTAGCAATCCCAGACCCGCTGAAATAGCTGAAGGGCCTGAGACCCTATTCGATGGCCTGCCTCTGCCGAGGCCGAACGAATGCGCCGCTGTTCAGAACCTGGACTAGCAGGCCCCCTCACCCAGCTTCGCCTAAGCTCGATCTGACGATCGCGCCAGGCTTCACAACCCTCTCCCCGGTGGGGCGAGGGCCCAACGAAATCCCTCTCCCCGGGGGGAGAGGCTCGCGCAGGCTTGGTGAGCGAAGCGAACCTAGCCGAAGCTGGGTGAGGGGGAACGCGCCGTCTCCGCCCTCTACGCCGGCAGCGGCAGGTCGCGCGCCTTCAGCACCTTCTTCTGGCGCTTCTCCAGGGCCTTGACGTCGAAGTCGCGGATCAGGTCGTGGAACATCTGGTGCCAGTTGATCTCGGCATCGAGATGCATGAAGACCGAGCCGAGGCCGATGGCGGCGCGGTCCATCAGCACGAACTCGCGCGGCGGCCGGACGCCGCCGAGGCGGCGCAGTTCCTTGTGCACCTCGCCGGCGACCTGGGCGCCGTAGAGGCTGCCCTTGTCGCCCATGATCTTCTGGGGCCTGTCCTCCAGCAGCGGCGCGTAGAGGAAGGCGGCCCAGAGGTTGAGCGCCGCCAGGAGGTCCTTGCTGAGGTCGGTGAAGCCCCAGGTGCGGTAGGCCTCCACCGCCAGCTCCGGGTCGTCGCGCTCCAGCGCGAAGTAGAGGTCGATGACACCTTTCACGAACTTCGGATGGAACACGCGGATGCAGCCGAAGTCGAGCAGGTTCACCGTGCCGTCTTCGCGGATGGTGTAGTTGCCCAGATGCGGGTCGCCGTGGATGATGCCGTAGAAATAGAAGGGCACGTACCAGCAGCGGAACATGTTCATGGCCACGGCATTGCGCTGCTCGACGTCGTCGCAATGCTTCACGAAGTCGAGCAGCGGTCGGCCTTCCAGCCAGGTCATGGTCAAGAGGCGCCTGGTCGAGAGCTCCGGCAGCAGCTCGGCGATGTGCACGCCCTTCTCGTCGCGCAGCATGTCCTGATAAAGCTGCATGTGACGGCCTTCGCGCTCGTAGTCGAGTTCCTCGCGCAGGCGCTCGGCCAGTTCATGGTAGATGTTTGAGGGGTCGATGGCGCGGTCGTAGCGCCGGTAGATGCCGAACAGGATCTTCAGCTGCTGCAGGTCGGCGTCCACGGCCGAGAGCATGTCCGGGTACTGAAGCTTGCAGGCGAGATCGCGGCCGTCGAGGCTGACCGCCCGGTGCACCTGGCCGAGCGAGGCGGCGGCGGCAGCCTCGTGCTCGAAGGACTTGAACTTGGACTGCCAGTCCGGACCCAGCTCGCTGCGCATGCGCCGCTTGACGAAGGGCCAGCCCATGGAGGGGGCGTTGGACTGCAGCTGACGCAGTTCCTCGGCGTACTCCCGCGGCAGGGCGTCGGGAATGGTGGCGAGGATCTGGGCCGCCTTCATCAGCGGCCCCTTGAGGCCGCCGAGCGCCGCTTTCAGCTCGGATGAGTGCTTGCCGCGGTCGAGGCCGAGGCCGAGATAGCGGGCGCCGACCACCTGGGCGGCGAGCCCGCCGACCGAGGTGCCGACCTGGGCGTAGCGCCGGACACGGCCGGTCAGTCGCGGTTCGGCCTCGTTGCCGTAGTCCTCGTCGTCTTGGGAATCGCTGGTTTCTTGGCTCATGTCCTGAAAGTGGGGCCGCGGGCCGCCGAAGTCCAGTGACCGCTGCGGGCGCCGTCTCGCCGCCGCAGCGCCTAGGGCTGCAGAACGTAGCGCCCGGGGGCCGGCTCCCGCGCCGGGTAGCCGGCCTCGGCCCGCCCGAGCGGCGGCGGCGCCACCGGATCGCCCGACTGCCTGGCCAGCCAGGCCTGCCATTCGGGCCACCAGGAACCCTTGTGCACCGGCGCGCTCTCGCGCCAGCGGTCGGGGTCGAGGTAGCCCTCGCGGTCGTGCAGCCGGCCGACCTGGTAGATGCGCCGGGGGTGGCCGGGGGGCGTGACGATGCCGGCGTTGTGGCCGCCGCTGGTCAGCAGGAAGGTCACCTCGGTGTCGGTCAGCAGCGCGACCTTGTAGACCGAACGCCAGGGCGCGACGTGGTCCTTGGCGGTGCCCACCGCGAAGATCGGCACCCGGATATCGGTCAGCGCGACCGGCCGGCCCTCGACCTGGTAGCGGCCCTGGGCCAGGTCGTTGTTGAGGAACAGGCGGCGCAGGTATTCCGAGTGCATGCGATAGGGCATGCGGGTGGCGTCGGCGTTCCAGGCCATGAGGTCGGTCTGGCTGGTGCGTTCGCCGCGGTAGTACTCGTGAATCAGGCGCGACCAGATCAGGTCGTTGGAGCGCAGCAGCTGGAAGGCGCCGGCCATCTGGCTGGTGTCGAGATAACCCTGCGACCACATGATGTCTTCCAGGTAGGTGAGCTGGCTCTCGTCGATGAAGAGCATCAGCTCGCCGGCCTCGGTGAAGTCGGTCTGCGCCGCCAGCAGGGTCATCGAGGCCAGGCGCGCGTCCTTGTCCCGCGCCATGGCCGCCGCCGCGATGGCCAGCAGCGTGCCGCCGAGGCAATAGCCGACGCCGTGGATCCGGCACTCCGGCAGGATCGCGCGCACCGCCTCCAGCGCCGCCATGACCCCGAGACGGCGGTAATCCTCCATCCCCAGGTCGCGGTCGTCGGCGCCAGGGTTCTTCCAGGAGATCGCAAAGACCGTGTGCCCCTTGCCGACCAGATAGCGGATCAGCGAGTTCTCGGGCGAGAGATCGAGGATGTAGTACTTCATGATCCAGGCCGGCACGATCAGGATCGGCTCGGGATGGACCGCCTCGGTGGCCGGGCTGTACTGGATCAGCTCGATCAGGTCATTGCGGAACACCACGCGGCCCGGCGTGACCGCCAGGTTCCTGCCCGGCCGGAAATCCTCCGTGCCGGCGGGCCCGCAGCCGGTGATGCGCCGCTCGGCATCCTCCAGCGCATTGAGCCAGCCCTGGTAGAGATTGCGGCCGCCCTGCTCAAGGGTCTCGCGCAGCAACTCCGGATTGGTCGCCACGTAGTTGGACGGGGAAAAGACATCGAGCAGCTGGCGTGTGGCAAAGGAAACCACCGCCTCGTGGTGTTTGGAGACGCCGCGCACGCCGGTCGTCGCCTCCTGCCACCATTTCTGGCTCAGCAGGAAGGCCTGGGTGATAGAGTCGAAGGGCTGCTGCCGCCAGGCGGGATTCTCGAAGCGCTTGTCGCGGTGTTCGGGGCGGATACAGGGCGCTTCCTTGCCGCCCGCCAGGTTGCGCGCCGTCGTCAGGGCGAAGCGCGTGGCATCCGACCAGGCCGACTGCGCGAGCTCGGCCTGCTTGCCCGGCGAGAGCGCCAGATGCATCCACCAGTCGCTGAGCGCGAGCCCCAGGGCCGCAGGGGAGATCCCCGCGGTGGCGCGTGCTAGGCCGGCGTGCAGCATGCGATCGAAGGCCTCGCCGCCGAACAGGCCCGGCAGCGGTGGCGGTGAGGGCGCGACCTCCCCGCCCACCGGGTGTCCCGGGACGTCGGGCAGGCGCTCGACGTCGGGCGCCTCGGTCTGGTTGCCGGACACCTCGGGACGCGGCAGGGTCTTACCGTCCTCCGCCGCGAGTTGCAGGCGCTTCTTCTTCGCGCTCACGCTGATCGCTCCAACCTCAACTGCGCCCTCAGGCGTGGACGCCTGGACGCGAGATTACAGGCAGTAGATGACATTTCGGTGTCGCCCGCCTTGCGGCAGGTCAAATCCGCCCCGACGCCGGGGCAGTGCCTACTCCATGGCCTCGAGCTCGCCGATGAAGCTGTCGACCAGGCCGAGTCCGCGCTGCCAGAAGGCCGGATCGGAGGCGTCGAGGCCGAAGGGCTCGAGCAGCTCCCCGTGCCGCTTGCTGCCGCCGGCGCGCAGCATGTCCAGGTACTTCTCCGCAAAGCCGGCCTCGGCGCCCTCGTAGACCGCGTAGAGCGAGTTCACCAGGCAGTCGCCGAAGGCATAGGCGTAGACGTAGAAGGGTACGTGGACGAAGTGCGGGATGTAGGCCCAGTAGTGGCGGTAGTCGTCGTCGAAGGCGATCGCCGGTCCCAGGCTCTCGCGCTGGGTTTCCAGCCAGATCTCGCCGAGGCGCTCGGGCAGCAGCTCGCCCTCGCGGCGCTCCGCATGAACCCGGGTTTCGAACTCGTGCATGGCGATCTGCCGCACCACGGTGTTCAGCATGTCCTCGACCTTGGAGGCCAGCATCACCTTGCGGCGTTTGGGGTCGCGCTCGGCCTTCAGCATGGCCTGGAAGGTCAGCATCTCGCCGAACACCGAGGCGGTCTCCGCCAGGGTCAGCGGCGTGTCGGCCATGAGGTGGCCCTGCGGGCCGGCCAGCACCTGGTGCACGCCGTGGCCCAGCTCGTGGGCCAGGGTCATGACGTCCCGGGTGCGGCCCTGGTAGTTGAGCAGCAGGTAGGGATGCGCCGAAGGCACGGTGGGGTGGGCGAAGGCGCCGGGCGCCTTGCCGGGCCTGACCGGCGCGTCGATCCAGGCCTGGTCGAAGAACTTCTTGCCGATGGCCGCCAGCGCCGGCGAGAACTCGGCATAGGCGTCGAGTACCAGGCGGCGCGCGTCGTTCCAGGGGATCACCCGGTCGTCGTCGTCGGGCAGCGGCGCGTTGCGGTCCCAGTAGGGCAGGCTATCGCCGCCGAACCACTTGGCCTTCAACGCGTAGTAGCGGTGCGAGAGGCGCGGATAGGCCTGCTGCACCGAGGAGACCAGCGCGTCGACCACCTCGTCCTCGACGAAGTTGGCCAGGTTGCGCGAAGAGACCGGCCGCGCGAAGTCGCGCCACTTGTCCTCGATCTCCTTGTCCTTGGCCAGGGTGTTGGTGATCAGCGTGAAGATGCGGCTGTTCTCGCCCAGCACCTGTCCGAGCGACCGGGCCGCCTCGCGCCGCGCCGCCGGGTCGCGGTCGGTCAGGCGGTTGAGGATCTGGGCGGAGGTCAGCTGCTCGCCCTTGAAGGGAAAGCGCAGAGCCGCCATGGTCTCGTCGAAAAGCCGCGTCCAGGCGGCCCGCCCGGCGACGTACTTCTCGTGCAGCAGGCGCTCGATCTCGTCGGACAGCTGGTGCGGCCGCATGGCGCGCAGGTCGCGCAGCCAGGGCGCGTAGCGGGCCAGCTCCGGCGCCGCCAGCCGGGCCTGCAGGTCGGCTTCCTCGAGTTGGTTGAGCTCCAGGGTGAAGAACACCAGATCGGTGGAGACGGCGGTGCAGCGCTCCTGCATCGACTGGTAGAAGCGGCCGATCTTGGGGTCGCTCATGTCGCCGGAGTAGACCAGCTGGGCGAAGCTCATGATCCGCCCGAGGATCTCCTGGATCGCCTCGTAGTCGGCGATGGCTGCGCCCAGCGCCGCGCCGTCGAGAGCCGCGAGGCGGCCGGCATGGCGCAGATTGAACGCCTTGGCGCGCTCCGCGGCGCTCTTAAGGTCGGCCTCTAGGGCAGGTGAATCCGGCGCAGGATAGAGGTCCGCCAGGTTCCAGGCAGGCAGCTCTCCCAGGCTGTCGTCGACCACGGGTTTCAGCTGCAGGGCGTCACTCATTCCGGCTGCTCGTCAGGTTGGGCGGTCAGACTACTTCTTGACCCCCTGCGATATAGGCCGCAAATACTGGATCGCCAAGAGCCAAGCCGGGCCCGGCCGGCGGAATTCCACAGCGCGCCTTCGCGATCCCGGCACCACAGGTCCCGGGTCCGGGGCAGCGCCGGGAAAGCGGGCCACCAGGGAGGAAGAATGGATTTCGACGCCTGCCGTTCGCTGACCCAGGTGTTCTTCGACCAGGCAGCGAAGCGGCGAGACGCCGCCTTTGTCTGGCACAAGCAGGACGGCCGCTACCGGGCCCGGACCTGGGGCGAGATCGCCGCGCAGGTGAAGGTTCTGTCGCGGGCCCTGCGCGAGCTCGGCCTCGAGCCCGGCGACCGGGTCGTGCTGGTGGCCGAGAACCGCCCCGAATGGCTGATCGCCGACCTGGCGATCATGGCGGCCGGGGCCATCACCGTGCCGGCCTACACCACCGCACTGACCAGCGACCACCGCCACGTGCTGACCGACTGCGGTGCCGTCGGCGTCATCGTGTCAACCCAGTCGCTGGCCGACCGGTTGCTGCCGGCGGTGCTCGACGCGCCGACCTGCCGCTGGGTCGTCGCCATGGAGGATCTGCGCCGGCCAAGTGCCGGCGCGGTGCCGGTGCACGGCTGGGACGCGCTGCTCGAGCAGGGTCGCGGCCTGCCCGACGACGTCGAGGAAGTCGCGGCGCGCGCCGAGCGCCGCGATACCGCCTGCATCATCTACACCTCCGGCACCGGCGGCGCGCCGCGCGGCGTGATGCTGAGCCACGGCGCGATCATGTGCAACTGCATGGGCGCCCACAAGGTGCTGGAACACGTCGGCCTCGGCCGCGAGGTGTTCCTGTCCTTCCTGCCGCTGTCGCATGCCTACGAACATACCGCAGGCCAGTTCTTTCCCATCACCATCGGCGCCGAGATCTACTACGCCGAAGGCGTCGACCATCTGCTCCGCAACCTCGGCGAAGCCCGCCCGACCATCATGACGGCGGTGCCGCGGCTCTACGAGGCCATGCATCTGCGCATCCGCCGCGGCATCGAAAAGCAGGGCGGGCTGACGGCGAAGCTCTTCGAAAAGGCGGTCGAGCTGGGCAGCAAGCGCTACCGCGATCCCGCCAGCCTGACATTCTGGGAGCGGCTGCAGGACTTGGCGCTGGAGCGCCTGGTGCGCGACAAGATCCGCAAGCGCTTCGGCGGGCGCGTCAAGGCGATCGTCTCCGGCGGCGCGGCGCTCAACTATGACATCGGCCTGTTCTTCACCGCCCTCGGGCTGCCGATCCTGCAGGGCTACGGCCAGACCGAGACCGCCCCGGTCGTCTCGGTCAACCCGCCCTGGAAGGTGAAGCTCGACACCGTCGGCCCGCCCTTCGAGGGCGTCGAGGTGAAGATCGCCGAGGACGGCGAGATCCTGGTGCGCGGGGAGCTGGTGATGACGGGCTACTGGAACGACGAGGAAGCGACCTACGCTGCCCTGCAGGAAGGCTGGCTGCACACCGGCGACATCGGCGAGCTGGACGACGACGGCTATCTCAAGATCACCGACCGCAAGAAGGACATCATCGTCTTTTCCGGCGGCGACAACGTCTCGCCGGCGCGGGTCGAGGGCTTTCTCACCCTGCAGCGGGAGATCGTCCAGGCCATGGTGTTCGGCGACAAGCGGCCGCACCTCGTCGCGCTGGTGGTGCCCGACGAGGAGTTCATCGCCACCTGGTGCCGGCAGAACGGCAAGCCGAAGGACCTGGAAAGTCTACGCGACAACCCGGACTTCCGCGCCGCCCTCTCGGCGGTGGTCGACCGCGTCAACGCCAACCTTTCCACGCTGGAGAAGGTGCGCCGCTTCGCCATCCTGAGAGAGCCCTTCACGGTGGACAACGGCATGCTGACCCCGACCATGAAGATCCGCCGGCACAAGATCAGGGAAGCCTACGGCGAGGTCATCGACAGCCTCTACTGACCGGGCCGCCGGCGCAGAGAGGGCGGCCCGTCGCGGACGACGGCCTTGCCCTGAAAGGCTTTTTCGGCAAAACTCGCAACTTATCGTAGCCATTCCTGATTCGGGGGAATCGAAAGCCATGAAACGCTTGGCGCTCTTCTCCGCGCTCATCTGTGCGGTCTTCCTGACCTCGAGCGAGCGCGCCGCGGCGCAGGTCGCCCTGAACGAGACGCCGGCGGTGATCAGTGGCGGCGTCGGCTGGTACGATTTCAACCTGCAGGACGATCAGGCGGTCGACTTCCGGCTGGAATACCGCCACGGCGAGGATTTCCTGTTCCTGAAGCCCTGGGGCGGCGTTGAGGTAACCAGCGACGGCAGTGTCTGGGGCGGCATCGGTGTGCTGCTCGACATCACCTTCTTCGACAGCGTCGTGCTGACCGGCAGCTTCGCGCCGGGCCTCTGGGCCGAGGGCGACGGCAAGGACCTGGGACACGTGGTGGAGTTCCGCAGCCAGGTGGAACTGGGCTATCAGTTCGACAACAAGTCGCGGCTCTCGGTCGCCTTCAGCCACATTTCCAATGCCAATCTCGACGACGAAAATCCCGGCACCGAGGTGCTGAACCTCTACTACCACCTGCCGCTCGACGTGCTGTTCTAGTCGTCAGCGCTCGATTCCCAGCCTGACAACCCGGGCAGCTCCGCGCCGTCCGACACGCGCCGATACCCCGCAGGACCGGGGCCGCCCTTGCGGCAGGCCCGGCATGAGGCCGAACCGGACGCCATAGGCGTGCAGCGCAATCTGCCGCAGCCGCCCAATGCGAGTCGCCGCGATCCGCCTTCACCTGCCCGTTGGTCAAGATTTGGTCGCAGAACGGGGGCCCAGCGCATAGGATTCAGCCTGTGCCCGCGCTCGCGGAGGGGTTGTCCTGCCTGCCGGCCGCCTGGAGAGATGACACGCGGGCTGAAGATCGCAGCTTACCGGATGATCTATTTCAATGCCGAAAGCTGCTGTCGCCGTTACGAAGGCAGTATGTTCTGGGAGCGCGCATGAACCTTTCGGCATGGACCTGGGCAACCTTTGTGGCGATAGCTCTCGCGACGGGCGGCTGCTCATTTCGAGGCCTCGCGCTGGACACCATCGGGGACATGCTTTCCGAGGGGGGGACCGCCTTCGCCGACGACGATGACATCGAGCTGATCGGCGAGGCCCTGCCGTTCAGCCTGAAGCTCACAGACAGCCTGCTTCAGGAATCCCCGGACCACCGGGGCCTGCTGCGCTCCGCAGCGCAGGGCTATGTCCTCTACTCCTATGCCTATGTGCAAGTGCCCGCCGAACAAGCGGCGCTGGAAGACCTCGACCAGGCGCGCCATCTGCGCAGCCGCGCCCGCAAGCTCTATTTCCGGGCCTTCGACTATGCCATCCGCGGCCTAGAGATCGATCATCCCGGTCTTGGCGCCGCCATAAAGACCGACCCAGCCAAAGCGCTGGCGGAGATCGGCAACGACGATACGGAGAATGTGCCCTTTCTCTACTGGGCAGCCAGCGCCCTCGGACTCGCCATTTCCGTCTCGAAGGACGACCCGGCCATGCTCGCCCGCCTCGCCGAAGTCAAGGAAATGCTGCAGCGCGCTCTCGCCATCGACGACAGCTACGACAAAGGCGGACTGCACGAGTTTGCCGTAATACTGGCGGGATCTTCGCCGCGCTTGTTCGATCCCGGCGCGATTGACTATCACTATGAGCGGGCGCTGGAACTCTCGGAAGGAAAACGAGCCAGCCTCTATCTCGCCTACGCCATGGCGGTGCCGCTGCGCGCGCAGGATCGCGCGGCGTTTCAGGACTTGATGGAAAAGGCATTGGCGGTTGAGCCCGATGCCGTGGAAGGAGAGCGGCTGCGCAATACGATTGCGCATAGTCGCGCGCGCTGGTTGTTGAGTCGCATGGACGAGCTGTTCTTAAGCTAGGAGATTGGGATGAAGGTGCTGGCCTTGTTCTTCAGCCTGCTGACGCTCACCGCAGCGGCGGCCGAGGCCCGCGTCGTCGTAAAGCTCGGCACCCTCGCGCCGGAAGGCTCGGTATGGCATGACGCGCTGCTTGAAGTTCGCCAGAAGTGGCTGGCCATTACCGAGGGCGAAGTGGAACTGCGGATTTATGCCGGTGGCGTACTCGGCGGCGAGGACGAGATGGTACGCAAGCTGCAACGACGCAGCCTCGATGCAGTCGCCATCAGCGGCGGAGGCCTGCCCCATCTGGAAGAAAGCCTCGACGTTCTGAACATTCCTCTGCTTTTCGAGTCCTATGAGGAACTCGACTATGTGCGCGCCCGCATGGCCCCCGAACTGGAAAAGCGTCTGGCGCAGAGCGGCTTCAAGGTACTGAACTGGTCCGATGCCGGTTGGGCTTACTTTTTTACCAAGACACCGGTGCGCACTCCGGACGAGCTGAGAGAACTCCGCCTCTGGATCTCGTCCGGCGCGCCCGAGGCCGAGGAGCTTTTCAAGAAGTTCGGTCTCCGTGTGGTGCCGCTGCCGGTAACCGACATGCTGACCGGTCTCCAGACGGGGCTGGTTGAAGCCATCGACGTCCCGCCCCTCTTTGCCCTGCTCGACGGATCCTTCCGGCTCGCCAGCTATATGACCGACTTGCGATGGGCGCCCGTCAACGGCGCCGTCGTAATAAGCACCCGGACTTGGCAGAAAATCTCCGCCCGCAACCATGAAGCTCTCTTGACCGCGATAGCGGACACCGCCGGCTTGGCCCAGGCCAAGATCCGGCAAGCCGGACAAGAGTCGATCTCCGAGATGCGGGCGCGTGGCTTGCAGGTTGTCTCCCTCGACGGCGACACACGCGCGCTGTGGCGCCGCGAGGCGCAGGCGGCCTATCCGGCATTGCGCGCCAACACCGGCTTCCCCGATCTGTTTGACGAGGTCCTGCGCTTGGCCGCCGAGTACAAGCAGCGACAGAAGGAAAACAAATAGGTGCCGCAGGGCGAAGGGCATGCCGGTGCCCCGATCGTTTCGGGGCCTGCCGAGCCCACAACGTTTCTTAGCCGCATCGAGGATATTCTGGCAGCGCTGGTGCTGGCGGCGATAGCGCTGCTTCCGGTCGTTGACCTCGTGGACCGTGAGTTTTTCGGCGCCGGCATCTCAGGCGCGATCTCGGCCGTACAGCACCTGACCCTTTGGATCACTTTCATCGGGGCTGGCCTGGCGGCGCGCAGCAACCGTCTTCTCGCGCTTGCCACGACCGAGTTCATGCCAGATCTCTGGCAAAGCCGCGCAAGATGCCTGACCGCCTTTCTGTCGGTCGCCGTCGGATCGACCTTGACGGTGGCGAGTATTCAGCTCGTGCAGATCGATGCCGAATACGGCGATACCATCGCCTGGGAAATTCCCATCTGGGCCGTATCGCTGGTGATGCCCGCCGCTTTTGCCCTGATCACCTATCGCCTGCTGGTGGCAGCAGCAGATAACTGGCGCCAAGCGATTCTCATCGGAAGCGGCCTTGCAGTTCCCCTCCTCTTCTTTCTCGTCCCGGCGCTGCAAACCGAGAAACTTCTGCTGCCGGGTATCTTCGTATTGATCGTGGCGACGGCGCTCGGACTGCCGATCGCCATCGCCATCGGCGGCGCTGCGGCCCTGCTGTTCTTCCTTGAGGGCACGCCCATCGCGGCGGTGCCCGGCGAGGCCTACCGCATGGCAACCTCACCGATGCTGCCGGCCATTCCCCTCTTCACTCTTGCCGGCTATATCCTCGCCGGCGGCGGATCCAGCCAACGTCTGCTCGCGCTGTTCACCGCGATGGTCGGCTGGCTGCCGGGGGGGCTGGCGATCGTCGTCACCTTGGTGCTCGCGTTCTTCACACCGCTGACCGGGGCCTCCGGAATCACCATCCTCGCCATGGGCGGTCTGCTGCTGCCCATGCTCGTCCGCGCGCGCTATCCCGAAGACCACTCCCTCGGCCTCGTCACCGTATCCGGATCGATCGGGATCATGCTGCCGCCCAGCCTGCCGGTCATCCTCTATGC
>JBFGUI010000098.1:0-12558 GCA_041565695.1 Kiloniellaceae bacterium
CCGCGCAGGGCGTAGATGTTGGCGACGCCGGAGATCCGCCCCTCGGCCTCGAGGGGCACCAGCAGGCGCTGCATCTCCTCGCCCTCGAAGCTGTCGAGCCGCTGCCAGACCTCCCCCAGGCGCGGGCAGCGCAGCAGCTGCAGGCGGAGCAGCTCGGCGGCGGGGTCGAGCACGATGGCCGGCAGGCCCCTGTGCTCGCCGGCGGGCACCCGGTCGAGGCGGCCGCGCACCGAGGCGGGCTGCCAGGCGCCGCCGAGCTCGGCGAGGTGGTGGTGGTTCACCTTGCCGGGCGCCAGCGTGCCGTAGATGGCCAGCCGGCTGGCCGTGCCGAAGGCCGCCTCCAGCTCGGCCTCGAGGGCGGGACCCTTGGCCTCAACCGGCAGGCCCAGGCGGGCCCGGTTCGCCGCGTCGATCTGCCGGCGCAGCGCTTCGCTGTCCGTCTCCATGCCCCTTCTTACGCTATTCCGGCGCTTGCAGCGAGACTGTGCCGTCGTCCTTCAGGGTCCAGAAGGGATTGTGGGCGACCTCCCAGGGGTGGCCGTCGGGATCGGCGAAATAGCCGGCATAGCCGCCCCAGAACACCTTCTGCCCCGGCTTCAGGAGGGTCGCGCCGGCGGCCGCGGCCTCCGCCAGAGTGGCATCGACGGCCGCGGGGCTGGCCACGTTGTAGGCCAGCGCGATGCCGCCGTAGGTGCGGCCGGGTTCGAGCGCGGCCAGCTCCAGCTGCGCGTCCTCGGCCAGGGCGTCCAGGCCGTAGAGCCCGAGCAGCAGGCCGCCCAGCTGGTAGAAGGCGACCTCGCCCGCGACGCCGCCGCCGAGGCGCCAGCCGAGGCCCGCTTCGTAGAAGGCGCTCGCCCGCTCGAGGTCGCGCACGCCCAGCGTCACCAGGGTCAGCCGCTGTTCCATGACCGCCTCCATCGACACAAGGGAGACCGAGCCTAGCGCGGATATCTCACGACATGCTGCTGGCAATTTGCCCCGCCCCACACGAAAGCGTCGCGACTTTTGCCTTGGTCGCGGGGGGGCGCCTCGCCTATCATCGCCGGAAATCTCTCATACATCCCACACTCTCAGGAGACCGTTAGAGCCATGGGGCGATTTGGCGTTGGCCAAGGCCTGCGCCGGGTGGAGGACTTGCGCTTCCTGACCGGCCAGGGCCGCTATAGCGACGACATCCACTTCGAGGGCGAGACGTACGGCGCGCTGGTGCGCAGCCCCTTCGCCCATGCCGAGATCAAGACCATCGACACCTCCGAGGCCCTGGCGGCGCCGGGCGTGCTCGGTGTCTACACCGCCGACGACCTGGCCGCCGACGGTGTCGGCGACATCCCCTGCATGGTGCCCATGCCGGGCAAGAACGGGACCAGGACCGTCATGCCGCCGCGCCCGGCGCTGGCGCGCGGGCGGGTGCGCCACGTCGGCGATCCCGTCGCCTTCGTGGTGGCGGAGAGCGCGGTTGCCGCGCGCGACGCGGCCGAGCTGGTGACGGTCGACTACGACCCGCTGCCGGCAGTCACCGACACCCGCAGCGCCAAGCAGCCGGGCCAGCCGCAGGTCTGGGACCAGGCGCCGAACAACGTGAGCCTGGTGTGGGAGACCGGCGACGAGGCCGCTACCGCGGCGGCCTTCGCCAAGGCGCATCACGTCACCAAGCTGGAGTTCGTCAACAACCGGGTGGTGGTCAACGCCATGGAGACCCGCGCCACCATCGGCGACTACGACGCGGCGAGCGAGACCTTCACGCTGCACACGGTCTCGCAGGGCTCGCACCGCATCCTGCCGATGCTGGCCGACCGCATCTTCAAGGTGCCGCACGAGAAGATGCACATCATCACGCCGGACGTCGGCGGCGGCTTCGGCATGAAGATCTTCGTCTACCCGGAGACGGTGCTGGTGCTCTTCGCCGCGCGCCGCCTCGGCCGCCCGGTGCGCTGGATCTCCGAGCGCGGCGAGGGCTTCGTCAGCGACACCCAGGGCCGCGACCACGTCACCCGGGCGGAGCTGGCCGTTGACGAGACCGGCAAGGCGCTCGGCATCCGCGTCACCACCACCGCCAACATGGGCGCCTATCTCTCCAACTACGCGCCCTTCATCCCGACCGGCTGCTACGGGCCGATGCTGAGCGGGCTCTACACCATTCCCACCGGCTATGCCGAGGTGACCACGGTGTTCACCAACACCGTGCCGGTCGACGCCTACCGCGGCGCCGGGCGACCGGAGGCGGCCTACCTGATCGAGCGCCTGGTCGACGCCACGGCGCGCGACATCGGCATGGCGCCGGAGGAGTTCCGCCGCCGCAACTTCATCCCGCAGGAAGCGCTGCCCTACGAGACGCCCTTCGGGCCGGTCTACGACAGCGGCGACTTCGCCGGGGTCATGCAGCGCGCGCTGCAGGGCATCGACGCCGCCGGCTTCGAGGCGCGGCGCAAGGCCGCCGCCGCCAAGGGCAGGCTGCGCGGCCTCGGCTTTGCCTGCTACGGCGAGGTCTGCGGCTCCAACGGCGAGGAGACGGCGCGCCTCAAGGTCACCGAGGACGGCGGCGTCCAGCTGTGGATCGGCACCCAGACCAACGGCCAGGGCCACGCCACCGCCTACTGCCAGCTCTTGGCCGACAAGCTGGGCGTGACCCCAGACCAGGTGACGGTGCACCAGGGCGATTCCTGGGACCTGCCGCAGGGCGGCGGCACCGGCGGCTCGCGTTCGCTGCTGATGGGCGGCGTCGCCATGGACGGTGCCGCCGACCAGGTGATCGAGCGCGCCCGCAAGGTCGCCGGCCACCTGCTGGAAGCGGCCGAGGCGGACATCGAGTTCGCCGAGGGCGTCTTCACCGTCGCCGGCACCGACAAGCGCATCGGCCTGACCCAGGTCGCCAAGGCGGCCTACGGCGATGCCGCCCTGCCCGACGAGCTGAAGCAGCCGCTGGAAGGCCAGCACCACATCGTCGCCGGGGCGCAGACCTATCCCAACGGCTGCCACGTCTGCGAGCTGGAGGTCGACCCCGACACCGGCACCGTCGAGTTGCTGCGCTATGTCGTGGTCGACGACTTCGGCAGGATCATCAACCCGCTGCTGGCCGCCGGCCAGGTGCACGGCGGCGCTGCCCAGGGCATCGGCCAGGCGCTGCTCGAGCGCACGGTCTACGACGCCGACGGGCAGCTGCTCACCGGTTCCTTCATGGACTACACCATGCCGCGCGCCGACGACCTCTGCGCGATCGAGCTCACCATGGTCGAGGACACGCCCTGCACCACCAACCCCATGGGCATCAAGGGCGCCGGCGAGGCCGGGGCGATCGGCTCCTGCCCGGCGGTGATCAACGCCCTGGTCGACGCGCTGGCGCCGCTCGGCATCCGCCACATCGACATGCCGGCCACGCCGGAGAAGGTATGGCGCGCCGTCCGCGACGCCGAGGGGCGGGAGGCCGCCGAGTGAACGGCGCGGAGAAACCTCTGAAAAGCCTGCTCGACGCCCAGCAGGCCGGTGCCGAGGACATCATCGCCGTGCTCAAGCTGATCGCCGAGCGCGCCGGCAAGGTGATCCTGGCCTACTACGCCGAGGCCGCGGAGGTCGAGGTGCGGGAGAAGGACGACGCCTCGCCGGTGACCGAGGCCGACGAGGCGGCCGAAACCTTCATCCTCGGCGCCCTCAACACCCTCACGCCGGACATCCCGGTGGTCGCCGAGGAGGCCATGGCCGCCGGCGAGGTGCCGGAGATCGACGGCGGGCGCTTCTGGCTGGTCGACCCGCTCGACGGCACCCGCGAGTTCCTCAGCCGCAATGGCGAGTTCACCGTCAACATCGCCCTCATCGAGGACGGCCAGCCGGCCGCCGGCGTGGTGCACGCGCCGGCCATGGCGATGACCTGGGCGGGCGTCTGCGGCGACAAGGAGGACGGCAGCAAGGGCAGCGGGCGCGCCGTCTTCGCCGAGACCGACAGGCCGGCCATGGACATCCGCGCGCGCCCCATGCCCGAGGCCGGCGCGGTGGTGATCGCCAGCCGGCGCCACGGCTCCGGCGCGGAGCTGGAACAGTTCCTCGAGAACTACAAGGTGGCCGAGCGGGTGACCGCCGGCTCGTCGCTGAAGTTCTGCCTCATCGCCGCCGGCCGCGCCGACCTCTACCCGCGCTTCGGGCGCACCATGGAGTGGGACACCGCCGCCGGCCACGCCGTGCTTCTGGCCGCCGGTGGCCAGGTCTACACCCTCGACGGCGAGCCGCTCGACTACGGCAAGCCGGGCTTCGAGAATCCGCATTTCTACGCGGTCGGTGCCGGGCAGTAGGCGCATTGCAACCAGCGGATTCTTTTTCTGCGGCGCGCGCGCAATCGCGGGGTTAGCCGCGCGCGGATTCGTTGCCCGTGAACCGCGTTTTGCTGCGCCACGGAAAAGCGGACCGGCGATGCCGGCTAGCACATCGATCTGCCTCGTAAAATTCCCCTTTGCAGCTGCGAGAATGGCGCCGAAAAGGGCAGAAATCCGCCGATATTCCTAGCTTTGGCCTCTTGACCGGACCACCGGATGAGTCGCAAGCTATGGGCACGTGGCCGGGGAAAACCGGTGACGATTTAGCCGCCGCAAAGCCTGTGCGGTGACTCGTCAGGAAGCACCCAAGCAACCGCGGTGAGGTGCGTTCCTGTCCAGCGAGAGCAAACGACCGGGGCTGCCATGCCCCGGTCACGCTTTTTGGGCTTCCTGCGCAATCTGGACAGCCGGGGAGGAAAGCGTCAGTCTCGCCGCCATGTCTGATGCAACCAGAGCCTCCGCAGACGCCGACCCGCAGCCCGGCCACGGCGGTTTTGCCGATCTTGTCGGCTACAAGCTGGAGAACTGGCAGGAGGACCTGGCCGAGGTTGCGCTCACCGTCGAGGCCCGCCACCTGAACCGCAGCGGCGTGATGCACGGCGGCGTGCTTTCCACCCTGATCGACACCGCCTGCGGCTACTGCGGCTGCTACGCGCCGGCGGACGCAGCGCCGCGGCGCGCCTTCTCCCTGTCGCTGACCTGCAACTTCATCGGCACCGTGCAGGAAGGCCAGCGGCTCCTCGCCCGGGCGCGGCGCGCGGGTGGCGGGCGCAAGCTGTTCTTTGCCGACTGCGAGGTGACGGACCAGGACGGCCGCGTCATCGGTAGCGGCCAGGGCACCTTCAAGTACATCACGCTGCGAAAATAGGCGCGCGGCGCGCCAGTCAGCCGAAGATCACGTAGGCCAGGTAAAGCAGGCCGACGACGGTCAGCGCCCAGAGGCGGCCCGTGAACTGTTCGTCCGCCTCCTCGCGGCGCAGCCGCTGGCTCTCGCGCAGCGAGCCGGCGCCCTGCTCCACCCGGATGCGCAGCTTGGCGGCGGCCAGATCGCCCTCGTGGTCGATACCCCCAACCATCATCACACCTCCATTAAGCAACCGGCATTAAGCAACCGGCATCAGGCGACGGTGCCCAGGCGCGCATTGTAGCGCTGCTGCACGACCTCCGCATGCTTGGCGCTGACCGGCACCTGCTCGCCGTTGCGCAGCACGATGCGCAGGCCGCGTCGGCCGGACTTGAGCGCCGCGACACCGGCATCGGCGACCCAGAAGGAGCGGTGCACCTGCAGCCCCGGCAGGCCCTGCAGCTCGCGCAGCGCGTCGCCGAAGCGATAGAGCGTGGTCAGCGCGCCCTCCGAGGTGATGACCCGGATGTAGTGCTCCTGCGCCTGCACGGCCAGGACCCGGCCCTTCAGCGGCGGATCGAAGCGCTCGAAGAAGGCCGGCGCCGCGGGCCCGGCCGGGCGCAGCGTCACCGGCACGCCGGCCCCTGCCGGCGGTGGCGGCACGGCCGCGCCGGCCGCCTGCGCCGCCCCTGCCGCCTGGGCGCGCCCGAGATCGAGCAGCAGGCGGGGCAGGACGATCAGCACGCAGAGCGCCAGGTAGTTGTCGACGTGGTAGAGGAACTCCATGGCGAAGGCCCTGGCCATGGCCACCGCCGAATAGGTCGCCGTGCCCGCCGGATCCAGGCCCATGCCGAGCAGCCCCAGCTCGGGCAGGCCGAGCAGCAGGTCGAGCATGGTGACGCTCAAGGTGAAGAACGGCAGGGTCAGCAGTGCCGCCAGGGCCGCCAGCCAGACCCAGGCGAAGGGCCAGCCCTCCAGCCGCGCGCCCAGCGGGGAAATCTCCAGCAGCAAGAGGCCCCCGGCAAACAGCAGATAGGCGCTCAACAGACGCAGCACCCAGTAGCCGTAGCTGAACAGCACCGGCGAGTCGTCGAACACCGTCCACTGGTGACCGCCCAGCAGGAGCCCTGTGATCACCGTGATCAGGAACCACCAGAACGGCCAGGGCAGAGCGGAAGAGGCACCGCGTGGCGGCATTGGGCCCTCCTCACCTCACGCAATTTCATGCTGCGTGAAACTGTAGCGCAAGATAACCCCCGATGTTGACTGATTTTTTCGTGATCTTCTGTGCAGTGGTTCGACGCCTGTCAAATTCGAGAAATTTCCCCGGCGGCCCTCTAGGCGCTGCCGCAAGCCGGCGCTAGCCTTGACAATCAGGAGCGGCGGTCGCGGTGTTGGCAGGCAAACTGGTCCCCCCATATCTCCGGATGGGCTTCATCTACGGGACCACTCCAAGTCCCCAGCCCCTGTCGGCCCGCACCGCCGTTTCCCCAGCGCAACCTCCTTGCAGGAGTGCCCCAAGCGATGACCGCGTCCCCCCAGAGGCCGCCGAGCGGCCGGCCTGCGGTACCTGCCGTCTCCGGCGCCACGCCGAAGATCACGCAGGAGATGATCGATCTCTACGACGACTACACCCACCTGAGCCTCGACCGCCGCCGCTTCTTCGACCACCTGACCCGGGTAGCCGGCGGCTCCGCGGCGGCCTATGCCCTGCTGCCCCTGCTCGAGAACAACTACGCCCAGGCCGCCATGGTGGCGCCGGACGACGGCCGCCTGACGGCCGAGAAGATCACCCTGCCCGGTGCCCAGGGCGAGCTGGCCGGCTATCTGGTGCGGCCGAGCGATGCCACCGGGCCCCTGCCGGCGGTGCTGGTGATCCACGAGAACCGCGGCCTCAACCCGCACATCGAGGACGTGACCCGGCGCATCGCGCTCGAGGGCTTCGTGGCGCTGGGCGTCGACTTCCTGTCGCCGGTCGGCGGCACGCCGGCCGACGAGGACCAGGCCCGCGAGATGATCCGCGGCCTCGACATGAACCAGACCGTCGCCAACGCGGTGGCGGCGGTGGATTTCCTGGCCAACCACCCGGCGACCAACGGCAAGGTCGGCTCCGTCGGCTTCTGCTGGGGCGGCGCCATGAGCAACCAGGTGGCAGTCAACGCGCCCGCCGTCTCGGCCACCGTCGCCTACTACGGGCGCCAGCCCGCGGCCGAGGAGGTCGCCACGATCAAGGCGCCGATGATGCTGCACTACGCCGGGCTCGACGAGCGCATCAACGCCGGCATCGGCGACTTCGAGGCGGCGTTGAAGAACAACGGCGTGAACTACGAGATGTTCATGTACGAAGGCGCCAACCACGCCTTCAACAACGATACCAACGCGGCACGCTACGACCAGAAGGCCGCGGACCTCGCCTGGAACCGGACCATCACCTTCTTCAGGGAAAAGCTCCAGTAAGGCGATTCAGGCAAGCCAGGCAGGCACCCCCACCATCGGTGAACTCGAAGGGGGCGGCGCAGGGGGAGAGCGGCCCCTCGCGCCGCCCCGAATTTTTTGCGGTATCAACGGCCCCTCGATAGCTTCTAACGCGGATCTCATATCGACTAATCCTGCGCCCACTTGTCGGCTTCTTTCAAAAAGCGCTGCATGACATCGTCCGCAGCAACGAACGGGCCCAGCAGAATCGCCGCGTAGTCTTTCTTCTGAGCCTCGGACCAATTCAGCCAATCTCGGATACCTTTCACACCTCTCAGTGCGGCGTTCCAGTAGTCCGGAAACAGATCCGGGTTCATCTGACGTTTGCTTTCCCAGGCCCGAGCGTACTCCTCGCGACCCAAATTGCGCTCCATCTGGATCAGCGTATCCATGACCCTGTTTGCCACTCTTGCGATATAGGGACTTCCTTGCACGTCTGCGTCGCGCGGAGTCACGGTGAACTTCGCTTCCAAAAGAGCTCGGTGGAGGGCGTAGACGTCGTAGTAATCGGAAAGCTTGAGTTCTGCCTTGGTCATTGCGATCTCAACCAGCCGTCATCCCTGCCATGCGTCCTGGACAGTGGTCAGTTTACACCCCATATCGCAGGATGGTCTTGGCGCCGCGCCCGACCGGGCTCGCGGCGCCTTCTTCGGGCTTAAGCGCCCGGCAAACAGCGATCTTTTCGGGGATTCATGAGCGTTTCCGCGCCGCCATCCGGCGATTCCGCCGCCCGCAAGGCCGAGCCCGGCGCCCCCGCCGGCACCTGGCCGATGCTGGGCGTGCTGATCGCGGTGACGGCGCTGGGGCCCCTGGCGCTCAACATCTTCATCCCCGCCATGCCGGGCGTGGCGGCGGTCTTCGCCACCGACTACGGCACCATCCAGCTGACCCTGACGCTCTACCTCTTCGGCGTCGCCGTCGCGCAGCTCTTCATGGGGCCGCTGTCCGACCGCTTCGGGCGCCGGCCGGTGCTGCTGGCCGGCATCGGCCTGTTCCTCGCCGGCAGCCTCGCCGCCGCCCTGGCGACCTCCGTCGAGCAGCTCATCCTGGCCCGCGTGGTGCAGGCGATCGGCGGCTGCGCCGGGCTGGTGCTGGGCCGCGCCATCGTGCGCGACACCCACAGCCGCGAGGAGTCGGCCAGCATGATCGGCTACATCACCATGGCCATGGTGGTGGCGCCCATGCTGGCGCCGCTGGCCGGCGGCCACATCGACACCCTGTTCGGCTGGCGCGCCGTGTTCTACACGGTGCTCGCCGTGGGGCTCATCGTCCTGGCCTTCGCCTGGCTGCTGCTGTCCGAGACCAACCACCAGCGCCATATTGGCGCCGGCCCGCTGGTCATGCTGCGCGGCTTCGGCGTGCTGCTGCGCGATACCGCCTTCACCGGCTATGCCCTCAACATCTCCTTCACCACCGCCGTGTTCTTCGCCTTCCTGGCGGGCGCACCCTACATCATGGTGGAGATCCTGGAGCGGCCGTCGAGCGAGTACGGCAACTACTTCGTGCTCAACGCGCTCAGCTACATGGCCGGCAACTTTCTCTCCGGCAGGCTCTCCACGCGCATCGGGGCGGAGCGCATGATCCTTGCCGGCTGCCTGCTGGCACTGGCCGGCGTCGCGCTGATCACCGCGCTGGCGCTGACCACGGAGCTCATTCCCTTCGCGATCTTCGGGCCGGTCATGCTGGTCGGCCTCGGCAACGGCCTCAGCCTGCCCAGCGCCACCGCCGCCGCCATCTCGCTGCGCCCCGACCTGGCCGGCACGGCTTCCGGCCTGACCGGCTTCCTGCAGATGGCGGTCGGCGCGCTGGCCACCCTGGTGGTCGGCAAGCTGCAGGACGACACCGCCTTTCCCATGGTCACGGTGATGAGCGCGGCGGCGATCATCGCCTTCCTCGGCTACCTCCTGGCCCGCTGGGCGCTCACCTGGCGCGCGGCGGCCGAGGTACAGGGCTCGGACTGACCGCCGCGGGGCAGGCCCGTTCAATTGTGTTTCCCGGACGGAGGCGATAAACAGGGCAAACGCCAACACCAGGGACCCCTGTCATGCAGCCGATCACCGCCGCCGGTTCCGGCGACATCGCCGAGATCACCGCCCGCATCCTGCTCGAGATCGAAGCGGTGCTGTTCCGCCCGGACGAGCCCTTCATCCTGACCTCGGGGCGTGCCAGCCCGGTCTACGTCGACTGCCGCAAGATCATCTCCTTCCCGCGCGCCCGCGCCCAGCTGATGGACTTCGCCTGCGACATGATCCAGCGCGAGGCCGGCTACGAATCCATCGACTGCATCGCCGGCGGCGAGACCGCGGGCATCCCCTTCGCCGCCTGGATCGCCGAGCGGCTCGGCCTGCCCATGCTCTACGTGCGCAAGAAGCCCAAGGGCTTCGGACGGGATGCCCAGATCGAGGGATATCTTCCCGAAGGCAGCCGCGTGCTGCTGGTCGAGGACCTGGCCACCGACGGCGGCTCCAAGCTGAATTTCGTCGAGGCGCTGCGCAAGGCGGGCGCCGAGGTGGCGCATACCTTCGTCATCTTCCACTACGGCATCTTCCCGGAGGGCGTCGCCGCCCTGGCGGAAAAGGGCGTGCGGCTCCACGCCCTGGCCACCTGGTGGGACGCCCTGGCGGTCGCCGAGGATCGCGGCTACCTGTCGCGGGCGCAGGTCGGCGAGGTGCGCAGCTTCCTGCAGGACCCGGAGACCTGGTCCGCCGCCCACGGCGGCAAAGAGGCCGGCAACGACGAGGATCGCGCCTCCAAGGCATAGCCGGCGCCGCAGGCAGCCCGCGCCGGAAAAATCGCGCAGAATTAACCATAACCGCTGGCATTTTTCGCCTTTCGAGTGCCGGCGGCGCTTCTCATCCCCGCTAAAATCAGTACACTCGTCACTGTTGCTCAGGGACGGGGGTCGATGGGCGAATACAAGGAAAAAGACGACATCATCAGGCGCGTGATGTCGAGCTTGGAGACTGCGCCCGCAGGCAGCCAGGAACTGGACTGCATGATCAGCTATGCCCTGGAACTGGCGCGGGGCGAGTTCGATCAGGTCATGATGGAACTGCTGGTCAACGAAGGCTTTTCCTGGAACGTCATCTCGGAGATCTGGGAGGGCAAGGTGGCGCCCTACACCCAGTCGCTCGACAGTGGCATCGAGGGTGAGAACATCGCCTTCGTCATGCGCTCGGACAAGCGCGCGCAGTGGGCCGCGGTGCACAAGGCGGCGGACGGCTCGGAACACGTCGCCTGGGCGCGCACCGAGATCCTGGCGCGGCGCCTCGCGGCGCTGAAAGGCATTCTGGCCGAGGCTGCCAAGCGGACAGCCGCCTTCGGCAGCGGCGGAGCCGCCCTGGACGAGGTCATCGACGAGGACCTGGATGACCCGCCTGCCGATCCCGAACAGCTGCGGATGGTGTCGGCCGCGGGAGCGGGCCGCGATTCCGAGAACTGGACCGTCCTTTTCTAAACGGCGTGTCCACGACTGCCGCGGCCAGAGAGGCGATGCGGGCGCGGACCTGACTGAACGCCCTGTCGCAGCGGGCCCTGTGGCAGCGGATCGACCATAGAAGGGGCCACCGTGGACATGCAGGCAGGCAGCACGCGGACCGAGGAGTCGGTGCCCTACGTCGTGGTCGTGGGCAGCGAGAAGGGCGGGACCGGCAAGTCGACCACGGCGATCCATCTGGCGGTCGCCCTGATGAAGCTCGGCTTCAGGGTGGGCACCATCGATCTCGACGCCCGCCAGGGCACCTTCTCCGCCTTCTTCCGCAACCGGGCAGAACAGGCGGAGCGGTCGGGCTGGCCGCTCGAGCTGTCCAAGCACCGCAGCATCGAGCGCTCCACCGCCACGGAGCGGGCCGCGGCGGAAGCCGACGAGGCCGGGCGCCTGCAGGACGCCCTGGACGACCTCGCCGACTGTCATTTCATCGTCATCGACACACCGGGCAGCGACTCCTATCTCTGCCGCCTCGGGCACAATCGCGCCGACACGCTGGTGACGCCGCTGAACGACAGCTTTCTCGATATCGAGGTGCTGGCGCGCATCAACCGCGAGCGCCGCGAAGTCGAGGCGCCCAGCGTCTACAGCCAGCTGGTCTGGGAGCAGAACAACCAGCGGGTCGTCGCCGGGCGCCCGCCGATCGACTGGGTCGTCATCCGCAACCGCCTCGCGCACCTCGAGGCGCGCAACATGCGCGAGATCTCGACGCTGCTGTCCCTGCTGGCCAAGCGCATCGGCTTCCGCGTCGCCCCCGGCATCAGCGAGCGGGTGGTGTTCCGCGAACTCTTCCTGAAAGGGCTGACCGCGCTCGACCTGCCGCAGACGGCGAACGGCCGCCCGGAGACCAGCAGCCACGCGGCCGCGCGGCGCGAGATCCAGGAGCTGCTGAAAGCCATCGGGCTGTTCGAGAACGAACTGGTCTAGACCCGACCTCGGAAGACTATTGCGGCCGCTCGGCCTGCTGGGGCGCGGGCGGACGTGCCTTGGGCACGGCATCGTCGACCACCTCGGTCGACGGCTCCGCTTCGGGCGCCGACGCCGCGGCGGGCGCGCGCCGCACCACGAGGCAGCCCTGGCCGGCCGCCTCCAGCCGGCGGCAGACCTCCCGCGCGTCGCTCAGATCGGCCATGGCCCCGCTGCGCACCCGGTAGAAGATCCCCGCGCCCTCAACGGCGGCCGTCTGCACCTGCAACTCGAGACTACCCAGCAGCTGCGGATAGGCCTGCAGCAGGCGCCGGCGCTCGCGCTCGGCATCGGCGCTCGCGCGCACCGAGGCGACCTGCACCTGGTAGCTGCCCGCCGCCGAGGCGCGGAAGTTTGGGGCCGGCGCGGCCGGCTTCGGCTTCGGCAGCGCTATACCAACGTTGCGCTGCGCGCCGGCTTCGACCGCCGCGCCGCCGTCGCCGCGCCCGGCGCGGGGCGCCGCAGGCGTATCGCCGGACGGCGCC
>JBFGUI010000099.1:0-12547 GCA_041565695.1 Kiloniellaceae bacterium
CCGTGTCGAAAAGCATCTGGCGGCGCAGCTTCCGCTTCTGCGCGCCGACGAACGCCACGTGAAGCAGATCGTCCTCAACCTGCTGTCCAACGCGGTGAAGTTCACGCTGGAGGGCGGCAGCGTGGCGGTCAACGCGCGTCTCTCGCGCGAGGGTGGCGTGGAGATCGTGGTCGCGGACACCGGGATCGGCATCCGCGCCAAGGACGTCCCCAAGGTTCTCCAGCCCTTCGGGCAGGTCGCCGACAGTCACAGGCGCGGCCACGAGGGAACCGGCCTCGGCCTGCCGATCTGCGACTCGCTGATCCGACTGCACGGCGGCGAGTTCGACATCGAGAGCGAGGTCGGCATCGGGACGACGGTGACCGTCCGCTTCCCGCGCGAGCGCAGCGTCGAACAGGCATCGGCGGGGGTTTCCGGAATTGCCGCCGGCGCCCGCTAGGCCGGGGCCGGCAAGGGGACTGGAGAAGTGCCGCCGGAAGCGGCTATGCTGGCCGCGCCGCGAACGACCCCGGACAGCTTCTCCCATGGACGACAGCAGATTGAAGGACAGCGCCCGGCGGGTGCAGCGGGCCATCGCCGCTGCCGGCTTCGACTTCCAGGTCCGCGAGTTCCCCGACTCGACCCGCACCTCCGAGGCGGCGGCGGCGGCCATCGGCTGCGATGTGGCGCAGATCGCCAAGTCGCTGATCTTCCGCGCGCGCGAGAGCGGCCGCCCCGTGCTGGTCATGGCCAGCGGCGCCAACCGGGTCGACGAAAGGGCGGTCGGGCGCCTGCTCGGCGAAAAGCTGGCACGGGCCGACGCCGACTTCGTGCGGGCCGCCACGGGCTTTGCCATCGGCGGCGTTCCCCCGGTCGGCCACCGCGAGACGCCGCTCGCCTTCATCGATGCCGATCTCATGACGCTGGCGGAGATCTGGGCCGCCGCCGGCACGCCCAACGCCGTGTTCCGCCTGACACCGGCGGAGCTCGTGTCGCTGACCGGCGGCACCGTCGCCGAGTTGAAGAAGGGCTGACGGCCGCGCCGACTTCCGGGAGGCCGGTCACAGATTTGCCCGCCTTCACGCAGTGGGGGGAGGGCTTCTCAAGGCCGGGGCAAAATCCTAAACTGCGGACCAGGAGGACTTACCGACATGGTCAAGAAACCCTCTGGCAGGAAAGCCACCGCCAAGAAGGGCGGCAAGGCCAGGGGCCGCAAGGCCACCGGCGGAAAGACGGCTTCAGGCGGTCCCGACAGCGATATCGCCCAGCGGATCATCGATACCGCCTTCGGCCTCGCCGTCGAGCGCGGCTGGCGTGATCTTTCCCTGGCCGAGATCGCCGAGGCCGCCGGCCTGCCGCTGTCCCAGGTCTATCCGCTGTTCCCCTCCAAGCAGGCGATCCTCGACGGCTTTTCCGCCCGGGTCGATGCCGCGATGCTGGCCGAAGGGATCGAGGACATGGACCTGCCGGCGCGCGACCGCCTGTTCGACATGGTGATGCGGCGCTTCGATGCGCTGCAGCCCTACCGCGAGGCGCTGGGCGTAATCCTGCAGGACCAGTTCGGCGATCCCCTGGCGGCCTGCTGCGGCCTGCACCGGCTGCGGCGCTCCATGGCGGCGACCCTGGAGGCGGCCGGCTTCTCCACCACCGGCTGCCGCGGGGTCCTGAGGCTTAAGGGGCTCTCGGCCATCTACCTTTCGACCCTGCGGGTCTGGCTGCGCGACGACAGCGAGGACATGGCCAAGACCATGGCCCAGCTCGACCGGCTACTGAGCCGGGCAGACAGCCTGATCGGCCGCCTCAAGAGCTACCGTCCGGGCCGGGCCGCCGCCTGAGATCCCTCTGCCGGCGTCTGTTCCGGGACGGGCTTCGGCCCGCTGGCCGGCTGCCTGCGGGGCCGCCAAGACCTTTACATGGTTAACGAATCTCGCAGATGCGTTAGCCCCGCCGCAACGCCCAGGAAACCTGCGGAGTTTTTTCATTGTGCAGTGCAAAAAAAATCCTTGACCGCCGGGCGGGATCGGCCTATATCACCGTCACGCACTTTTTTGTGCGGTGCAACATAAACGCGGGGGAGGACCCGCAAGGGATTAAGGAGCCCAAATCATGGCTGTTTCCAGCAACCCCTTCCTGAACGGCGAGTTCGCCAAGTTCGACTTCGCCGCGCTGATGGACCCGAGCAAGATTGCCGAGCAGTGGGAGAAGTTCGACTTCGCCAAGGCCGCCGATCAGTTCAAGTTCCCGGGCCTCGACGCCCAGGCCCTGGTTGACTACCAGAAGCGTAATCTCGAGGCGGTCGCTTCCGCCAACAAGGTCGCGCTGGAGGGCGCTCAGGCGGTGATGCGCCGCCAGGCCGAGATCCTGCGTCAGGCCGTCGAGGAGGCTTCCAAGGCTTTCTCCGAGCTGAACGCTGCCGGCACGCCCCAGGACAAGATCGTCAAGCAGGCCGAGTTGGCCAAGGGCGCCTACGAGGCCGGTCTGGCCAACCTGCGTGAGCTGTCCGCCATGGCCAGCAAGTCCAACGGCGAGGCCGCCGATCTCCTGTCGAACCGCGTGAGCGAGAGCTTCGGCGAGTTCACCAAGGAGATCAAGAAGACCGCGAAGAAGTAAGTCCCTTTTCGCGGAGCATATTTCCTCCGAAGAGTAACCCTGAACCTTGCTTAGAGGGCCGTCCTACGGGACGGCCCTTTTTGTTTTCGGGTCCGCTGACCTTCTGCCTCTTAACATTCCGCCGCGCCGCGCTAGTTTTTCAGGTCGGCAACAACTCATCACAAGGGGAGTGCGGAAATGAGGCTTGCTGTTCTGGCCATTCTGGCGGCTCTGCTGCCGTTCAACGCCCAAGCCGGCGAGAGCGTCATCTATACCGTCGAGGGCGGCAACTACGAGGGCTACGCGGCCAAGGCCAAAGGCCCCTCTAAGGGCCTGGTGCTGATCATCCACGACTGGGACGGGCTGACCGAGTACGAGCAGCAGCGCGCCGAGATGCTGGCCGAGCTCGGCTACGACGCCTTTGCCGTCGACCTCTACGGCCAGGGCAACCGCCCGGTGGAGACCGGCGCCAAGAAGGCGGAAACCGCCAAGCTCTACAACGACCGGGACACCATGCGCGGGCTGATTCTCGGCGGCCTGCTCGAGGCGCGCAAGCTGAACCAGGGGCCGGCCGTGGTGATGGGCTATTGCTTTGGCGGGGCCGCGACCCTGGAACTGGCCCGCTCGGGCAAGGCCAAGAACGTGGTCGGCTACGCCACCTTCCACGGCGGCCTTGCGACGCCTGAGGGCCAGAGCTATGCGGCCGACACCGCGCCGCTGCTGATCGCCCACGGCGGGGCCGACAGCGCCATCTCCATGGACGACGTGGCAGGCCTGTCGAAGGAGCTGGAAGCCGCCGGCGTGCCCTACGAGATCCAGGTCTACTCCGGCGCTCCCCACGCCTTCACGGTGTTCGGCTCAGACCGCTACCGCGAGGTGGCCGACAGCCAGTCCTGGAAGGCCTTCCAGGACTTTCTGGCGACCAACCTGAAGGGCGGCTGAACCCCTCTCCGGGTCGGAAAGGGGGCCGGGGACCGGCGGGTCCCCGGCCCTTTTCCCGTTCAGAAGATGCCGGCTTCCAGGCCGGCGGCCATGGCCATGCCGAGCTCGCGGCAGTCGTCGACGAAGCTCTCCTGCCAGGCCCCCCGGCAGACCAGCGGCGGTTGCACGGCGCGCCACTTGAGGCCCGTGGCGATGCTTTCCACCGCCCGGCGCGTTCCTGTGCCGTCGTGCCCGGCGCGGATATAGAGGCAGTAGGGCAGGGCCTCGGTCTTTTCCAGCACCGGATAGTAGCTGCGGTCGAAGAAGTCCTTCAGGGCGCCGCTCATGTAGCCGAGGTTTTCGGTGGTGCCGAGGATCACCCCGTCGGCGGCAAGCAGATCCTCCGGCCCCGCCTCGAAGGGGGAGAGTGCGCGGCTTTCCACGCCGACGATCTCCGGCGCAAGGGCGCCCTCGAGCACGGCTTCGCGCAGGCGTCGGGTGTTCTCGGAGGGTATGTGGGCGACGATGAGAAGCTGCTTGCTCATCCCCGCCGGCTCATGCCGAGAGGCGTTTGCAGAGCGCGCGGAGGTAGCGGTGGTCGCTGTCGCTGAAGTCGTTCTCGGCGATATCGGTCTTGTAGTCTTCCAGCTCCCGGCGCAGGTCTTCCGATATGTCGGACTTGGCAAGCAGCTTTCCGATCAGCTTCAGGCTCTCCGCGTTCTTTGCCGCGCTGTCGCCGGGCAGCTTGTCGAGGTCGCCCAGGTCGAGCCCTGTCGCCTCCTCCTCCGACTCGTCTTCGGGCCCGCCGCTGCGCTCGGCGAGCAGCGCGTCCCAGGTCACGCCGGCGGCGCTCACCTTGCCGTGGAGCACCCGCGCGGCGGCCAGGGCTTCCTCGTCATTCTCACTGCCGAGCGTCTCCAAGAGGGAGATCAGCTCGTCCCGGTCCAGCCCGTCGCTCATGGGTCGTCTTGCTCCAGATCAGTCGAATCGCGGCGAGGACTCTAGCGAAACTGGCCGCTGAAGCGCAAACCCTGCTGCGCCGCTCAGGCGGCGCTTCTCAGCGAGGCGGCGACCTGGTCCGTGGCGCCCTGCTCGATCAGGGCCTCGTGGAGCGCACGGATGCTGGCGTCGTGGTCGGCCTCGTTCACGACGACCTGCATGTCGACTTTGCGCAGGTGGTCGTTGAACCCGAGGGGTTCGATCCCGGCCTCGGCCAGGGCGCCGAGCGCGCGGGCGGCCAGCGCCGGCAGACGCAGGTCGCGTCCGATGATCGCAATCACGGCGACGCTGCGCGTGCTCATCGCGGCGCCAGGGAAGCGGGCACTGAGGTCCTGCTCGACGCGCTTGATCGCCTTGGCGGTGCCCTTGAGGAAGTGCGTGATGGTGTTGGCGTTGGAGGTCTTGGTGACGATACGCAGCTTGTGGCGCTTCAGTGCCTCGAGGATGGCCGCGTCGTAGCCCTTCACGCCGACCATGTCCTGCTCGAAGAACTCGAAGGCGAAGACGGACTTCAGGCCGGTGATCATCTCCACCGCCGGCGCCTTGGCTTCCAGGTCGGCACGGATCACCGCGCCGGGGTGCCCCGGCTCGAAGGTGTTCTTGATGCGCAGCGGGATGGCGGCCTGGCGCAGGCCCTTTGCCGCGCTCGGGTGGATCGCCTCCATGCCCATGTTGGAAAGCTGGTCGGCGACGTCGTAGTTGGTCTCGGCGATCGGGCGCACCGCCTCGGTCCCGACCAGCTTGGGGTCGGCGGAGGAGAGATGGAACTCCTTGTGGATCACGGCTTCCCGGGCGCCGGTCTGCACGGCGATGGCCGAAAAGGTGATCTCGCTGTAGCCGCGCCCGTAGAGGCCGACGAGGCCTTCCTCGCACTGGGCGTAGCCGGTGACGATCGGCAGCTGGGTGGCGAGGTCGATGCCGCGGAAAGCCTCGGCGATGCGGGTCTCGAGATCGCGGCTTTCGTGCTCGCGCCAGCCGGTCAGGTCGACGAAGGCCGCGTTGACGCCTTCACGGCGCAGCCGCAGCATCAGGTTGTGAGCCGACTGCGCCTCGCCCAGGCCGCTGAGCAGTTCGCGTACCGTCATCAGGTGCTCGGTCAGCTTGAACTGGCCGAAGGAGCAGAGGCGGCGCAGGTCCAAGAGGCAGCTGCGCGCGCCCTCGATGCGCTCCTCGACGAAGCTGTCGGCGAGGGCAATGTCGGCGGGGTCCGACAGGACTTCGCGGTTCTTTTCCCGCATCGCCGCGCCGGCCCGGCTCAGCGCATCGCCCCAGGCCCATTCGCTCTCCGCGCCGGCATAGAGGGCATAGACCCCGGCCTCGCCGGTCTTCTTGTGCTCCAGCAGCAGGTCGGTCATGCCGCCGTAGGCCGAGACCACGAAGATGCGATTGTAAAGCTCGCTGCCCGGGCGTGCGCCGATGATAATGTTGTCCAGCACGGACTCCACCGCCGACATCGACGTGCCGCCGATCTTGTGAACGCTGTGGCCCGCTGAACGCCGGCCGCTTTCGTCGTTCGCAGCGGTGCTGACTTGCTCAGTCACGACAAGGCTCTCCCCTTGGTTGCGGCGCCGCCTCTCGCTTCCCGAGAGCGGCGCGCGATCGTATCGGTCTTCCATCCGTCCCTGCAGCCGTCCCGTCAGGCGGCCGCGTCTTCCAGAGCGTAGGCACCGTCCGGCCCGTGCACTTCGCGCCCGGTCACCGGCGGATTGAAGCAGCAGGCCATGACCATCTCCGTCTCGGCGCGCAGGATGTGCTTGTCGTGCCGGTCGAGGGCGTACATCACGCCGGGGCGGATGGCATGAACCTCGCCGGTGGCGCAGTCCTCGATCGAGCCTTGGCCCGAGATGCAGTAGACCGATTCGAAGTGGTTCTTGTAGTGCAGCCGCAGCTCGGCGCCCTCGAAGATGGTGGTGATGTGAAAGCTGAAGCCCATGTCGTCGCCCTTCAGCAGCAGGCGCACGCTCTGCCAGCCTTCCGCGGTCACGCAACGCTCGCTGTTCCGGGCTTCCTCGTAGTCTCGCACGATCATCTGACGTTTCTCCTCTGCGGTTTCCGCGCTTGGGCTCAGGCTGCGGCGGCCGAGCGGTGGGTCGCCTCGAAGGCAGCGGCGAGGATGTCGAGGCCCGCCTCGAGCTGCTCGGGCCGGATGGTCAGCGGTGCCAGGACCTTGACCACTTCGTCGTGGGCGCCCGACGTCTCGATGATGAGGCCGCGCTCGAAGCAGGCCGCGCAGATCGCCGCAGCGGTCTCGCCGTTGCCGACGTCGATGCCGCGGAACATACCGCGCCCCTTGGTGTCATAGCCGTAGCGGCTGGCGATCTGCGCCAGGCGGTGGGCCAGGTGAGTGCCCTTATCGCGAACCTGATCGGCAAAATCGCCGTTCCGCCAGAACTTCTCCAGCGCCACCCGACCGGTGACGAAGGCGTGGTTGTTGCCGCGGAAGGTGCCGTTGTGCTCGGCCGGCCCCCAGACGTCGTGCTCCGGCTTGAGAAGCACCATGGCGAAGGGAAGGCCCATGCCGGAAAGCGACTTGGCCAGGGTCACGATGTCGGGGGAGATCCCCATCTCCTCGAAGGAGAAGAAGGTCCCGGTGCGCCCGCAGCCGGCCTGGATGTCGTCGATGATCAGCAGACTGCCGTGCCGGCGTGCCAATTGCTCCAGGCCGCGCAGCCACTCGGCCGACGCCACGTTGAGGCCGCCCTCGCCCTGCACCGTCTCGACGATGAAGGCGGCGGGCGGCGCCATGCCGCTCGAGGGGTCGTCGAGCATCTTTGAGAGCATGTCGAGGCTCAGCGCACTGTCGCCGAGGTAGCCGTCGTAGGGCATGCGGGTGACGCCTTCCAGCGGCAGGCCCGCGCCGCCGCGGTGATAGCTGTTGCCGGTGGCGGCCAGGGCGCCCAGGGTCACGCCGTGAAAGCCGTTGGTGAAGGCGACGACCTGCTGCCGGCCGGTCACCTTGCGCGCCAGCTTCAGCGCCGCCTCGACGGCATTGGCTCCGGTCGGCCCGGTGAACTGCAGGCGGTGGTCCATGCCGCGCGGCTTGAGGATGATGTCCTCGAAGGCCTCGATGAAGGCGGCCTTGGCGTCGGTATGCATGTCGAGGCCATGGGTGACGCCGTCGCGCAGGATGTGGTCGACCAGGGCGAGCTTCATGTCCGGGTCGTTGTGGCCGTAGTTCAGCGAGGAGCAGCCGGCCAGGAAGTCGATGTAGCGGCGACCGTCCTCGGCGATGAGCTCGGCGCCGCTGGCGCGCTCGAAGAGCACGGGAAAGCTGCGGCAGTAGCTGCGGATTTCGGATTCCCGGCGGGAAAAGATGTCGAGGGCAGAAGACATGAATGCCTCTTTCGTTATTGCTTGAGAAAAGGGAGCAGCAGAGCCGGCGGTTCAGGCGGCGCGGCGCAGCCGGACCCGTTCGAAGGGCCCGATGCGCACCAGGTGCTCGGTCGCATGGGCGCCGCTGAAGTGCGCGTCACGCTCGAAGTGCGCAGCGTCTTCGAGCGGCGCCTGCAGGTCGCCGGCGAGCGAGCGGAACAGCCCCCAGGAGGCCGCGTTGTCGCGGGTGATGGTGCTGTGCAGGTGGCGCACCTCGAAGCATTCCGGGCGGCGCAGCAGTTCGTGGACGAGCTGCTTGGCGATGCCACGCCCGCGGGCCCTGGGATGCACCGCGACCTGCCAGATGAACAGCGTGTCGGGCGTCTCCGGCGGGATGTAGCCGGAAACCCAGCCGAGCGGCCGGCCATCTTCCTCGGCCAGCGCGCAGGTGCCGGCGAAGTGCGAGCACTGCAGCAGGTTGCAGTACATCGAGTTGTCGTCGAGGGCCTCGATCTCCTTGATCAATGCCCAGACCTCGGCGCCGTCGGCCTTGCGCGGACGCCGGAAAGTGAGGGCCCTGTCGCGGTCGCGCCGCGGGGCCTTGATGGCTTGTAGCGTTTGCATGGAATCCTTTTCCGATCGCTGCAGGTCTTGGCTGCTACCGACAGGTTTCAGGGGAAGTCTTGGGAAAACGCGGCGCAGTGCCGCTCAGCGACTGACCACCACCATCTTTTCGATGACGTCATCCAGCTCCCGATTGTCGACCAGGATGTGCAGTGCCTCCAGCGTTGGCAGGAGGTTCGACTTGCCGCCGAGGCGGATCACCGGGTTCTTGCCGGGGATCGGCATGCTGCGCTCACCGAAGTTGAGCCGCAGATAGAGCACGCCGTCTTCCTCGAACCACCAGGGTCGGGGTTGCTTGTAGCGCATCTGCTTGACGGTATTGCCGCCGCGCTCGACGAAGGCGTGACTGGGGTAGGTGAAGTCGGGATCCTTGGCCAGGCCGATCTGCCGCGACAGGCCTTCCAGGAATATGCGGCGCAGGTCCTCCATTCGGCGGTCCACCAGGTTCTTGCGACGGACCGGATGGAGCGTGCGCGGCGTGCGCGCCGGCACGACGAAGTCGAGTTCTTCTCTGGACAGGGGGATGGCGGACCTCCTTACGATTCTCACGCCGGCAGTGGACAGGAGGCGGGACCCTAACGGAGTCGCCGCAGATTGTCAAAAAGCGACATTGTGTCGTCTTCAGGATATTTCAACTTTCTCGTCCCACCCCGCCAGATCTTCGATGTTCCGACGGGATTTCCTTGATCAGAAAGGGTTTTTTCGGTGATGGCGGCGAGATCCGGCGAAATACCGGGGCGGCTTCGACGGCGGCGCCGGCTTGTCCGACTCCTTGCTGGGGTGATAGCGTCGCCGCCTTCTTCGCGCCCGGTTCCGGGCCGCCGACTGGACCCAAGGGGAGTGCTCCCGGCGATGGCCGACAGCCCGCAGATTTCCTTCGACGATTTCCTCAAGGTAGACGTGCGGGTCGGGACCGTGGTCGACGCCCAACCCTTCCCCGAGGCAAGGCGGCCGGCGATCAAGCTCTGGGTCGACCTCGGCGAGGAACTCGGCGTGAAAAAGTCCTCGGCGCAGGTCACCCGGCACTACGCTCCAGAGCAGCTGGTCGGCAAGCAGGTCGCTGCGGTGGTGAACTTCCCGCCGCGCCAGATCGGCAAGTTCATGTCCGAGATCCTGGTGCTCGGCTTTCCCGACGCCGAGGGCGAGGTTGTGCTGGTCACCGCCGACCTGCCGGTGCCCAACGGCGGCCGGCTCTACTGAGACGTTCTCCGAACAAAAAAGGGCCACCCGCGGGCGGCCCTTCGAAGCGGCGGAACCCGCGCGACGGGCTCAGGTGATGTTGAAGCGTTGCAGCACGTCGGCCAAGTCGTCGCCGAAGTTGCTGCCGCGGCGGATCAGGCCGACGTTCATCGGCAGCGGCTTCAAGTCCGGATGGTCCGGGTCCAGGCTGGTCAGCAGGGCCACCGGGATGGCCTTCGTGGTCGGCATGGCCGCCAGGGCGCAGGCCAGGTCGACGCCGCTCAGCCGCGGCATCACCTGGGAGGTGATCACCAGGTCCGGCTTGGTCTCGAGGATCAGCTCCAGCGCCTCAATGGGATTGAGGACGGTGGCCACGCGGTAGCCGCAGGCGGCCAGCTCGCGGCCGACGACCTTGGCGGCCGAGCGCTGCGGGATGACCAGGGTCACGTCCTTGTCCATCACCGTCACGTCTTCGACGTTGAAGGTGTGCTGCTGGGGCAGCTGGCGCAGCACGGCGGCGACGCTGTCGACGTCCACCGCCTCGCCGTCGAGCAGGGCGGAGATGCGGTCGGCGAAGGTGATGAGGTCGTCGGCGTGCTTGTCGTCGACGGCATCGAGTTCGCTGAGATATTCGTCCAGGCGGTGGGTCAGGGGACCGAAGCCGACCAGGTTCACCGCGCGCGCCTTCATGCGCAGGTTGGCCGACTCCTGGGCCAGGGCCTTGGCGGCCTCCTTCGGGTTCAGCACGCCGTTCTTGACCTGCTGGACGCGCAGTTCGAGGTTGCTGACCAGATCCCGGGCTTCGTCGAGAACCTCGCTCTCGAGCTGGGAATCAACCTCTTCTTCCGACAACAACCCACGCGCAGTGGTCATTCTAACTCTCCATCGCCTGCTTTCTGCGGGAACCCGCCGGTTGCGGGCCCGGCGGGAATCAGCGGCGGCAGCTTAGGCAGCTAAGAGTTAAAGGCCTATAAATACGATCGGAGAATATAACCGGAAGTTGTGCAGGCCTGCCGGCGGCCGGTCAGACGGGCAGCCAGATGCGCGCCCGCAGACCGCCACCCGGCGCAGATTCGAGGCTGACATCGCCGCCATGGCTGCGGGCCACGTCGCGGGCGATGGTCAGGCCCAGACCGATACCCCCGGTTGCCGGATTGCGGGACTGCTCGAGGCGGAAGAAGGGCTTGAACACGTCTTCGTGGCGCTCCGGCGGGATGCCGGGGCCGTCGTCGTCGACGGTGACCTCGACCAGGTTCTTGCGCCGGCCGGCGCGCACCGCCACGTGCTCGCCGTGGCGCTGGGCGTTGGCGATGAGGTTGGTGAGGCAGCGACGCATGCCGTCGCGGCGCAGCGCAAGGGTGATGTCCTGTTCGACGTGCAGGTCGACGGCGCGCCCGTCGCGGGTCATCTGGTCGACCACGTCGCGCAGCAGCTCGCCCAGGTCGGTCGGCGCCGGGGTCTCCTGGCCCTCGCCGCGGGCGAAGGCGAGATAGCCCTCGACCATGTGCTCCATCTCGGCGACGTCGGACTGCAGGTTCTTGGCGTCCGGCGAGTCGCCGATCATCTCCAGCTGCAGCTTCATGCGGGTCAGCGGCGTGCGCAGGTCGTGGCTGACGCCCGCCAGCATCTCCGTGCGCTGCTGGATCTGCCGCTTGATCCGGTCGCGCATGTTGATGAAGGCGACCGCGGCCTGGCGCACCTCGGTGGCGCCCTCCGGCTTGAATTCGCGCACCTCCTGGCCCTTGCCGAAGCTTTCGGCGGCGCGTGCCAGGCGACGGATCGGCTTGACCTGGTTGCGCATGAAGATGACGGCGATGCCGAACAGCAGGATCGAGCTGCCGATGGTCCAGAAGATGAAGATGTAGGTGGTAGAGGAAAACAGCCGCTCGTCGGTCACCAGCACCCGCAGCACGCCCTCGGGCAGCTCAATCAGGATCTCGACCCGCTCCTCGATGGAGCGGGCGTCGATCACGAAGGGCTGGCGCACCCGCTCGTTCAGGGCGTCTTCCAGGCGGCTCTCGACGATGCCGCGCGCCGGGCTCTTCTCGGGGATCAGCAGTTTCGCTTCGGGCGTGAAGCTGAGGTCGAGCTGCATGGTCACCCGCGCCATCTGAAAGATGCGGCGCTGCTCCATCTCGCTGTCGCTGCGCACCAGCAGGGTGATCACCGCCGCCACGTCACCGGCCAGGCCCTGCGCCAGGCGCTTGGTGATGGTGTCGTAGTGGCGGTCGTAGAACACCCAGGTGGAGATCACCTGCATGAGGATCAGCGGGGTGACGATGATCAGCACCGCGCGGCCGAGCAGCGAGCGCGGCAGGAAGCGGCGGACCGGGCCGGGGCCCCCGTGCGGATAGAGGGGGTCTCGCGGTTTGCTGCTCATGGCGTGCGGGCCTGTCGGGGCAGGGGACGCGGCATCAATCGGGCATCAGCACATAGCCGGTGCCGCGCACGGTCTGCAGGTAGCGCGGGAACTTGGGGTCGACCTCGATCTTGCGGCGCAGGCGGGTCACCTGGACATCGATGGTGCGGGCGTTGCCGCTGATCAGGCTCTCCTCGCTGAGGTCATCGCGGGTGATCGGCTCGCCGGCGCGCCGCGCCAGGGCCTTCAGCAGCGAGGCTTCGGCGGTGGTCAGGCGCACGTAGGCGCCGTCCCGGGTCAGCTCCTCGCGCTCCAGGTCGAAGCAGAAGTCGCCGAACACCACCTTGGTCCGCGCCTGGATGGCGGCCGGCGGCGGCGCGCGGCGCAGGATGGCATTGATGCGCAGCACCAGTTCGCGCGGCTCAAAGGGCTTCGGCAGGTAGTCGTCGGCGCCGCACTCGAAGCCGGCGATGCGGTTCTCGGTCTCGTTCATGGCGGTGAGCAGCAGGATCGGGACGCCGTTGTCCCGGCGCAGGGTCTCGGTCAGCTCCAGGCCGGTCTCGCCGGGCATCATGATGTCGAGCA